>CALHPJ010000024.1 GCA_938036345.1 uncultured Thermofilaceae archaeon | reverse complement strand
TATGGAGGAGTACCTCGTCGAGCAGCTCGAAAGCGTCGGCCTGAGGCGGGACCACCTCTACAGGTACCCGCACGAGCTCAGCGGGGGGCAGAAGCAGAGAGTCGCGGTCCTTCGAGCGCTCCTACTTAAGCCCTCCTTCATCGTGCTGGACGAGCCCACGTCCTCGCTCGACGTCTCTGTGCAAGCCCAGATTCTCAACATGCTCAAGGAAGTACAGGCGAAAACGGGTATCTCCTACCTCTTCATCTCGCACGATATAGGAGTCGTGAATTACATGAGTCACAGAATCGCGGTTATGTACCTGGGCAAGATCGTTGAAACCGCTTCCTCCGAGACAATCTTCGAAAGAGCCCTGCATCCCTACACTAGCTATCTGCTGGCCTCCGTACCCGTCCCCGATCCACGCCACTCACGGAGTAGGAAGAAGGTCGTGCTGCAGGGGGAGCCGCCCTCTCCCATAGAGGTGCCTCCCGGCTGCCGCTTCCACCCCAGATGCCCCTACGCAACCGAGAGATGCAAGAGGGAGGAACCCCAGCTCCTGGAGGTTGAAAGCGGCCATCAAGTGGCTTGCTGGCTTTACTCAAAGGCTTAATCCGCAGGCCCTTTCAAGCTCCATTTTTACCGCGGGCTCTCCCAGGAGGTACCTCTCGTGGAGCCTTGAGCGCATTGTCTCACCCCCGAGGACGATGAACACCCGCCTCTCCGCGTCAACTACCATGAGGACATGCACAACCCCGCGGTACTCCAGCAACTCAGGCTTGACCTCCTGGGCAAACCTCATGGGAAGGGAGGAGACCGCATAGTTTCTGAAAGTCTCCTCGATTTTCCCAACCGCGCTTTTCGCTCCGAACAGCCTGGCGGCAGTGTAGTCCACCTGGTCGAAAAAGAAACCCGGTCGCGGAGGCTCCTCTGAGCCGCTCGCCAGCTCCACGAGCTCGCCGAGAAGCTCCTTGGAGCATCTCAAAGGCTCGACTACAGGAGCCTCCACAGACATTTCTACAGGAGCCAGGAGGCGCGAAGGGACCTTGCGGGATAGCAGGAGGCGTAGGGTTCTCGAGCCCAGCAGGCTGGATGCGAAGCAGTCCACTATGTAGCTCCAGCCCGGCTCGCCTTTGCAGTCCAGGCGAGCAAAGGGGTACCAGAGAAGGGCCTTAGCGCCCAATCTCCGAACAACGCCGCGGTCGGCGTATGCGTAGGACACGACACAAATCCGGGAACAGGCCCTTAAATTAATTAAGGCCCGGGCGGGATGCCCCTGCCAGCAAAAGATGCGGCCCAGCGGTGGGGGGCGTGGAAATCGGCGCAGTTGCCCTAGGCGGTCGTAAAGTCCCTCTCATCAAGCTTGAAGAGGGCGAGGAAGCAGTTATAGTCTCGGATATACACTTCGGTTTAAAGTATAAGGGGGGATTCCTTACAAAGTTTAGGGAGTTTGAAGCATTTCTGAGGTATCTAGCCGGCAAACCACCCTCGCTGCTTATTCTGCTTGGCGACATTTTCGAGCTGTGGAGCGCTAAAGCCAAGGACGTTTTCGCGACAGCCTACGCCCCGCTGAGGCAGTTAGCCAAGCTGGACTGCAAAACGGTGTACGTCGCGGGGAACCACGACCACGTTGTAGCCCACTTGGAGCGCCGCAGCTTCTTCGAAAACGACAACCTCCTCGTTTCACCGGAGTACGTCGTCCTGGAGAGCTCCGGCCTCAGGGGCCTGCTTTTCCACGGCCACCAGCTTGACTGGAAGTTCGCCAAGTTAAGGTGGCTCTGGCGAGCGGAGCCCTACATCTATCTCCTCTCCGAATCCCTTTCAGCTTTACCGTGGTTCAGCGAGTGGATTCTCGCGGCGGGCTACGTGCTGCTTCTACTACTCTTTATCCATGCTACAGGCGGGGCATCCATCTCCTCGGAACTTGTGGCCGCGGTTTCAACCATTCTCCTGGCTGCGCCCTTCATCGTGCTATTCTGGAGAGAAGTCCAGGACAAGTTTTGGTACGGCCTGGTGCAACCGCTAACCTACCGAGTGCTGAAAAGCAGGCTGCGTGGGAAGGCTTTAAGATCCGAGCCCGTAAGCAGGGCGCTTGGGAATCTCCTCAGCCTGGTGGAGGCGGACGGGTTGGGGAGCGCCGATTTCGTAGTATTCGGGCACACCCACGTCCCCGGCTTGCACGTTGAGAGGGGGCGCGTGGTCGTGAACACGGGGAGCTGGGTAGAAAACGGGGAGGGGTTTTGCTGCACTTTTGTGAAGATTAGCAGCAGGAAAATTACGCTGGCAAAGTGGAACGGCGCAGCTGGGGAGGTTTTAGCGGAGGTAACGTTGTAGCTGCGGGGGCACGCGGAAAAAAGAATTGGGTTGGGCCAGCTAGTATGTTGGAGGCGCGGGCGGTGGAGGCGGGGCTTTCGTGATTTCTCTAGCGTAGTATTCTGCCGAATACTTCAGGAAGGAGGCCATAGTTCCCAGAACGATTATTAGGTAACCCGCGATCATAAGCGCAAGCCCCAGGATTATGCTCCCGAAGAACAACCCTTGCGGAGGCCAGCGTGGAGGGGTAGGAGGCGTATCCCTGAGCATCGGTATTAGGGGCGCGCCAATTACCGCAGCGCCGGCGACTATGAGTATAAAGCCGATAATCCACCAGATTAGGCTTAGCAGCAGGATCTTGAAGGCGGTCGCAAAAGCCGAACTCCATGTAGCCACTTTTAACCCTCACGGTACTATCCTAAACCCTTTATTTATCCTTACCGTCAGATAAGCCAAAAACGGCTGTAGATCGATGGGTTAGGCTGTAAGAAAGTTAAGGATGGACTTTACGCCGATTATACCCCATCCTTCACCTCCCGGCAGCAACCGCAGGGCATTCGCTGAAGAGTGGGGGTTTTTGCCGCCCGGAGGTAAAGCGCAGTTAAAGCTGTCACTGCGATATCCCCCAGAACTAAGCTGGTTACCGTGCTGACATCGAAGGGTAGAACGTAATGCAGCGAGAGGAGGTTGTACACGCCGTGGGCGGCAAAGGATATCGGCCATCCGCCACGCTCAGCTAGCAAGCCCAGGGTAAAGCCGAGTAGGAAGTAGTGAGGCACCAGCAGAGCCGAAGATACCAACGAAACGGGGTCGCTGAGCCTCATGTGGCATAAGGCGAAAACAAAGGCCTGCATCGCGTTGCCCAGGTCCGGTAGCAGTGCGCCGCGGTAGAAAAGCTCCTCAGCCAAGGCGGCGGCTACCATGAACACGCTCGACGTGGCGGAGGGGGCCGAGCGCGCAGCGAAGGGGATTGAGGGCACCTGCGCCGCCAGCGGTGCGATAAAAGCTATCGGCAGGTCCGTTTTCCTAATGGGGGGCGGGTCCACCCTCTTGCCCACTATAAGGAGCGCTGAAAACAGAACCAACGTTAGGTACGCCATCTCCGAAGAACAGAAGTTGGCCAATACCGAGAAGGTTAAGCAGGCAAACAACCACGCGGCGCTCGCGACCCCCTCCCTACCCACTTCCAGCCCAACTCCCCCGGCCGATTTAAGGTTACCCGCACGCTGCATGTCGATGCTCCCAAATTAGCGCCGGGCGCTTCGGCAGTACCGGAGGTGCGGACCCGGCAGTAGCTAACTCGCCCGAGCGCCGCTCTTTAGGCGTAAAGCCTTTGAGCAGGCTTTGCAGGCGCTGGTATGCGCAATTTGCTGTCGATAGTGAGAGCTGCGGCTAGGGCTGGCGGCTTGGCCGCCGTAAAGTTTCGAGAGGAGGGGGGCGTGGAGGAGGCTGGTCGGGGTAGCGGTGGTGACGTGGCTCTCAAGGGCGACTTGATCGCCGAAGAAGCTGTAATGGAGACGTTGAAGCGGGAAGTGGAGTCGTTTAAGCTGATTTCGGAGGAAGTCGGCGAAAGCAGCCACGGGCAAGGCGAGCTCTACTTCATTGTAGACCCCCTAGATGGGAGTAGGAACTACAGGAGGGGGCTGCCCTTTTTCGCAACTTCCGTAGCAGTGGCTGAGGGGCCGAGTCTTAGCGACGTCCTGGCTGGAGCTGTCTACGCGCCGATGCTGGGTTTGGAGTTCTACGCTGAGAGGGGGAGAGGCGCGTACATCAACGGCCGGAGGGTGCTCGTGGCCCAGGACAGCGAAGTAGTGGCCGCTGTTAATGCTACCCCGAAAGCCCACTTCCTTCCGCACGTGCTAGCCCTAGCTCTCTCGACCAGAGGGGTGGTCATCCGCGCCCTGGGAGCCGCCAGCCTGGAGATCGCGGGGGTTGCCGCTGGCTGGCTTAGCGCCTACATCGACCCCTGGTTCGCAGTGCGGGTGGTCGACGTGGCTGCGGCCCTCCTCCTAGCCGCCGAAGCCGGCGCCTACGTCAGCGTTAAGGGTAGTCTTGCCAACCCGCCCCTGCTATCCCTAAAGGAGCGGCTCCACGTGATGGTCGCCAACTCGGAGCGCACTGCCGAACTACTGAAGGAAGTCGCCATCAACGCGCTGGGTTTCCCGCCGGAGGAGCTGGTGCGCGGTAGTCCTTTGAGTGAGGGGGCTGACCCGCATGCCGTTTAGGAGGCGCAAGGTGGCCATCCTAGGGGCCAGGAGCCTAGTGGCTCAGTGGCTCATCAGGCTGCTTGAGAAGCACCCCTGGTTCGAGCTGAGCGCGTTAACGTCGAGCGAGGCGGTCGGCAGAAGGTACTCTGAGGCGGTGAAGTGGCTGGCGGGGGGTGAGCCGCCCGAGTACGCGGCGAACCTGAAGCTGGTCGAAAGCGACCCGAGGAAGCTGGACGCGGATGTCGTCTTCTCCCTACTTCCGGGGGATGTTGCCCCGAAACTTGAGCCCGAGTTTGCGAAAGCCGGCTTCGCGGTAGTCAGCAGGGCAGCGCCGTACCGCTACAGCGAGAGGGTCCCCGTGGTGGTCCCCGAAGTCAACCCGGAGCACTTAGCTCTGCTCGAGCGCCAGCGGGAGCTGTGGGACGGAGTAGTGGTGGCGGATCCGAACTGCACTACGACGATCCTGGCCCTCCCACTGAAACCCCTGCACGACGCGTTCGGGATTAAAAGGGTCGTCGCTACTACGCTGCAGGCGGTTTCCGGAGCCGGCTACCCGGGAGTGCCCTCCCTGGAGTTGATAGACAACATAGTGCCCTACATCCCGGGGGAGGAGGAGCGGACTGCTGGCGAGCTGCTGATGCTCATGGGTAAGCTATCAAGCAGGGGTGTGGAGAGTGCCGGGTTCGAGGTGGGCCTGACCTGCACGAGGGTCCCGGTGCTGGAGGGGCATCTGGCTAGCGTGTTCTTGGAGACGGAGCACCCAGCCAAGCCGCAGGATGCGACAGAGGTTCTAAGGGGGTTCCGGGGCAGGCCCCAGGAGCTCGGGCTCCCCACGGCGCCGAAGCAGCCGGTTACCGTGCTGGAGGATTGCGACCGCCCTCAGCCGCGCCTGGACCGCTTGCGCGGCGATGTAAGCGGGATGAGCGTGACCGTGGGGCGGGTTAGGGGGAGCTCCGACCGCTCCATTCTCTTTGTAGCCTTGGGACACAACCTTATCCGCGGTGCTGCTGGCTCATCACTCCTCCTCGCTGAGCTTCTGGTAGCTGAGGGCTACGCTTAGTGCGAAGCCGATATAAACAGGCAACGCGGATAGCGGGTGATGGAGGAGGTTCCAGTCAGAATTAGGGGTAGGAGACGCGTTGAAACCCTAGTGCCAGTTGCGGCAGTCATTCTAGCACTGGCTGTAGCCCTCCTGGCGACGTGCGTGTACTCCGTCGCCCTGGGTGAGGTGGCGGTCACCGTTGACCCGATAACGGGCGTGGTTAGCAAACCCGTCATAGGCCCATCCCTGGGATTCAAAGCCCCATGGGCTTACGTTGTCAAGGACTACGCCGGAGTGGAGGCGGTTGACATGTTCTTCGAGCCGCCGCGTGACTATCCAGCTGTAGCGGCGCTGACAAGAGACGGTGTGGTGGCCGAGGTGGACATCACGATCAGATATAAGTTGATACCGGAGAGGTTCGATACCCTCGTGAGGTACTACCCCAAGCTTAACTACGAAGAGGACTTCCTAGTAGCCACGGCCAGGCAAGTCGTCAGGGAGGTGCTTGCGAACTTCTCCATGACGGACACGATCGAGAAGAGGGACGTAGTGGCGCGGGCCATCGAGGATGAACTTTCTAGGCGGATAAAGTCCGACCCCATTATCGGGGTGTGCCTCGAGCTCCTTGGCGTGAACATGAGGAACATCAAGCTCCCGGACGCGGTGATCACCGCGATTAATGAGAAGGTAGCCGCCCAGCAGAGGGCCCTCAAAGCCGAGTACGACAGGCAAGCCACCCTCATACAGGCTAACGCCAGCGCGCAGGCCGTTCTAATACAGGCGGAGGGGCAGGCGAAGGCTCTGCTGACGATCTCCCGGGCCCAGGCGGAGTCAATAGAACTCATCGCTAACCTGACGGGAGTCCCTGCCGAGAAGATCGTAAGCTACTACTTCTACCTGCAGGCGGTAAAGGAGCTGGCCGCGAGCCAGAGGGCAGTCATCGTAGTTTCGCCCGGCGGCGTTACACCGCTCGTATCCGTCCCGGGCGGCTAAGGTGGTCGCGTGGGAGCTGCCCCGCACCACTTCGCCTACAGGGCGGCAAAGGAGGTTCTACGCAGGTTCCCGAGCGAGAAGCTGTACACGGTTGAAGCCGGAGTAACCCCCAGCGGCAAAATCCACCTGGGCAACTTCATCGACATCGTGCTAGCGGACTCCGTAATGCGTGCGCTCGAGAGCATGGGGGTCGAGGTTAAGGGCTACCTGGCAGTCGACAGCATGGACCCATTCAGGCAGCCCCCAACTTTCGCGCCCGAGGAGTTCCAGAGGGAAGCCGACCGGTACGTGGGCAAACCCTTCGAGAGGATCCCGGACCCGTGGGGCTGCCACGAAAGCTACGCCTGGCACTTCGTAGAGCCTGTTGAGGGGAGCTTCGAAGCTTACGGCGTAGGGTTGCGGGTAAAGTGGGCGAGCGAGCTGCATAGGAGCGAGGGCTACGTGAGCCGCCTTCTGGAAACGCTGAAGAGGGCCGCTCAGGTTGTGGAGGTTCTAAATGAGGTGAAGAAGGGGGCTGGGCACTCCAAGCTGTACCCCAAGGGCTGGATACCCTACCGCCCCCTCTGCGCTTCTTGCGGGAGGATCGACGAAGCCGTTAAACCGCTCGAAGTAACGGAGCACTTGAGGGTAAGGTACAGGTGCTCCCACTGCGGCTACGAGGGGGAAGCCGATCCCTCGAAGGCCGAGGGGAAGCCGCCGTGGAGGGTTGACTGGCCGCTCCGCTGGCTCGCGCTTAATGTGCACTTTGAGCCGCTTGGCAAGGACCACATGGCGAGCGGCAGCGGCTACGATACGGGCTGCGCCTTAGCTAGGAGGATCTTCAACCGCGAGCCCCCAGTGCCCATATTTTACGACTTCGTGTATCTCGTAAAGCGGAAGGACTCCACCAAGGTTTACTCGAAATTCAGCAAGAGGAAGGGGGTGGGCCTGGGCATCGACGAGTGGCTCCGCTACGCCCCTCCCGAAGTCCTCCGTTTCCAGTTCCTGAAAAAGGACCTCTCGAATATATTCGATGAAGCGCTGAGCCACTGGGACTTCGAGTTTGAGCAGATACCGAGCTACGTGGAGGAGTTCGATAGGTTCGAGGAGCAGGTCTTCAGCAACCCGAGTCCGCTTCTCCAGCAAGCCTACAGGCTGGCGATGCCCGGCGGAGTCCCCGCCTGCGCCCCGAGGCGCGTATCCTACTACCAGCTCGCCCGCGTAGCAGCCTGGATGGAGAGTGTCGAGGACGGGTTGAATATGCTCAAAAAGCAGGGTAAATTGCAGGGGTTGGAGGACTGGGAGTTAGCGGACGTGAGAAGGAGGCTCGAAATGGCCTGGGAGTGGCTCAAGGTTGTCGGGTACGGCGCTGTGCTGCAGGATCCCGCTAAGGCGCTTGAGGCCCTTAGGGTCCTCGAGCCGAAAACCCTTCAAGCGTTCGCCAAGGCTGCAAGCGAGATCGTGGAGAGCCGCTTCGTAGACGCTAACGAGTGCGTGAGGAAAGCCGCCGAGGAGTTTGGGCTAACCGGCAGGGAGGGAAGGCTCTCCGTGTACAGGGCTTTCTACCGCTCCCTGCTGGGGGAGGACTCAGGCCCCCCTCTAAGGAGGCTGGTATCTAGGCCCGAGGTGGTAGAGCTTTTGAAAAAAATACTGGAAAATTTACGGTTAAACCCTCCGCTTCCTTACAAGGACGATAGCGACCGCCAGGGCGGCCACGGCAACCGCGGCTACAGCTATTAGCTCGATAGGGAGCGGCGCCGCCTCTTCACGCCCAGGGGCTTCCTGCTCCGCCTCCCCCGCCGGGGGCTGCTCCGGAGGCGCTGCCGGGGCCTCCTCCCGCCTCTCGGGCTGGACGTAGCTTATCTCCTCGTAGCTCCTGCCTACGTTGCCCGCAAGGTCCCACGCAACAGCCTCTACCCGCAAGGTTGTAGCGTTGAGCGCTGGCAGCTCAGCCTGGTAGCTGCCTACTTCGACCTCCCGGGCCTCCACCTCCCCCGACACACCCTCGCTTGAGTACTTGACTAGGACCCTCCAGACCCCCCAGCCTGAGTCGAGCGCTCTGAGGTATAGGGTCACGCGGTCCTGCTGGGCTACCGGCCTCCTAGGCGTGTAGAGCACGATGCTGACGGAGGGGGGCTCGCTATCCGCGTAGCTGGCTACGGTTACAAGCGAAACGCCCGGCTGCGCGCTTAACGTTAGGCGCGCCAGGTGCCACGGCGCGTATGTTCCCAGGCTGAAGCCCTTGACTAGCGTTTCATTGCCGAATAGGCTGTAAGAGTTCGCGGGGATGGATCCGTTAAGGTACAGCAGCACCTCAATTTCTTTAAGGGGCAGCCCCAGCCTGGGGTCCAGCTTGGCGAGCAGGGTGGCGGCCCGGCGGTCTGCATCGTACAGGACGCGGAGCACCGTGCCATCCAGCACGAAGGAGGAGGGTTCACGCAGCGGATTGCTGCCTACCCGCCCCATGACCTCAACACGGCCCTGCGCGTCGATAGAGACCATCTTGAAACCCCTCCAATTCGCGCTGCCGCCCGTTGTAACAGTGGTGACGAACCAGGTCTTGCCATTGTACACCACGAGCCCGTCTCCGTGAACGTGGCCGGAGAGCACCAGGCTCACCCCTCGCTCCTCTACAATCCTCAGGAAGCGCTGAAGCTCCTCCGTGCGCCTGGCCCAGCTGCTGTAAACGTAGTCGCTAAGCTTCTCGGGTTCCCTCCACGACCCCTCCACAGATGCGAAAAGGTTGTACCGGAAAATTGGGTGGTGCATCAAGACGATCTTGACCTTGTCCGGGTTGGCCGCCATGACCCTGTCGAGCCACTCGAGCTGCTGCATGTCAGCGTAGCCAGCCATGCCGGTATCCAAGCCGGCTATCAGAAAAGGCCCCACCACCCTGTACCAGTTGGCTGGGCCCACGTAGCGGCCGTAGTACTGCTCGGAGAAGCTCTTCGCATCCGTTTGGGAGTGCTCGTGGTTGCCCGGCACGAAGAACGTGGGTTTTCTAAGCCGGTTGGCCAGCCTGTACAGGGTTTTGAGCGCGCCGATGTCTGCACCTATGTCCACGCTATCCCCGGTGACGGCTACCAAGTCTACCTGGAGTGCGTTGATCAAGTTGAAAGCCGACTCAACGTACACCGTGCTCCGAATGCCCCCTATCACCACCTCTATGTGCAGGTCGGTGAGGTGGGCGATGAGGAGCCTATCGGGTTCCCTCTCCATTAGCCATATGCACCTCGGCTCCACGACGACCTCGCCGGATACGTTCAAGTAGAGGTCGTAGAGTTCCGGCTCCGCCTGGATGGGGGCTTCGAACGTCAAAGTGAGGGCTCCCCCGGTGGGCACCGATCCGACCAGCCGCAAAGTGTAATTTACCCCCGGAGCCTTTATCCAAGCCCCGGTGACCACGCCCGAGCCAGAAAGCGTGACGTTAAAGCGCTGTCCGGGCAGGGCCGCGATCGGCACCGAGTACCTTGGATCTACCACCCTTAGCTCGGGGCTTGCCAAACCGTAGGGAGCTGCAAGGTAGAGGAGGGCGATGCAGGAAACCGTAATAAGTAATTTAACATAGACTCCTCTATTCCCCATTTTTATCGGGTAGAAAACCCTCCGGGATTTAAAACTATTTTATCAGAAAAATGTTAACCTACTCGAACTCCAGCTCCTCCCAGCCCCGAGCAGGGTAGACTTTGACGTCCTCGCTCCTTATGTAGAGCTTTATGGGGGCCCCCTCCCTGATTTTCTCCTCCGGGTCGACGTAGGCTATCACCCGATCCCCGTTGGCGTTAACCCTGAGCTGCTTGTGGACGCCTAGGAACATGACCAGCTCGACCGTACCCTCTACCTGGTTAGCTCCCGGGATAGGGGTCAGGGAGAAATCCTCCGGCCTGAGGACGGCTACAGCCTCGCCCTCCACGCCGCCGACGGCTACTCCCTCCAGCTGCAACCCGTTGCCTGTGACCAGCCTAACCCTCTCCCCCTGCCTGCGATCAACCCACCCCCTCAGCAGGCTGCCGCGCCCGATGAAGGTGGCTATGAAAAGACTCGAAGGCTTGAAGTAGACCTCGACAGGGGTGCCAACTTGCAGTACGCGGCCCCTATTCATTATGCCCACCCTATCCGAAATGCTCATCGCCTCCTCCTGGTCGTGGGTCACGTAGATCGTGGTTATCCCCAAGCGCTTCTGGAGCCTTTTAAGCTCCTCCCTCATCCTAAGCCTGAGCTTGGCGTCCAGGTTGCTTAGCGGCTCGTCCATCAGCAGAACCCTCGGCTCGACCACTAGGGCCCTAGCTAAAGCCACGCGCTGCTGCTGACCACCGCTAAGCTGCAGCGGGTAGCGGTTCTCAAGCCCCTCGAGGCCGACGAGCTTCAAAACCTCGCGCACCCTCCTTTTGACATCGTTCGAGGCTACGCCCCTCACCTTTAAGCCGTAAGCCACGTTTTCGAAAACGGTCATGTGGGGCCAAAGGGCGTAGTTCTGGAACACCATGGCGCAGCCCCTCTCGAAGGGTTTCTTGTAAGTCACATCCTCCCCGTCGAAGGCTACGGAGCCGCTATCGGGCAGCTCAAAGCCAGCCACAATCCTCAGCGTAGTCGTTTTCCCGCAGCCCGAGGGCCCGAGCAGGGTGAATAGCTCGCCGTGCTCTACGCTCAGCGTCACGTTGTCGGCGGCTACTACGTTTTCAAACCTCTTCGTAACCCCTTTGAGGTCCACTCTAGTCATACCTACACCCCGATGTAGGCGTACCGCTGCTTAAACACTACGTTTACGATGGTGATCACCAGCAGCTGGGCGGTTATCAGCAGCGCGCCGAGGGAAGCTACGATGTAGGGCCCTCTAACCCTCACGAGGTAGTCCATCATGACGTAGGTGATCGGGGCGCTGTGCCCCTCCCCCATCCCGCCTAGACCTCCGAGCGTCACACTGGTGCTCGTCTCGCTCATACAGTATACGAAGCTAACCATTATGCCGCTCAGCAGGCTTAGGCCGATCAGCGGGATAACGATGTTAACTAGCGTTCTAAACCTCCCCGCTCCCAGGTTTAGTGAGGCCTCCTCCAGCGCTACGTGAACCTGCTGAAGGCCCGCGAAAACAGCTCTAGCGGTAAACGGCAGCCTCCTTATGGCGTACGCCAAAACTATCAGCGCCGGCGGCCCGCTCGAGATGGGGTCCAGGATAGTCCCTCTGAAAGACGAGGAGAAGAAGTAAAAGTAGCCGACCGCCACCACTAGACCCGGGATTGCGATAGGGGATGTGGCTAGGAGGTCCAGCAACTCGAGCTTTCTAAAGCGGGCGATGGCATAGGGGACCGATATCCCGAGGAAAGCTATCAGAAAGATGGCCAAGAGCGAGTAGGTCAAGCTATTAAGTATGGCTCTGAATACGATGGGGTCTGAAACCATGGAGCCCAAATGCTCGAGCGTGAAGCCCTCAGGAAGGGGCCCCGTCCAGCGCTCGGCGAACGCATAGGTGAAAACCGCCAGCTGTGGAAAGGCGGAGAACAGCAGTAGAGGCGCCAGCGCCAAGTATACCGCCAGTTTACCCCTTAAACCCAGCTTGCCCACCCTCGGCTTCCACCTGCCGCCCCTGCTCAGCATAGCGTACTGCCTTAAAGTCACGTACTTCCTAATGGCTGCGAATACCGCTAAGGAGAGAGCCAGCAGGATTACAGCTAGCTGGGCAGCAGCCGGTGAAAGCTGCCCGGTTGTGGCTTCGATGAACCTGTTGAAAACTTGGTAGGATATTAGCCTGTGCTCGTTGAACACTATCGGCGCGGCCACGTCCTCCAGCGAGAATATGAAAACCAGCGCGGCGCCGGCGGCGAGACCGGGCAGAGATAAAGGCAGTGTTACTGTCCTGAAGAGCCGCAAACCCCTGGCTCCGAGGTTCTCAGCCTGCTCCTCTAAGCTTGGGTCAATGTTGACCATGCTGGCGTAGACGTTGAGGTAAACTATGGGGTAGAAGGTCATGATCTGCGCCACAGCGACTCCAGCCAGCCCCGTAACTCCGATTCTAATGGGTAGGCCGAGCACGTCGCATATAAACCATGACAGTATCCCGTCCCTCCAGTCGAAGAGCTTCTTTATTACGAACGAGTTTATGAAGGGCGTCTGAAGGAGAGGCACGGTAGCCAGGATCCTCAACACGTGCTTGCCCCTGAAGTCGTACCGCGCGAAAGCGAAGGCGACAGCGACCCCTATGGCGCTGGCGACTACAGTGACGGTCAGGCCGTTCAAAAGGGAGTTGACGACTGCGCTGAAGCTTACGCCCGAGACCCTGACGACCGTGACTTGCCGACCCCGGAACGTTATAGCGGTAGCCGTCAGGAACTCGCCCTTCGGTTTCAAGTCAAAGTACGTTGGATCGCTCAGCAGGTAAGCCGGGTTGTACAGGGAGGCTACGTATATAACCGACGCTAAGGGGGCTATCAAGAGGAGTGCGAAGAGCGCGACGGGTAAAACCGTTACAGCAACCGTAAATGGGTCGAAGTAGAAGGACAGCCTGCTCGGTTTACGGAGCACGCTGCACACCGGTTCTCAACCGCCCAAGGCCTTCAGGATAGCGGAGTACCGGTTGATTGCGGCACGCTTCCACTCCGTGATCAACGCGTCTCTAAAAGCCGCATCGGATTGGAACTTCTCGCACACGGATATGGCGTAGTCCTGAGTGAACGTAACCTGCTCGGACGTTGAGGGGTCCGTAAAGCTGAGCGGAGCCGTGAGCACATCCACGTACTTTCGGTACTCACTCTCCGAGAGCCTGCCGGAGAAGTAGCTGGCGAGCAGAGCCTTCCACGTGGCTCTCAGGTAATCCTTCACCTCCACGAGCGTGGCTCTGAAGTACCACTGCATGACAGGCTCGTAGAGCAGCGCCAGCGTGTCGTTGAACTCGATCGAGGGTGTTTCCAGGGTCCTTTCGTAGGCGAGTTTTAGGTCAGCTCTCCTCAAACCCTCAGGGGTGTCGAAGACCCGGGGGTTCGCTGGCAGCCTGTTTATTTCCGGGTCGAGCCACACCTTCTGACCCTCCGTCAGAACCCACTCGATGAAAGCCTGCGCCGCCTCGGGGTTCTTACTCCCAACTACCAGGGCGATGGGGTCGCCGTTGACTATGCTTTCACCCTCCGGCACTATGTACTCGCAGTCCGGGTTGATGTACATGGCGGTGTAACCGTAGAAATCGATAGTTATGGCAACTGCGGTATCGCCGCGGATAACCGCGTCCCGGGCATCACCGCTACCGGGGTAAATCTCCGCGTTCGCAGCCATCAGGATTAGGATCCTCCACCCCTCGTTCCACCCATAGCGCTGGAGTATGATCTCGTACATCCTGGTGTGGCTCGTGCTCTGCGTGGGGTCGGCTATCGCGAGAGCCGGCTCGTTGAACTCCACGAGCGTCCTACCGAGCGCGGGGGAAGCTAAATCCGACCAGCTGCGCGGAACAGAGAGTCTGTAGTCACTTAACCTCGCGTGGTTGACCGTGAAGCCGAAGCTCGAGATCGCTGCCGCCACCCAGTACACTTTACCGTCCTTCACGCGCTTCATAGGTACGCCCACTATTTCATCGGGTATCTGGGCAACCGCCCTCAGAACACCCTCGGAGGTTAGAGGCGCCAGCAACCCCCTCTGAAAAAGCGAGTCGAAGAGCGTCGGGCCCCCGCCCCACGCCACGTCGGCTTCCCCGCTAACGATGTAGCTTTCCCATAAGCCAGCCGGTAAACCAATGGTCTTTAAGTCCGTGATGTTATACCTTTTGGCCACGTCGCTGGACAGGAACATCCGGCGCGCCTTCACGAGGATTTCGGTCGGGTGCCTGCTAATCACAACCAACTGCACACCCTTCTGAGGCCGGGTGCCTGGGGGGGTCTCGGGAGGCTGAGCCGGGGCGCTAGGCCTTTGAAAGAGCACCTGGGATAACAAGAGCGTGATAACCAGCGCGGCTGCCAACGCCGCTACCAACCCAACCGCCACGATTTTGCTAATACCCTTCATCACGGTTAGTTGCACTAGGGGCAAATAAACTTCACGATTACCAAGAAAACGATAAACTTTTATACCATAACGCGGGCATTCCCCCGTGAAAAGCAAAATATTAGCAACGATTTTGATAACGAGCTTCGCGATCGCTCTGGCTGCTTCTCCGCTGTCCGTCTCGGCACCTGTCGGCATCCCTATTCTGATAGACCTAAGCCACAAGCAACCCTCAATGGGCGTCGACGTAATCATCAGAATGGTACCCGAGGCGCAATGGTACGTTCTAGTCGACAGCAAGGAGGCGGCGGACGCCCTTCCAAGCGCGATTAAGGAGAACGCCGTGGTTCTGGTAGGCGACTTCGCTACTGTTGGCCTGGAGAAGCTTGGAATAGCGATGGTTATCTTCGGCCAGCCCCAGACCGCCTTAAAGCCGGAGGAAGTAGCTGCCCTGGCGAAGTGGTTCTCCGCGAGCCCTGGAAGGGCCCTATGGGTTTCAGCCGACAGCGACTACCCGGCTCAGGGTAGTGAGCTGTCCCAGCACGTCGCCAATACGATTATGGAGGCTGTGGGCGCCCGCCTTAGGATGGATTACACCTCTGCATACGATTACCTCAGCAACGCCGGCAACGCCTCATACAGGGTTTTAGCCTTCGTCAACGTTAGCGAAGTACCCGCCCTCAGGTATGGTTGCGACCGCGTGCTCTTCCACGGCCCAGGCCCCCTAGCCTGGGTGGACGATGCGGGCAGGTGGCGCAAGCTATCGCCGAACGAGAAGCCTGCGAACGTTTTCATAATTGCGATGACGAGCCCCGAGTCCGAGATAACCGAAAACCAGGCGGAGCCGAAAGGGACTACCGCGAAGGTGTACAAGCCGGGAGACAGGGGCCCCTTCGTGCTGATGGCGGCGGAATACATACCGGTGAAAGGCGGCTTCAACATAGTGGTCCTCTCGGGAGAAACCCCCTACGGCGGCTACCAACCTGGAGCTACCTGGAGCTACTACGGGGTTAGGATAAGCGGCCCGCAGTTTGTCCGGAACGTGATACTCTGGGCGACAGGCTACATGGGCGAGCTGAGGGAGTACGAAAAGCTGGCTAAGCTACCCGATGAGGTCTCGGCTAGGGTCGATGCGCTAAGCAAGGATTTAACTGGTAGAGTCGAATCGCTAAGCAGGGATCTAACGAGCAGGGTTGAATCGGCTATAGCTGGAATCACCTCTACTTTAAACCTGGCTCTGGGCCTAGCCGCTATTGCTTTAATATTGGCCATAGTAGCCCTGGCGCTATCCTTCAGGAAGCCGAAAACTGCCAAGTAAGAGTTAGTAATTAACAATTTATTTTTTATCAAGATTAAACATTTATTTTTCTAAATTGGTTAGCCTCCCGAAACTACAGGTATGAGCTTTAAATGTGAGGCCCCCTCTATAACCCTATCCTCGGGTACAACTTTCCCGTTGAGCACGGCCACGTACTCGGAGGGGTTTAGCCCTATGCGCTTAACTACGCTTTCAACAGTTTCCCCCACCTTGACCTTCACCACTCTCTCTCCCAGGCGCGCCACCTCGACTTTAACTTCGACCTCCTCCATCGACTCGGTGGTTGCAGGTCCTGCGTAATAAAACTTGGGTTAGTAGAGTGCGGGCAGGAGGGGGCCAAATACCCTCGCAAGCGACGTGTACCAGGGGATGTACACCCTCTCCCTCCCCTTGGCAACCGCCTCGAGTATCGCCTCGGCTACCCGCTCGGGTTTTACGGGTTTTACCCGGCTTGGCGGGGAGGCTCCAGCCCTTCGGTGGAACTCCGTATCGACTACGCCCGGGTAGACCGAAACCACTCTAATCCCTCTTGGCTTCAGCTCTCTGCGGAGGGCCTCCGTAGCGTAGTGCAGCGCTATCTTCGTTGCACCGTAGGCTGGGAGCCTCAGCATGAGGAAGTGCAGCCCGCTGGTTAAAACGTTGACGACAACCGAGCCGCTGTGGAGGAGCGGCAGCAGCTTCCTCGTCAGGCTGATAGGTGCAACGAAGTTCACCGCAGCCATGGAGAGCAGCTCCTCGTCGCTGTGCTCCAGCAACCCCTTGTAGAGGCCGAAGCCCGCGTTGTTAACCAGCAGGTCGACCCCGCCCAGGCTGGCTTGGGCTTTACGGAGAACCGCGTCCAAGCCCCTGGGCTCCGAGAGATCCGCAACCACGTAGTCGAAGCAATCCCCGAGCTTGGCGCTGAGCTCCTTCAGCGGCTCCTCCCTCCTAGCCACGCCCAGAACCCTCGAGCCGCTGAAGCGGCTGCAGATCTCGAGGCACAGGGCCTTACCTATGCCCGATGATGCCCCCGTGACCACCGCCCTCACGGCGCCTTCACCGCTCCTCGAAGCCGGGAAAGTGATTTCGCCGGGGCTAGCCCCGCGCGCCCCCGCCCCTCCTAAGCCTGTAGAGGGCCACCTCGGCCTCGATAGTCTCTCGGGGTAGTTTGTTGGGCACCCCGGCGGCCCTAGCTAGCACGTAGATCTGGGCGGCCCTCTCCACGCAGACCAGGACGTCGAAAGCCTCCATTACGTCCCTACCGCAGGTGAGCACGCCGTGGTTAGCCATTATCACGGCGCTCCGGTCGCCCAGCGCTCTCACAACGTTGTCGGCGAGCTCCTGGGAGCCGAAGATTGCGTAATCCGCGACCTTCACCTTGCCGCCCACGTATATCGCAAGCTCCTCCACAACCGGCTCGAGGTCTTCGCGCAGGACGCCGAGGACGGTCGCGTATATCGGGTGGGCGTGGATGATCGCCCCCAAATCCGGCCTACTTTTGTAAACCGCTATATGCAGGGGTAGCTCGACGGAGGGGCGGCCAACCCCCTCTAAAACCTCCCCCCTCTCGTTAACCAGCAGCACGTCCTCGGGCTTCATGGAGGCCTTCCTAACCCCCGAGGGGGATATCAGGTACTCGCCCTCGGAAACCTTAACGCTCACGTTCCCACTGTAGCCGTAGTTGAGGTTCCGCTCCTCCATGAGCTTGAAAACGGTCACTATCTGCTCGCGCTCGGTTAAGTACCTCACGCGTCAGCTCACCGCGGGGTGCACTTTAATCTTCCTGCAGGGTTCAGACCTCTGCGAGCGGCAGCTTCACCACCCGACCCGTTCTGCTGGAGTGGTAAATTGCCCTTATCAGCTCCAAGCTCCTCCTGCCCTCGGCGCCGTCCACCCGAGGCTTACCGCCCGACGCTACGGATTGAGCGAAATCCCTTATGAGCTTTACATGGTTGTCCACGGGGACTGCCTCGGGCCTGGACCAAGAAGCCAGCCCGGACTCCCTGCGCACCTCTCTGCGGGCCTCCTCCCCCCTCACAACCAGCGTTTTCAGCTCAGCCCCCTCGATGATCGCCGTGCCCTCCGTTCCATGAACCTCGAGCCTGGTCGGCAAGCCGGGGTAGATGGAGGTAGCCCCCTGCACAACGCCGAAAGCCCCGCTCCTGAACTTCAACGCGGCTACGGCGAGGTCCTCCACCTCGATGTCGTGGGCGAAGGTGCCGGTTAACCCCCACACCTCCTCCACGTCCCCCATGAACCAGAGGAGCAAGTCGATCGTGTGTATGGCTTGGTTGATTAGGGCTCCGCCCCCCTCCGTCGCCCACCTGCCTCTCCAGTCGCTACGCTCGTAGTACTCCTGGGGCCTGAACCACTCGACAACCGCCTCGCCCATTATCAGCCTGCCCAGCTTCCCCGCCTCGATCAAGCCCTTCACCTCCTCCATGACTGGGTCGAACCGGTACTCGAAGATGACGCCCAGCTTCACCCCCCTCCTCTCAGCCCTCCGCATCATCTCGTCTGCCTCTCTGAGGTTGACGGCCATCGGCTTATCGACTAGGACGTGGAAGCCTGCCTCGATCGCCGCCAGAGCCTGGGGGAAATGCAGGTAGTGGGGTGTCGAGATTGCCACGGCATCGAAGCCCCCCTCGCTAAGCATCTGCTCAAGGCTCGTGTACCACCGCCTCGCCCCGTACTTCCTGGCGAACTCCTCCGTCTTCGTCCCCCTCCTCCCAGCCACGGCCACGAGCTCCGCCGAACCCTCCTCCCTTAGCAGCTGCAACGCCCTGGCTATGAAATCCCCCCCGACGCCCGTTCCCACTAAGCCGAACCTCATCATCGACCGGATGGGGCGCGTGTGGATAAAACTCTTACACCCACTTTAGCATTCGCGCTTCGGAGGCGCGGGGCAGCTGCCAAGCGGCGCCCTTTAATACCCGGCTCGCCTCAGAGTTGGCGTATGCCGGGCTTCGGTCCCGATGTCGAGCGGCTGGCGAGAAAGCTTGTGGAGGGCTACGCGGCCTACTTCTCCTACGACATGCTCAACTCGGAGGGGAGGAAGGTTTTCGGGGAGATGGCGCGGATGCTCGTGCACGAGCACCCAGAGCTGAAGCCCGTAGTCGTGAAAGCCAGGAGGGATCCCACGCTCGAGAACGTGATGAAGGTTGTCGAAAGAGTCCTGGGCCCGGAGGCCTGGGCTCTGCTAAGGAGCTCCGTTAGCGGCCCGTACACCTACTACGAGCTTTAGCTTCAGAAGCCTGGACCCGCTCATAGCTTAGCTCGCTGCTTCCAACCCTCATCACTGGCTGGCCGCTTTCCGTTTACTCTTAAAGTTGACGGCTAGCTTATACGCCTCAATGGCTGCGAACGGGATCGCTATGTACGGGGCGATCTGCAACAGCTCGCTGAGCGACAGCGGGGTTACCTCAAACACCGCGGATAGCGGCGTGTAGATCGGGAGGAGCGACAGCGCAACCCCGGCTAGCAAGCTTAGAAACAGCAGCTTGTTCGCCGTCTTCAGCCTAAAGAAGGGGATTCTTTCGCTCCTGAACGCGTAAGACCTGACTACTTCTCCGAGGCTGAAGAGGACGAAAGCGGCGGTTCTAGCCCTAATCACTCCCATTGGGTAGAAGGCCGTGAGCATGAGGATCGTCAAACCGGCCGTCAGCGCTCCGATGCCGGCGTACGCAGCGAGCCGCTTGAAGGATATGAGCCGCTCACCCCTCCCGCGCGGCGGCCGCTCCATCACGCCGGGCTCCTCGGGCTCCATGCCCAAAGCCAGCGCTGGCAGCGAATCCGTAACCAGGTTTATCCACAGCAGCTGGGAGGGGTTCAGCGGTGCCGGCAGGCCTAGGAGCTCGGCACCCAGCACGGCGAACACCTCGCCGAGGTTGCAGGATAGCAGGAAGTCTATCGGCTTCTTCACGTTCTCGTATATGATCCTACCCTGCCTTACGGCTTCGACTATAGTCGAGTAGTTGTCGTCCGCGAGCACAAGGTCCGCAACCTCCTTCGCTACATCGGTGCCCTTGATGCCCATGGCTACGCCCACGTCCGCAGCCTTCAGCGCCGGAGCGTCGTTTACGCCGTCCCCCGTCATGGCGACTACATACCCCTTCCGCTTCAGCGCCCTCACTATGCGCAGCTTATGCGTCGGAGTTACGCGCGCGAACACATTCACGTTTTCTAGCGCTTTTTCAAGCTCCTCATCGCTCATTCGGTCAACCTGGCCGCCGTTCAGAACGCCGCCGGCGTCTATGCCGACCTCCTTAGCTATAGAGCTGGCCGTTAGCTCGTGGTCCCCGGTAACCATTATTGTCCGCACGCCGGCCCGCCTAGCCAACTCGACGGCCCCCCTGACGCCTTCGCGGGGCGGGTCCCGTATCGCGAGTACTGCAAGGAAAACCATGTCTCTCTCAATGTCGTCGACATCGGCCTCCACCAGCCGCGCGTCGCCTATCCTATAGGCCGCACCCAAGGTCCTGTAACCCTCCGATGCATAAGCCTCAATCGCGTCCAGGATGGCCTCTTCAAGCTCCTGCCTCAGGGGCTGCTGCTCTCCGTCAACTTCGACCCACGAGCAGCGCTTGAGCAGGAGCTCCGGGGCGCCGAAGGTTGCTACGAACACCCTGCCGTCGGGTAAGCTGTGGAGAGTGCTCTTCCGCTTCCTGACCCTATCGAAGTGGAGAGTCCTCAGTCTCGCGTACTTATCGGCTACGTCGAACCCCTTCCTCAGAACGAACTCCTTCAGTGCAACCTCCGTGGGCTGCCCTCTGAGAACCACCCTGCTGCCGGACCTTTCGACGGCGACGTCGTTGTAGATAGCGCACATGTAGAGGAGCCGCTCGAACCCCCTGCTCCCCAGCAAATCGCCGCTGCCTGCATCTACTTTTGAGTCCGCGTCCAGGTCCTTTAAGTCGACGAAAACCCTCCTAACCTCCATCTCCCCCTTAGTTATTGTGCCGGTTTTGTCGCTGCAGATCACGTTGCAGGCCCCCAGGGTTTCAATAGCGGCTAGCTTCCTCACTATCGCGTTAGCCCTGGCCATCCGAAGCGCCCCGATCGCCAGTATGGCGGTGGCTATCGCCGGCAGGCCCTCGGGAACCGCGGCTACGGCGAGCGCCGCGGCCGTTAGCATGGCCTCAACTAGTCCCTCCCCTACGGCTAGCTCCAGCACGAAGACGAGCGCGCAGAGAGCCAGCAGGACCCCGCTGATCCACTTCCCGAAGCGGTCAAGCTCAACCTCTAGAAGAGTCCTCTCGGCCTCGACCTCCTCCAGGCTGGCCGCTATCTTGCCCAACTCGGTCGACATACCCGTAGCCACCACAACGCCCTTGCCCGCGCCTCTAACGACGTAAGTGCCCGCGAAGACCATGTTGGACCGCTCGTACACCTGGGCGTCCCCTGGCAGCACCTGGCTCGGGTCCTTCTCCACCGGGGTGCTCTCCCCGGTTAGAGGCGACTCGTCGACCTCCATGTTCTCGGCTTCTATCAGCCTTATATCCGCCGGGACCCTGTCCCCTTCGCCGAGGATTACAATGTCGCCGGGCACGAGGAACCTAGCTTCGATCGACTTAACCTGGCCATCCCTGATAACCTCGGCTTTGGGCGCAGCCATCTCCCTAAGCATCTGGACGGCTTTCTCCGCCTTGTACTCCTGCAGGAAGCCGGCCACCGCCATCAGGATAATGATGCTGATGATCAGCACGGAGTCTAGAACCTCTCCGAGCGCGAGGGATAAGAGGGTTGCCGCCAGCAGGATGTACACGAGGAAGCTCTTGAACTGTCCCAGAAACATTACGATGGGGCTAACGCGCTTAGCTGCCAGCTCGTTGAAGCCGTACTTCTGAAGCCTCTCCCTCGCCTCCTCCTCGGTAAGCCCCTTTAGCGAAGCACCTAGCTTCGCGAGAACTTCTTCAACGCTGAGTGAGTGCCACATCTCGTATCCGGGCTATTATCTCTAAGCAGTAAAAAATCTCACGCCGGCGAGCCCGCTGCTGAACGCCCGACCCACCCGAAGAGGGGCTCGGGAGCACCGCCGATGGGTGCACCTAAGCCCCCGAGCGGCTTGGAGGCAGGTTAGCTTATAAGGTTGGCGAAGGTAGCTTCCCGGGCTGTGAGGAGGGAGGTTTCGTCAGAGCGGTGAAGACCAGTCCCAACCCCTGAGCCCCAGATCCGGGGTGACGCCGCCAGCTTTAGCGCGATGTCAAGCGCGGGGTGCAGGCTCCCACTCGGCGAGGGGCGGCCTGACTCGCCTGCACTCCTCCGGGTTCAGCGAGAGCAGATGCGCTCTAGGGAGGGCGTCCAGCAGGTCGGTTGCCAGGATGTGGTACCCCTTCTCCATCGCCACCAAATCCCCGGCGAGGCCGTTAACGAACGCGGCAGCGCACGCAGCTCTGAACGGGTCCCCCGTCCAGGCTAGGAACGCTGCGGTAACGCCCGTGAGCACGTCCCCTGTGCCGCCGACGGTCATGCCGGGGTTGCCCGTCCTGTTCACCTTCACCCGCCCGCCGTCGCTCACGACGTCGACGTGGCCCTTCAGGAGCACCGTGCAGCCAGCTACGGAGGACAGGCGCTTGGCCGCCTCCACCCTCTCCTCCACCCTTTCGCCAACGCTTTCACCCGTTATCGCCCTCAGCTCGCCGGCGTGCGGGGTTAGCACCACCTTACCCCCTTTAACCGAGTGGATGTCGGCCGCCAGCGCCTTAAGCGCGTCTGCGTCGATCACCATCGGCTTGCTGGGGGATAGGGCGCGTATCAGGCGCAGGGAAGCCTCCATGGTCTCCTCAGCGAGGCCCAGACCCGGGCCTATGGCCACCACCTCGAACTTCTCCGCCACTTTCAAAACCTCCTCCAGAGACCCCGGCGTCAAACGCCTCCCCTTGTAGGGGACGACGATTAGGTTCGGCGAGAAGGCCCTCACCGGGCCCGCCACCTCCTCGGGAACCGCAACCGCAACCAGGTCGGCCCCCATCCTCAGGCTGGCCAAGGCCGCGAGGGCTGGGGCGCCCGTGTATGTTTCCGAGCCGCCGATGACCAGCACCCTCCCGAAGTCGCCTTTCTTGCTCCAGGGCCTTCGGGGCTTCGTGGCGGCTATCGAGTCACCGGGGCCGCAGATGAGCTCGGCGTCGGGCGGGATGCCTATCTGCTCCACGACGAGCTCGCCCACGTACCTCCTGGCCTCCTCCCTCAGCAGACCCGGCTTGGCGGCGTGGAAGGTGACCGTGACATCCGCCTCGACAGCGACGCCCAGTACTTCCCCGGTGTCCGAGTCCAAGCCCGAAGGGACGTCGACCGCGACCTTGAGCGCGGAGCCCGAGTTGTTCACCGCCTCGATAACTCTCCTGTAGGGGCCCCGAACCTCGCTTTTAAGCCCCGTACCGAATATCGCGTCGACAACCACATCGGCCGACTCCAGCAGCGCGGGCGCGCGCTCGGCGCAGGGGTCCACGACCAGCTCCACTGTCGATGCCATTGAGCGAAGCGCCTCGAAGTTGGCTCTCGCCTCCTTGGTCCTGATGGCCTCAGCTCGCGCGAGGAGGGCCACGGTTACGCGGGCGAAAGGGGCTAAGTGGCGGGCGGCGACCATGCCGTCGCCGCCGTTGTTCCCCGGGCCGCAGAGAACCAGAACCCTCTCCCCCCTTAGCCTCGACTTCACGTGCCTAGCTACAGCGGCGCCCGCGTTCTCCATCAGCTGGAGGCGGCTGACGCCCAGGTACTCGGAGTTGCCGTCGATGGCCGATAAATCTAGGCTGGTTAGAGCGCGCACACTAAGGCTGGCATTGCCAGCTAATTATGTTTACCTTACAAAAAAGAAAGGGGGAGAGGGAAAAGCTGGCTGCCCCGCCTACCTGTAGCCCAGCATCATCTGCCTGCGCTCCAGGAAGTCGCGGTGCTCCTTCAGCAGGTTGAAGAGCGCGGTCCTGATCGCCTCGCTCCTGTTGTTGAACACTCCCATCTCCACGAGCTGGTCGAGCGCGTCCAAGAGGGCCCTCGGTATGTGGAAGCTCACGATGTACGTCTTAGAGCCTATCACCAAAGGCGTTTTCCTTGCCTCCTCCTTACTCATCACCGCAGTAAGTGGCGGGCGGGGTATTTTAAGCTGATACTTGCGCAACCTATACCCTTGTATGATCGAATTAAGATAGTAGTACCCGGCTAATACCGCGCTCCGGCGCAGAAGATAAATACGTATTAGTTGCCGGTGCTGGCGGTATGAGCAGCGCCGTCAACGCTCTGAAAGCGAGGATAAGGGAAGAGGTTTGGAGCGCCCTCGACGCCAATAGGGTGGCTTCGCCCAGGCCCAGCAAGGGCAGGATACCCACTTTCGCGGGTGCCCGAACCGCGGCCCTGAAGTTGGTCAGGAAGGATTTATTCAGGGAAGCCGAGGTGGTCTTCTCCTCTCCGGATCTCTCGCTGCAGCCGATCCGGGAGGAGGTGCTGAAAACCGGGAAAACGCTCGTGATGGTGAGCCCGGGCTTCAGCGGGTTCGTTATCGTGAATGGAGCCGAAATCCCGGGGCACAGGGCAGCTGTTGCGGCGACGCCGAGGGGGGCTTTAACTTTTGGTCGGAGAGTTAAGGTGCCCGAAGACATTGAGGTGGATTTAATCCTTGCGGGCAGCGTGGCTGTGGACAGGCGCGGCGGCCGGCTCGGGAGAGGGGACGGCCAGCAGGACATGGAGTATGCCATCCTGCGGGAGCTAAAACTGGTCGACGAGCAAACCCCGGTGATCACGACCGTCCACGACCTTCAAGTAGTCTCCGAGGTACCGATGCTTTACCACGATTTACCGGTGGACTACATAACTACGCCTACCGCGTTTTTAAAAGTCTCGAGCGGCTACAAGAAGCCCGCAGGCATAATCTGGGACATCGTGAGCATGGAGACTGTAGAGAAACTCCCCCTCCTCAAAATACTCTACGGTTCTGTCTAACGCCGCGGACCGGGCCGCTCAGGTCCGTTTGGGGTTTCGGCAGGCAGAGGTCGGCCGGCTCCGCCCGCCGCCGAGAAGCAGGGGCCCTGGAGCGGCTCCGCCCCTAGCTGCAGGGTTTGGCTCGCGGTGGAATTGGATCTCGTGGCGCAAACTCGGATTGGGAGCCGTAGCTGGAGGCGTTGGAGGGGCCGCGCAACCCCCCACGCTGCTCCTCGAGCGTGCTCGCCGAGGCGAGTGCAGTCGCTACCTGCGAATCCGCCAGCAGATCTCAGCCGCCCGGCTCCCGCCTCGCACCAGGCTGGCAGAACAGGGTCAAAGCCAACGGTGCAGCTAAAACCGCAGCGCTGGTTAAAACCACAGCCTTCAGCCCGAATCGGTCCGCTACAAAGCCGCCCACGAGCGAGCCCAGTATCCAGCCGGCATTCACGGCGGTATTCCTGAGGCCGATTAAAGCCCCCCTAGCTGAGGGGGCGGCTACTTGTGAAACGTAAGCCAGGGTTGAAGCTTCAAAGAGCGCATAGGCGACGGCCCTAGCCATTTGCGCTGCAACCAGGCAGCTCCAGGAGGGGGCGGCTGCGTACAGCACGTACGTCAGCGCCAGGGCCGAGCTGGAGAAGGCCACCGCCCCCTTCACCGACCCCCTGTCGACGAGCTTGCCGCTCACCACCATAAACGGCACTTCCCCGAAAGCCGCTACAGCCCATAGCACGTAGGCGTCCCCCAGGCTGTAGCCCAGGCTCGCGATGTAGTTGGGCCACACGCTCGTCACGGCCATGAACGAGAAGGACCACAGCGCCAAGATGATTAGGAAGTGCAGGAGCCCCCTAGCGTGCAGGCTTCCGCGTTGGGTGGACCCGCCTCCCCTACCCTCGAGCAGAGCAGCCAAGGGCAGCGAGAGGAGGCTCAGCACAGCCGAGAGGGTGAAAACCAGGGAGGGTTCGCCGGACACAGCGGACGCGGTAACCGCCGCTACGGCGAAGCCGATCGAGCCCATCATCCTGGCAACGCCTGTTGCTAAGCCCACGCTCAAGCCCAGCTTCGCTGATAAGTCACTGACCGCCGCCGGTACGCTGGTGTAGACAGCTGCCGAGGCTACACCCTCCAAGGCCCTTAACCCGATAGCGTGGAGCGGGCTCCCCATGTAAGGTAGCGCCAGGAAGAACGCCGTCTCCAAAGCGAAGCCCGCGAACGCTACAGGAGCTCTTCCGATCGCGTCCGACGCCGCACCCCACGCGTACTGGGACGCCATGCCCGCCAGAATCGACGACGCCGCCGCCGCGCCAACAGCGGCGTAGGAGCCCGTGACAGACTCGATGTAAACCGGCAAGAAAGGTATGTACAGGCCTCGGACGGCGAAGTAGAGCGTGAAGACCGTCAGCGGTGGGGTCAACTTAGCGAGAAGCGCCTTGCAGCGGGACATGCAACTGCCTTGGAAACTTGGGTACAAAAGATTGCTCTCACCCCCTGTGCGGCTCGGCGGTTAACCGCACCCCCATCCCTTTGAGTGCCGCCCTGGGCACTCGATACTCCGCGCAGTCCTTCGGTTAACACCAACTCGATCGGCTCTGCAGCTTACCCGGTCCGGCGCGCCACCGGTGCGTAGGCCTCGTGCTCACCCCCAAGCCATGCGAACCCCTCGGTGCGCAGAGGACTGGCGAGTCTCTTGGCCCCCTGGGCTGCTTCCAAGACACACATGTACAGCGGGGATTTCGTCTGCCTGATCACTCGCCAGCCAGCCATGCTGATCCACTCCCGCAGCTGGCCATAGGTGGGGAACAACTCAAAGCCCAGCAGGTACTCTACCAGGTTGAGTGCCCTGAATATCTTATCATCTTGGAGGGGTTGGGCGAGCAAGGCTGCAGGAGCGGTATCGCGCATGCTCCTGAGCGTGACGACTGGATCTATAACCCGGTGGAGAGTCCATAGCGCTACAACTAAGTCGGCACCCGAAACCGCCTTATGCAGCTCCTCGTACCGACCTAAGCGCGTTTCCAGCCTGTCTCTAACGCCGCGAACTTCGGCCAGCTCCTCGGCTTCCTGCAGGCTAAACCTGAAGGGGGCCACGAAGATTACCTTACAGCTCGTAAGCCTCAAGAGGGCCACGGCGACGAAGCCGCGGAGGGTGCTGACGTCCACGACCACGGTATCCGGTGGGAGCTTGTCAAGCCCGGCCCAGACAACAGCCAGCTGGTAAATCCACTCCTGCAGCCTACTGGACATGATCCCTCCGCAGATTTTCAACGCTTCCTCCCGCATCGTTGGCTGGGCTAGGGGCCTGACACCCTTCAGCAAGGCCTCCGGGAGCGTCTCAAGCGCTTTGTCTACGGCTGGCTTGAGCTCAGCGAAAAACCTCGTCTCTATCGAGGGCGGCGGGCCGGGCTGGCGAATCCAACGAAGCCTGCCTCGAACCCATTCGGCGTAGCCCTCGTCCTCCATCACGTCACCTACTAGTTTCGCCAGATCCACCTTAGGGAACTCGGAAAAGGGTAGGGAGGCCAGCTCCCTATCCGCGCCGGACTCCTCCAGGACCTGCCTGGTTTTCCACGCGACGTACTTCCGGATCTCCCGCATTGCGGAAATCCTCTCTCTAACCTCTTTGTTAAACAGGGCATGTATTGCACGCAGCTTAGGAGGCCTAGCCTCCCTGAGTATCGAGGTTACTTGGGGTTGACGAGCCGCGAGAAGCTAAAAGTGTAGGGCAAATAAAGTTTCTAGTTCAAACGGAAGAATTTGGGGTTAAGCTTGCTCCGCTTTTACGCGTCTTTTAAGCTTGGTATACGCTAAGTGGCCGGAGGCACCGGCTAGCGTCAACGGTGAAAGCCCGATGAGGAGCACGATCGCCCCGTAGATCGCAGAGTATAGCAGGCCCAGGGCGGAGGCGAGGGCCGGCGTGGGGTCGAAGCTCGGGAAAGCTACGATTGGTTTAACCTCCCTCGGCGGGGCCTCGATGTAAACCCTCACGCTCGAAAACTGGACGCCTCTCTCCAGGTTTTTTAAGCTGGGCTTCATACCGCTTGATGCTGGATCTCACCCTCGTAAGGTAGTCCCCAACTTTCAGCAACCCCTCTACCGTTTTCGCCTGTTGAAGGAGCTGGAGCAGCCTCTCCTCCTGGGCCCTCAGCGCTTTCAGCCTTGCTCCCAAGTCGATGTACTGCTCAGTCACATCCCTCGCGGTTGTAGAAACCTCTACCACGCTCGCCAGCTTCTTCAGCTCCTCCAGCGTCTTGTTGAACTTCTCCTGGGGCACTCTGAGGAGCACTGTGGCGTAGTCCTCCCCTACATGCATCTCGCCAACGTAGTCCCCGAACGCGTCCGCAAGCCTCGACGCCCCTCCGCAACGCGGGGTACATCCCCGGCGCTGTTTACGCGCAGCCTCACGTAGCCCTCCATCACCACTTTCCCGCCTTCCGGCAGGCTGTACGCTGTGCCGCCACCGCCCCTCACGCTTTCGAAGCTTGCCGCGGACTCCGCCTTGCTGTAAGCGGACTCTGGGCCTGAACTTAAAGCAGAGCCGAAGGCCCCCTCTTTCGCGGCGCCGGTTAAAGTTCCGTAGAAGGGCGGCTGAAAGCCGGCCGAAAGGAGGAAGCCGACTATAGCGCCGGAAAACAGCGGCGCTGCGCACGCAGTAACCAGTTTCGCCTGCATACTTTCCATCCAGCTAACTATGCTTCTGGACGCGGATGGACTTATCCTCGCGGACGCCCCGCCCGCAAAAGCGGACACCCTATGCGTAGAAGCCGCTACTGTACGCGGTCTCGAGCATCGCAACTATGTTCTGGGGCGGTGTGCGGGGCTGGATGTTGTGCACTTGGCAGAAGACGTACCCCCCGCCCCTCTTAAATGCCTCGAGGTTAGCCTTCACGTGCGCAACCACCTCGCCGACCGAGGCGAACGGGAGCACACGCTGCGTATCGGCACCGCCTCCCCAGAAAGCGAGCTGCTCGCCGAACTCCCTCTTCAAGCGCACCGGCTCCATGTTCCTGGCGGAGATTTGGACTGGGTTCAGCGCGTCGACGCCGGCGTCAATGAGGTCCGGTATCAGCTCGTACACTGACCCGCACGAGTGGAGGAAGACGAACATCCTCGAGTGCCTCTTCACGTACTGGAACAGCTCCTCGTGGTACGGCTTCAGCATCTCCCTGTAGACCTTCGGCGGAATCTGCGGGCCTACCTGGGTCCCGAGGTCGTCGCCGAACTCGATTACCTGGACGAAGTCCTTCAGGGCTTCCACGTACCTTTTCACGTTGTAGAGGTTCACCTCGAGCATCCGCTCGAGCATCTTCGAGGCTAGGCCCTTCCTGAATGTCAGGTCCACGAGCCACGTGCTCCAGCCGCGCAGCCCCTGACCCCACTCGTGGAAACCGGAGTACGTGGAGAACATGAGGGCGTAGTCGGTGTTCCTGTAGAGGTGCTCGGCCTTCCTCCTCACCCACTCTACGTAGGCGTCGCCGACCTTGTGCGCGTCCCAGTTGTAGCTGTCAACTTCCTCGGGGCCCTTCACCTTGGCGAGGGGGCGCTCGCCCTGCCAGCTATCGATGCCGCCGAAGTAGCAACCCCCGCTCGGCATCCTCGACACGACCCTGCCGCTGGCGTCCCTGACAACCCAGCCGCCCTTCCCGTCCGGCTCCGGGTTAAACCACTCGGGGACTTCGCACGGGGTACCGTCGGGCAGGACCCACGGCTTCCACCTCCGGCCGTCTGGGCCGCACGGGTCCAGGCTCCTCGCGACGTCCAGCACGTCGACGTGGAAGAGCTCGAGCACCTCCTTCTCCGGCTCGGCGAGCTGCTGCCCCGTATCGTACACGCGGATTACGCCGCCCTTCAAGCCGAGGTACCTTTTCAGCTCCGCGTAGGCTACCGCGTGGATGCCGGTTGAGGCCATCGCGCCCAGGTCAATCGGCACTCTGTCGGGCTCCTCATGGCGCAGCGCGGCGACGACGCGCTCCCTGCGGCTCATCCACTCCTTAGCGGACACGCTCCCCGCCCAATCCCACCTAAACCCCTTAAAAATAGCTAACTAGTTAAGGGCAGTTGAGGGAAAAAACAGCTGGAAGCGCGTACGGGGCCCGCTAGCCAAGCAGGCGGTCAGCCGCGATATCTAGCATTAGCGTCCAGACGTCGTAGAGGGCTCTGGGCACCTCGCCCTCCACCATCCTCTCGTCGACGATCTTCCAGTAGCTGGCGCAAACGTGGCACACGCTCAGCTTGAAGGGCTTACCCTTACCGGCGTCGATCACCGTGACGAGCTGCGGGTCGTCGTTCCCGCAGAACGGGCACTTACCCTGCGGGTAGCTCCACTCGGTGCCGCAGAACTGGCACTTCAGGTGGGAGCCCCCTCCCCTATCCACGAAACCGAGCCTGGCGAAGCTCCCGCACACGGGGCACCGCCCGGCGCGCCAGCCCGAAAGGTCGACTTCGCCGATGAGGCGCTCGGAAAGGGCGGTGTAAGCCGGCTGCAGGGACCATGCGACTAGCGTCTTCATCGCCGCCGCGTCTACCCCAGCCTCGTCCGCCAAGTTGTCGGCTTCGCTTACCTCACCAGCTAGCATGTGCTTGGCAACCTCGGCTAACTTGAGCCGTCCGCTGCCCCACGCGTCGACAATCGCCTGCACGCTTGCGGCCTCGCCCGGGACCCTTTTGAGGAGGAGCTCCGCGATAGCCTTTACCGCGGAGCCCATTTCCCCCTCGCTTAGCCACAGCCCAACTGCTGTGGAAGCCGGCCTACCGGACTCCACCGCCTCCTTAGCGGCCTGGAGATCCAGCTTGTCGAGCGTGCCGGCGTACTCGCTCTTCAGCCTGTCCTGCACCTCCAGGAGGTCGAGGAGGGCTTCGAAGGATTGATCGTCGACGGGGATGTCGCCCCGTACAGAGCTAGCCTTTTCCCTTAATTTACCCATTCAAACCATCTCTCGGAGCTACGGAGAGGGGGTGGAATTAAGCCTACCGGTTCCGCCCCGCGTAGCCGCCAACTGGCGGAGGAGAGCGGGGTCTATCCGCTTGAACTCCAGCCCCTCCCTTGCGAGGACCGCCTGAACCCCCTTCGCAAGCCTCTCGGCCGCGAGGATCCCCCTAACCTCCCTGCCCAGCTCCCTCCCCAGCGTCTCAACGTACCTCTTCAGCTGGACCGCGGCCTCGACGCCGGCTACCCCGCGCTTCACCTCCACCACCACTAAGCGCCCCTGGGAATCCACGAACAGCGCGTCGACGAAGCCGCTGCCGGCCTTCCGCTCAACTTTAACCGGCTGCAGCCCATCCTCGATGAGGTGGGGGTTCTCAACCAGGTAGTCGCGAACCTCCCGCTCGGAGCCGTACATCCGCAGCTCCCCCTCGTCACGCAGCTTGCCGTAGGCTACGAAGAACACCTCCTCCAACTCGATTAGGAGCTCCTCCCAAGGCTTGAGGCGGACGCACCTCAAAAGGAGCCTGCCCCCCGCCACCTCGCTCGAGACCACCGACCCGGCTGGCTGCCAATTCGCCGGCTCGTGCCCGGTGGGCCGGTGCACGAGGACGCTCCCATCCTGCTTTAAGAGCACTATCCGCTCCCCGGAGCCCAGGGTGGAGGAGGCGCGCCCCCTGTACTTCACGCTGCAGCGCGCCGCTATAACGCACGTGCGGCCCTCAGCTACAGCTGCCTTCAGAGCAGCACAGGCCTCGTCCAGCGCGGGTTTAGCTAGCACTTCCACGCTCCACACGAGTAAGGCGCGGCTTTAGTAT
>CALHPJ010000023.1 GCA_938036345.1 uncultured Thermofilaceae archaeon | reverse complement strand
GGTAAGACTCAGCTTTGCCACCAGCTCGCTGTCATGGTTCAGCTTCCGCGTGAGCGGGGTGGTTTGTCGGGTAAGGCCCTCTACATCGACGCTGAGGGGACGTTCAGGCCCGAGCGCGTAATCAGCATCGCCAGGTACCGGGGCATCGACCCCGAGAAAGCGCTCGAGAACATCATTTATGCCAGGGCCTATAACAGTGACCACCAAATGCTCATAATCGACGAGGCTAAGAAAATAGTAGAGGAAGAGAAGATCAGGATAGTACTTGTGGATAGCCTGATCACGCACTTTAGGGCTGAGTATCCTGGGAGAGAGAACCTTGCCGCTAGGCAACAGAAACTAAACAAGCATATAATGCAGCTAGCAAGGCTGGCAGCAGTGTACGATCTCGCGGTGGTAGTAACGAATCAGGTGATGGCTGCGCCCGATGTGTTTTTCGGTAACCCTCTTAAGCCGGCTGGGGGGAACATCGTAGCCCACGGCTGCACGTACAGGGTATGGTTAAGGAAAGGGAGGGAGGGGAAGAGAATAGCTAGGATTATCGATTCGCCTAAGCACGCTGAAAAAGAGGCCGTCTTCGCGATAGCTGAGGAAGGAGTCATAGATGCTTAAGCTGGCTTCGCCGAATTAGCTCTATTCTCTTGGGCACCGCTCGAAGTATTGAAAACTTCTATGCGGTAAACTAGTGGTTGGAAACCATGGGTAATTAACTCTTCCAGCAAGCTTTCACTGTTCAGCAACTTCTCGTTGAGTAATACGATTTCTTTTTCGATATACGCTCTACCGCCCTCCTTCTTAATAACCCACATCACTTGAGCTTTCTTATCCAAAGCGTACATCTTCATGAGAGAGCAGACTCTTTCGCCGACCTTTTCGCTCTTACATGCGAATAAGTACTCGCTGAAGGCAACTAAACCACCGCTTCCCTCAGAATAGTATTCTGTAACTCTATCCTTCGGAAGCACAATAACTTTTCCTCCCCCCTGCTCCATTACCTCTTTCAACCTTCGCAGCAATATGTACTCGATGAAATCCTCGTAAGACTCTTCGTTCCTGAGCGTAGATACCGGGATATAGAAAGTCTCGGTAAGTACCACCTTACCCGTATCGGAAACTACTACGCGCGTCTTCTCCGAATCCCTGTTGATCCTTTGGAAACCTAGGTCGAAGCGGTTTGCGCATCTTCTGCACATCGTCCAGTCGCCGGGCAAGTGAACTTTTCTTCCGCACCTGCTGCACTTTTTCCAAACCCCATTTATGAATCTCCACTCCACTGATACCCCTCCCTCCTTACTTGCGCTAACGATAGCATAGTTTCCGATGACTTTTCCATCCCTATCCACTCTGTCTAGTCGGGCTACATTGATGTAGGTTATACCGTTGTACTTTACATGAATTCCGCCAAGGGCGTGACTGTGGCCGAATATGTGCACAGCCGGTTTATAGTACGATAACAGGTAGTTAACCTCGGGTAACCCCGCGTGGTGACTTATGAGGGAAGCCTCTAGTTTCCCTCCCCTGTCGAGAATGCTGAAAGGCGGATAATGTGTAACCAGAATTATGGGCTTAGGCGGAACCCCTCTGATGGGTTTTAGCGAAGCCCCATGCCCTATGAGTGCCATACCATTGATTTCAAGCGGCCCCAGTGCTTCCAGATCCGCTGTCAGTGGCTCTTCGTTAACGATCCCGGAGGGGGCGTTAGCATCCCAGTTCCCTCTAACATAAAGGACAGGTTTACCCAGCTTTGATAACTCCCCGATCACCTGAGTGAATGCCTCCTCTTTCTGGGGATTTCCGATGTCCCCCGCTACAATTATGGCATCCAAGGATTTCAAGGTATCCTGTCCAATGCTAGCTGTAAGAGCCTTCACAGCTTCTACTCTCCCGTGGATATCCGATACGCATAGCACGTTAATTTCGTTCCTCATCGGTAAACCTCGCCGGCATGCCGCGACTACGCACTACTCCGAGGGACTATTCTAAAAAATCTTCCTCACCCAGCGAAGCCGATTTTAACCCTCCCTATGATCGGCACTAGTGTGAAAGTAAGCGTTGTAGTGCCCGCCTCCCGCGTGCACGAATCCTTACGGCAGTTGCTTTTAAGCCTGAATGAACAGAAATTGAAGCCAAGCGAAATTATAGTTGTTTTGCCTGGACCTGCAAGGCTGGATCAACTAGGGGAAACAATTTTTGAATCAGAAACTGAAATCCGTATAATCGAGCTTTCAAAGGATCCGGGCCCCATCAGGGCAAGGGTTTTCGGAGGACTTGTAGCCTCAAGCCCATTGATAGCATTCGTCGATAGTGACTGCATAGCTCCTCCCGAGTGGCTCGAAAAAATGGTTACGGAACTAATACAGTGGGGTGTCGAAGTAGTAGCCGGTTCGGTCGAGGGGGCCAATACGGACAACTTCGTAGCCAGGATACAGGAGAGATCCGTCATTACGCCAAACCCCAAGCATAAGCATAAGCTACTCGAAGGCGACATAGGGTTAAACCTAGTAGTTACAGCGAATATGCTCGTAAAAAGAGAAGTTCTTCTAGACTGCAAGGTTATTCCACCCAGCTATGAAAGGTACGGCTTCGAGGATCTAGACTTTGCTGTCCGTTTAGTTAAGAATGGCTACAAGATTCTCTGCAGCCCTACAAAGGTTCTCCACTACAACAGAACCTCCCTCCCAGCCGTAATCAGGCGATACTACCAATACGGCCGAGGACTCCCCCTGTTTAGGAAGCGCACAGGTAACTGCGCCTACTCAAAAGTTGTATCCGCGCTGGTTTATTCCTTTCTCGCAATTTTAGGTTTAACGCTCGCTCTACTGGCCTGTGGACTAGCTTTGCACGCAACCGCCACTTTCACGCTCATCATTGCCCCGCTTTCCACATACCATCTCTCTAAGCTCGGCGATGGAGGGTGGGAGCGCCTAATGTACCCACTCACAGATCTGGTTTTGGCTACTGCTTCAGCGATCGGAGCACTCCACACAGAACTTGAACTTCTGCTAAACATGAGGAGGCTCTGCCTGCTTTTCATCGCGGGCTCTGCAGTCGTAAACCATATATCCCCTCGAGTTAACCTCCACTAAGCCCCGGTAGCTCAGCCTGGTTAGAGCGCCGGCCTCGTAAGCACGGGGGCGCAGCCGAGCCAGCCGGAGGACCCGGGTTCAAACCCCGGCCGGGGCTCTACTGTAACTTCACTCGGTAAAAGATGCCCTTTAATCAAGCCCTCTAAATTGCAACGTAGCTTCAGGGGTAAGCACGCCTTATTGTGCGGGGGAAAGGTATAGCATCAACAATGTGGTCTAGGCCAGCTATCCACATGACTGTGCGATCTACACCGAGGCCGAAGCCTGCGTGGCGCACCGACCCATACCTTCTCAAATCCAAGTACCATTCGTAATCCTCTGGGTTTAAACCAAACCGTTTTATTTTGTCCACCAACTCTTCTAGCTTATCGATCCTTTCGCCCCCGCCGATTATTTCTCCGTAGCCTTCTGGCGCCAGAAGATCGGCAGACAACGTAACTTCGGATCTTAAGGGGTCGTTCTTGTGATAAAAAGCTTTAACTTTCTCAGGGTAACGGCATACAAACACCGGTTTATCGAACTCCTCCACCAGCTTGCTCTCTTCGTCGGCTCCAAAGTCATCCCCCCACTTTATGTTTACACCTTTTCTTTCGAGGATTTCTATAGCTTCATCGTAGCTTATTCTGTAGAATGGCGGTTTGCACCTCTCCAACGGTTCAATTCTTCTCCCTAAAAGCTTCAATTCCTCCTGGTTATTTTCAAGAACTTTTTGCACTACGTACCCTACAAGCTCCTCCTCAACTCTGATTATTTCCTCAAGGCCCGCCCATGCAACCTCGGCCTCGCAGTGCCAGAACTCAGTTAAGTGCCTTCTCGTCCTCGACTTCTCAGCTCTAAACGAGGGGGCTATTGTGTAAACTTTCTCCAAACTGTAAATTAGCGCTTCCAAGTAAAATTGGGACGACTGGGTGAGGTAAACCGTGCTCTCATCAACGTACTTAACCGGGAAAAGCGTTGCCCCGCCTTCCACAGCCGCTTTTACAAACATCGGACACTGCACTTCATAGTAGCCATGCTTCCTAAAGTATTCATGAAGTGCTCCGAATACCGTGTGCCTAATTTTCAGTACGGCTGTCATTCTCCTACTCCTAATCCAAAGATGCCTGACATCTAGCAGGTACTCCCTCGAGTAATCCTTGGTTATCGGGAAGTTCTTCGCTTCCCCTACAAGTCTAAAGGATTTGGCTTCCAACTCTTTACCGCCGGGAGCCCGTGGATCTCTCCTCAAAGATCCACTCACCACGACCGAAGCCTCTATATCAGCTTTCCGGGCTTCGCCAGCTACGTCGTCCCTGAAAACGACTTGAATAACGCCGGTTGAATCCCTAACCAGCATGAAGACTTTGTCCCGGAAATCTCTAAAGCGATACACCCACCCCCTAACGGATACGTTGGACCCCTCATCCATCGCGAGAATTTCCTTAGTGCTTTTGCAGCATTCCTCCATACTCAAAGCAGGGGTTGATGCCGCAACTATATCTTTTATGCCCTAAAACCCAGCCACGACATAAAGTTTAATAGGGCAAACTTACCTGCGGTGGCGAATAGGTATGGAGTACGTTTATGCAAGCTTACTGCTACACTACGCTAAGAAACCGATAACGGAGGATGCGCTGCGCAAAATACTCGAAGCTGCTGGAATAGCAGCTGATGAAGTGAGAGTGAAAGCTGTTGTAGCAGCTCTAAGCGGAGTGAATATCGATGAAGCTATAAAAAGCGCCAGCTTTGTGACCCCAACCGTTCCGGCCGCAGTCCCTGCTTCCGCGCCCGAGACAACACAGGCTCCCGCGGCCAAAGAGGAAGAGAGGGAGGAGAAGAAGGAGGAAGAGGAAGCCATAGAGGGACTAGCTGCCCTCTTCGGATAAGGTACGCAGACGGCTTTCCAGCTCGCGTGGGTTATCAACATACAGCCTTATTCTCCCGGCGTACCCACCTGCTGGTATAGACCTCAACCTCATCTCTACGTAACGTCTCCGTGTGTCAACCTTTATCTCCTCCACCTTCAATGGCGCTTTTAAGGGACGACTACCCTCCAAAATCAGCCCTTTATCGGTTAGCATGTAGTGAGACGGCACTTCAAGCCTTCCACCCATCTTCTTTAACCCCTTGTTAACCGCGTAGTTAGCTAAGTAAGAGACAGCCATGAAAATACCATACAATGCCATGAAGGCTGCGAAAAGCTGCATCTTCTGATTTTGAAGGAGGTTGGAGAAAACACCGCTTAGGCTCATAACTAACGTATCCCTTAACCCGGGTACTATGAAAACGAAGAACAGCGCGAATAGCGTTAGCGGTTGAACCATGAGCAGTTTAGACTGCTCTCCTATCTCCCTCTCCAGCTCGCGATCCCTAGCTCTAAGCCGCGATACCTCCTCTCTACTAACGGTTAACAGGGGCTTACCGCTTTTGACAAACTCCATGTCACGTAAGAGGGCTGTAGCGCTTCGACCAGCTATGGCTGTGGTAATGACCATCACGGCAACAATGTAAGCTATGAAAAACCAGGATGAGAACTCTGGGTGATTTGAGGAAACATAGGAGAATACCACTAGCAATGCCAGCGAGATTAAAGCGTTAACCCATGTTTTCATACATGGCGGGTTTACCGAACCACCTGAAAAACGCTGCGCTTCGAAGCGTTAATCCCAGAACTCCCTAGTCCGCACGTAGTCGGCTTCCGCTCTCGCCACTTCCCTGGCTAGCTCGTCGTAGTCTTTGCCGAGGCTAAGTATCCTGGCGGCTACGGTGGGTCCCACCCCCCTACCAGCGAGGCAGAAGAGGGCCTTCTTGCCGTAGCTCAAGACAAGGAGGGCGCTCTTTTGCGCGGATTTGACGATTTTTGCTTCGCTCTCCGTCAGCTCCTCACCCCTCTTCCACTTCCTCAGCACTTTGATGGACTCTTCATCCCACGGGTTCAGAGCAGCAATAACTTTGGACCCGCACAAGGGGCACTTAATGTCCTCGCCCACCCCGCCCACAGTCGTCACGCTGCTCCATTTGAGGCAGTGAAGACATACCAGTAGAAGCCTGGATTGCTCTAGCCTTTTCCTGATCACATTTAGTGCTAAAAGGGGTTCAGAGCCCTTGACTATCAGGCCAGCCCTGTACGGTTTTTCGAACATGCTTTCGGTCATAGGGGATGGAGCACTCACTCGAATGACATGGAAGCCTACTGCGCCAACCTTAAGTTCATCGACCAACCGCTCGAGAGTCTTAAGATCAAAACGCGTTGCCAGCAACTCCTTTATTACTTCTTCCTCAAGTATGCTTCCTTCGAAAACCTCGGCCAGCTTCTTGGCTGGAATCTTGGGGGCGCTGCCCTTCTTCACTACGCCCATCCTCTGACACACATGTAGTAGTTTCCACAAGTAAGCGCTAGATCCCTTAATAGCGGCATATACGTTCCCAAGCAGATAGTCAATCCTCTCAGTTAAGAGCTCCGTGAGCCATTCTTCGCGGAACCCTTTAGGCGTTGTCAGAGCCACACGGTATGCATCGAAGTAATACTTAGAGGGAACCCCGTAGAGCTTAGCTAGAGCAAAGGAAAGCAGAAGTCCGAGCAAGGCGTTAGCTTTAGTCCCAATGCACGCATGTACCACTAGGAACTTGTCGCCGACCTCGACTACGATATCTTTATCGCTTGGAATAATCCCTGTGACTTCCACCTGTCGCTCGACATAGCGCTTTAATGCACCGAGTAATTCTTCGCTTACACCGTACTCTGAAGCAAGTTTTCGAAGAGGTTCTAGCAGAACTCTCCGCCTAAGTGCACCAACCTCTCTAGCTACTTTGTAAGGAACCGGCAAGTCTTCGCCAACCCACGCCGGAATGGCGGCCTCCGCTTCACTCGCGGGGGCGACGTACACTTTGCTCTCGTCTAATGATAGCTTGATAACTTCCCACACTCTACCCCCTAAGATGAACCTCGAGCCTTCCGCAATCGATGATGATACAAAGTCGCCGTCAAGTGAACCGACGCGTTTGCCCTCAGTTACGTCAACCACGTCGAAAGACTCCACGTCAGGTATCGTTGACGCCGCTTCATAGTAATACGAGACGCTCCGGGCTCCCTTGAACAACCTACCGCCGCGAAATCTGAGCACCTTTATCCCCTCCAGGAAGAGGATGAGCTTTTCGAGTTCCCCCATTGTTATGTTCCTGTAGGGATAAGCCTTGCTTACTATGTCGTAAATCTCCTCCAAACTTACACCTTCGTTCACCAAAACTATTCCAACGATTTGGTGGGCCAGAACATCGTATGCGTTTTCCTCAAATTCTGAATCTTCGAGGTCTCCGTGGGCTACCCTCCTAGAGATGACTATTGACTCGGCTAGGTCGTCCAAGTCAGAAGCTACGATGCATCCTTTAGCTACACCTCCTCGGAAATGGAAACTCCTACCAACTCTCTGGACCAGCCTATTTACCTGCCTTGGAGAAATATACTGGACGACGTAGTCGATGGAGCCGACATCTATACCTAGCTCTAAGCTGGATGTCGCTATAACGCACTTCAACTTTCCGCTTTTTAAACCAAGCTCAACTGCTACTCGCTCCTCTTTGGATAGGGAGCCGTGGTGCACTGCGATGGAGTCACCGAGAAAACTGCGAAGCCTGATCCCAAGCGCCTCGGCTGTATCCCGCGTGTTAACGAATATTAAGACATTCCTGTGCTTTCCGAGGATCTCGGCCAAAAACTTCGTCTTCTCCTCCGAGTCGTAAGGGGAGTCAACGTATACTACCTCCACTACGTATTTGCGCCCCTCTCTGGCTTCAACCACATCAAAGCTGCGGTAACCGTTAAGGAATAGTCCGGCGACTACAGTACTGTTGACAGTCGCTGAAAGACCTACCCGCTGAATTCTCCTTCTAACTATAGACTCCAGCCTTTCTAAAGCCAAAGTTAGCTGCAAACCTCGTTTACTCTGCATTAACTCATGTAGTTCATCGACGACAACCCACTTGACTGAGCCCAGTGCTTCGCGAAACCTAGGCGCTACGAGTAGGAACTGCAGAGTCTCGGGAGTGGTTATGAGAACATGAGGGGGATTCTCAACTATCCTTTTCCGGACACTTTGAGGGGTATCGCCGTGCCTTACTTCGAGCGATACCCCTACCTCCGCGGCAATCTTGCTGATCCTGTGGAATATATCCCTATTAAGAGCCCTTAGCGGAGTAATGTAGAGCGCTCTCACACCCCACCCCTTAACGCCTTCCGTCAGTATAGAGCTGAGTATCGGAAAAACGGCTGCTTCGGTTTTCCCGTAACCAGTTGGTGCTACGATCAACGTGTTGGCTCCCCTAGCTATAGATTTGAACGCTCTAACCTGAACATCGTTAAAGCTGAGATAACCGAACCTTTCGGCAACCTTTGCGAGTTCCGGGTGTAGCTGTACTTCTCCGTGCATGATTCCGGTGCCCTAATCAGTATGCCCCGCCAAAAATTTATCGAGCACCGCGTAAGTCTTACCGATGGCTCAACCACCTAAAAGAGGCAGAGGAAAAGAGGAGCAAGCAACGGTACCGCTTGAATTCCTACTCAAGTGCAAACCCATAAGGAATCCATCGGTAAGCTGGGAGAAAAAGAGCGAGGAAGAAGTGGTAGTGACAGTTAAGTTGCCGGAATCTAAACCGGGCTTGCTTAGCGGTTTCGTCAAAGGCCCGGCAGAGAAAAAGTATGCACTCGATAGAATAGGAGCCTACGTATGGGAGCAGCTTGACGGGGAGAAAACGGTGGAAGAATTAGTCGAATCGCTGGCCCAGCAGTTTAAATTCCATAGGAGAGAGGCTCAAACGTCCCTCCTGGCGTACCTACAGATGCTAGCTCAAAGGGGATTAATTATGTTCATTCCACCGAGCCAGCAGACGGGCGGGTAACTTGCCCGAGAACTTTACTGCAGAGGAGTACGAAAAACTGTTGAAAGAGCTGGAAAACGAAGTGCGCAGACAAACGGCACTTAGGTTAGATGAATTGCTAAAGTGGAGCGAGGTGAAAGGTATCGGTGTAGTGACGCTAGCCCTTTTAATAGATGACCTAAAGCATAGGGGATCTATCAGTGTATCGAGCGAAGTAGAAGTCGTTGACGAACACTTAGGTATATCAATACCTCTGAGCATTAAGTTCAAGACCGTGAAATTGCAGCCCGATGAACGGAAAGAAAAACGAAAACCTCGGCAGGTAAAAAAGGAGGAGCGGGGAGCACTACTGAAGTTCCTATTTGAGGAAGAAAGAGTAAAGGAAAGCGGTGAACCAGTCGAAAACCGCGTTAAATCCCCTCCGGAGAAAGCTCTGGGCCAAACTCCAGAGCAGGAGGCCCTGTTCGAAGAGCGGGAGCCTACTCACGGAGGCGAGGATCTTGCAATAACTCTTCGGTACTTGCACCGATATTGGAGCGTGGGAGAGCTTCGACTACTATCCGATTTAAGCGAGCTAGGAGTAAAAGATCCGGCCGCCATTATCCGAAAATTGGTAGACGAGGAAGTTATTGTCAGATCGGAGTTGGGAGTAATAAACGCTAATAAGGAAGCCGTAGCAAAGCTGCTCAGCAGCCTACCGCCTCCCGCCCGCTCAGGTAAAAGTTTAGGGGAATTATTCAGCTAGGATGCAGGCATCCATTAGTCAAACCTCCAAATCCACGTGCATGAGGCTAAGAGGGTACGTATATTCTCACTCTACGGTTAAAATCTACCAACTTGATGGCACCCTGTTCCTCAAGGCTGCTAAGTACCTGTTTAGCTGCGCTGATCTTTAATCCAAACCTGCTGGAAAGCAGAAACGGCGTTATGTAGGGCCACTTCGAGATCTCCCTAAGTATCTCTTTCATGGACGCCTGCGTTAAAGCTCCCTCGCTCGTAAGCTTTGGCTTAAAGCCCCCCTTCTCGCCTTTATCCGGTGATTTACCCTCAAGCTCCTTCCTTACTTTTTTCTCCAGCTGCGAAACGGTCGGCCTTTTCTTGCCACCCATACCGACCCCGTCTACTTGTTAATCCCCTCTTTAAATTCCCTACGCCGCTCTATCTCCACTGCGACCAGCATCAGCGCACCAATCAGCGCAGACAAGGTGGCCGGATCCCTAACAGTATTGATCGAATCTTCCAGCAAATTAGCTATCTCTCCGGCCATCCACTCAGCCTCCCCGCGAGCCCCAACCCCTATAAACCTTATCACCCCGTTCTCTAACAAGACCACTGTAGGAAAATGGCTCACATTGAACGCCTTCGTCAACGCGGTGTTCTCGTCCAGCACATAATGCCAAGTGGAAACCCACTCACTTCGGAACTCCTTCAGTGTAGAGACACTATCATATATTGAGGGGGAGATCAGCACTATGCTCACATTACCGGCGTCCATGCTTTTCAAACCTGTGAGCAACACCTTACAGCCAGGGCATTTTGTATAGAAGAATACAAGCACTTTAACACCGTTACTGAGGTCTATAGCTTGGCCATCGATGTCCAAGACTTCGCCTACGCCAGCCCGAGTGTTGTTGACTTTACCCGGAACAGCTACGAGGTTTTCAACCACTTTAGCCATGTTTAACAACGTGTTTTGATCAAGTGGTTGCGTAGCTAGCGGTGAGGTTTGATCCCTCCTTTTCAGGCTCAGGGTTACGGGGCTCCCGTTAACCTCGGCATGGATTTTACCTTTCCACTCAGCATACCCTCTGGCGCTGACAAGAAGCGTGTACTCCTCTTGGCAGATTAAGTTCAACTCGAGCGAACCCTCTTCGGCTTGAAACTGCTCAGTAACGGGAGATGCGAATCCGCCAATTAAGGTCACGTTTAGAGTATACGGTATTGGTTGCTTCGTCTCATCATCTATCACCTTAAGGAGCACGGTACAGTGATTGCGTTTCGCTGGAGCTAACTTAACGCTGATAACCTTTACCGTTTTGCTGGGGTCTATTTCGACTAACGTATAGCTCCGTTCGTACCCCTCTTTAGTAAAAAATATGTTATACAGACCGGGGGGGAGGTTTAAGGCGGCTAGGCCGCTGCTATTTGCGAAGCCTTCCACGCGTAGCTCAGGTACTTCGACCAGAGTTGTGGGCTCTGTCACTACGATTAGCGAGGGCTCCTTTACGCTGTAAATAGAGTAAATGAGGTCTTCTCCGTAGATTAAAACAACGCCATTCTCGTACTCTAACAGCGTAGAACTCCGGAGCGGTAAGAGGGTTCTAACCGGCATTTTCGATGTACCTAAGTAAATAGAAGACTTGCCGATAACAGCTGGTACTCCATCTAAGAGGAGGACCCTGGAACCTTCCTCGTATCTCCCTACAGTATATACCTTGCCACCCTCAATTCTACTTAAGAAAACGCCGCTACCATTTTGTGATAAAACATAGCCGCGCCCGCCGTAAACCCTGATATCAACGACTGCCCCGTCAACTTTAAACTCCGCTTCGAGGCCCTTCTCCAAGTCGTAGTAGTAGCCTGTACCCTCACCGATTTTGGCGATAACAAGGGTATTACCGGATAAATCGCTTAAACAAGCTCCAGGTCTCACGGCAAAAATTCTACGGAGCTGTGAAAGGTTGTAGACAAGAACATACGTATCCGTCATTTTACACAGAGAACAGGTGGTATCGATCCCCGTGATAAGCAGCAGACTGCCCGCGATCTTTATATTGAAAGCGTAAATTAGCCTGGAGTCCCCGTTTTTATCTATTCTATACACCACGGCCCGCCGCAGGCAATCGAATATCAGGATTCTATCCGCCTCGTAGCTACCTAAACTGTACTTGACGATAGCGGCTACCCATCTTCCATTAACTGTCGCGCTTTTAATGGGGTAGTTCTCTACCAGCTGTGCACTCCAAAGCCGTGTGCCATCCTCGATGCTCAACGCGACCGCGGTACCGTTCATAAAAACTAATACAGCCACGTTCTCGTTAAGTGGGCCTAAACCGGCTATCTCAACTCCCCTGAGGGTCAATAGCTTCTTGGCATTCGCCAGCCCAGGCAGTTCGTAAGCGATTAGTGAGCCGTTGCCGTACACCACCAGTAGACGGGTCCCCACGATAACAGCATGAGCAACCTTAGACTCGGTTAGCAGACGGGTAGCCTGGATGTTCGTGGGCTCAGCTAAGCTTAGAGATGCCAGGAAGAGTATGCAGCTTACAAGAGGAAGAAAGCCAGCACGTTTCACGTTTCGCCCTCCTTGAATAAAAGCTTGATAGGTATGCCGTTGAGAGTCTGAACAAGCAGTTTCAGCCCGCCCTTAACCATGTCGGTTTCCTTCGCCAGCTGAGCTATAACCTCTCTTACACGAGCCATCGCCGAAAGCTGATCCCTCAGCGCTGAGAGCGCCTCCTCAACTGCCGTAAGCTCGTCTAGGGCTCTCGCGCTTACAACAACCCGTATACCTTTGAAATCAACCTCATTAATCGTCTTTATCTCTTCACCTACTAGTTTACTCAGCAACTCTTCAAGCCTCTTAACCTTCTCCGCTCTTAGCCTAAGCTGCTCGTACCTAGCCTCAAGCTCTTCGACTTTACTCTTCAGCCTATTTATTTCCGACTCTAGGTGTCTCAGTAAATCGCCAAACCCGTCAAACGCTAGTAAGTCATACGACATCCGATCACCGGTTCTGACCTCAACTCTCGGGCAGAAGTGCTCAATTTCGCTATATAAAGGTATTGAATTTTACCATTACTCAAGTACCTATGCCAACCTCAGCCGAGCTGCAGATTCGTAACGAGCGCCTACAGGGCACTGTCTGATGTGAAGTTGTGCATGCCGACCTACGCTCCAAAACGCCTCGACCTAGCTTGGTAAACTCTTATAGCTCTGAGTAGGTCGATCCTCCTGAACTCCGGCCAATACACATCTAGGAAAACCAGCTCCGAGTAGGCGATTTGCCACAGCAGGAAATTACTCACCCTTAGCTCGCCGCTGGTCCTTATCATCAAGTCGGGATAGGGATTTGGTAGGTGCGCGGTTTGCAGGTATTTCTCGAATAACCGCTCATCGATATCTTCAAGCTTGATGACGCCCTTCAAGATATCTTCTGCTATCCGCTTAGCTGCATCAACTATCTCAGCCCTACCCCCGTAGGCTAAAGCAATGTTGAGAAACCTCTCGTTGAAATCCTCCGTCCTGAGTTCCAGCTCCTTTAGAGCCGCGGCTATATCGCTCGGTAGGAGTTCAATCCAGCCGATGGCTTTTACTCGAACCCTCCTCTTAACCAGCTCGTTCTCGCGCCGTTCCCTCTCCAGGTATCTACGCAGTACGTTCAGCAGCACATCTATCTCCTCCTTCCTCCTCCTAGCGATATTCTCTGTAGAAAGCGCGTATAGGGTAACGGTTTTTATGCCAAGGTCGTAACACCATTTCAGAAACTCCTCTACCCTGCGGGCGCCTTCCTCGTAACCTTTCTCAAGGGGCACCCCCTCCTCTCTGGCCCATCTCCTGTTACCATCTAAAATCACGGCAATATGTGAGGGAAGCTCGCCAGCGGCATTGACCTCGTTTTCCAGTATCTTCTCGTAGAGCTTGTAAAAACCGAGCGCTGCTGCCCCCTTTCGCAGCATCTTAGACAACTTCGGCATAGTGTCCACCCCGTCAAATTTTTGGCCTTCCAAGTTAATCCTGCCTGTGAATGACAGAACCATCGGGCTACTATTAATGATTATCTCGCTGTGCTTCGGAGCGCTGTACGCGATCTCCTTCCTCGTCTGGGTTTCCTCGCTTTACAGCTCGTTCGGGGATAAAGCATGGAGCTGGTGGGTCATTGCCTTGCCCATCACGCTCATCGTAGGTTTCGCCACCTTCTTTCTCGCCTGGATAGGGTGGGTTATGCTGTCAGCCTCGAAATCCAAGAGAGACGAATTACTGCTTGGATCGACTACGAAAGCTTCTCGCGGATAGAGTTAATATACTGGCTGATTGCTTCAAAATCCTCTCTCACAGCATGCGATGGTAGCTCAAGTTTACGGCCCTCGTAGTCAACAACGAAATAGCTGTCGTAGCCCTGCTGAAGAAGCTCTTTAACTACTGTGAAGATATTGATAGTCCCACTAGCGTCGGTTAGCCTGATCGCCTTCCCGTAAGCGCTGAAATTGGTGAGTTTTACTGCTACCACTTGACCGATATGAGTCAATGCGAGCGCAATAATCTCCTCCGTAGTCGATGAAGGTGATGGGGATATCGATAGCTTTAGGACACCGCCCAGGTATCTGTGCATGAGTTTAACCACGTCCGCAATGGTGCGCCTTGTGGGTTCAAGGGCTACTCGCTTCGAGTAAGCTACAGCCAGGTGGAAGAGGTTCTGCATCGAACCGGCTATTGAAGCTAGGTTGCGTTCACCAACGGGCAGAACTGCAAACTCAGCCCCTAGCTCATCCACCAGTATAAGTAATCTCTCGAACTCCTCATTCAGAAGCATCTCGGTATCGCCCAGAGGTTTAACAGCTACCACGCTCAAACCTTCCTCGAGCAGAGGGTCGACTATCTCAAATACGTTAAGCTCCGTTAACTTGATCGTAGGCACTATAAGCTCAAGCGGTATGTCCTTGGGTAGGCTTCTTAACCTGCTCATCCGGGCAACTGTGCCATCGTAGAGTACGCTGTAGCAGAGCACACCGCTTCCTGGCAAAAAACATCCGGAGCCTTTAAACTTTTAATTAGCAGTAAGGCTTAAACTTATGACCGATCCAAATCTCCCACTACTATGTCGGTAGACGATGAATCAGTTGATGTGGAAGCGGTGTACTCGGTGCTGGAAGACCCAATAAAGCGAAAGATCATAACGTTGTTGGCTGAGAAAGGGCCCCTCAGATACCGCGACCTCCAGAGGGAACTCGGGATAAGCGCGGGAAGCTTCTACTACAATGTAAGTGCCCTGCGCAGTCAAGGGTACGTTTTCCAGGACGAAAACAGAAGATATTCGTTAACTGAGAAAGGAGTTGTGCTTTACAAGGCCTTGAAAGAGGGGAGGGAAGTCATAAAGTATGCTTTCACTTCACGTAAACGTATTATTAACTTGATTGACAAGTATCTCGTATCTTTGATAGTACCTGTGCAGCCTATGGTAGAGCTTCACAAGAATTCCCTTTTGAGCGTCGCGGTGCTGCTTATCTGCACAACCTCCGGGCTAGCTATAACCTTAACTACAAAACTGTCCTTAAAGGTGATCGAAATCGAGCCTATCCCTCTTCGACAGCCCAAGAGCTTAGGCCAGATAGTCCTTCAACCAGAGGTTCTGCTCGTACTGGAGTATACCATAAGCCTCATTCTATGCGCCTTGGTTACACACCTGGCGGCGCACCTATTAACGGGTAGGCGCCCCCCTTCTCTAAGCTTTCTCGCTGGTGTTGCCTTCTCGCAGATGCCGCTACAAGCTTACATGGTTATCCAGTACCTACTAACTGGTACCTCTTACCCCAATATCCCAGAGCAAACTTTTATAACGCTAGCGATGACTTTACGAGTTCTGCAGATATTCGTTCTAGGCCTACTAACAGCTACGGTCGTTGTATGCTACGAGACATCGAGAGAGCGGGGATTCTTGACAGCTTCAGCGGTGTTGTACGCAAGCTTCCTTCTTCGGCATTTCATTCCGTAGTTGGAGAATCGCTGTTGTAGGTGCCCGGTAAATTCCCCCGCAGTTTTAACATGCCTGACTTCCTTAAGCCTGAGCATTTTAAGGGTTAAGCTGAAAAAAAATACTTTATGTTATTTGAGCGGCCTAAACTTTATTCCGTACTCTATGATCCCGTTGGGCGCCTGTTCTCTGTATCTCCTGAAAACCGCTACCACCTCCATACCCTCTTTCACATCCTCCGGATGCACGTCTACCAATTGGGATAAAACCCTAGCCCCGTTCTCCAGCTCAATTACAGCTACGAGGAAGGGCTCCTTCCCCTCAAAACCCCTCGGGGGATGCCTGACAACGGAGAAAGTTACTACCTTGCCACGCCTCGGTAATTCAATGGGCTCCATGTTCTCCGCTCCACAGTGGGGGCACACGCTCCTGTGCGGGTAGACGATACTGTTGCATTTTCTGCACCTCCCTCCGACCAATCTGTACTTCCTAGCCCTCTCTCTCCAGAACCTGGGTACACTTTCACTCCACACCATTTACCTCACCCTTTTCAACAAGTGCACAACGGTCGTACCTGCTACGCCGCCAAAGTTTCCGGCGAAGCCTATTTCAGCGTTATCAACCTGATTCGACCCAGCCCTCTCGGTCAATTGCGTGAACAAGTCGAAAACCTGGTAAACCCCCGTGGCCCCAACTGGGTGCCCCCTAGCTTTCAAACCACCCATAGTGTTTGTCGGGATTTTGCCCCCGGGCGCCAGCTGCCCTTCCACTACCAAGCGCCACCCTTCCCCACGTGGAGCGAATCCCAGTTCCTCGAGCGTAAGGACTCCGAGTATTGTGAATGCATCATGAGCTTCTAGGACATCTATGCGTTCCGGCTCAACCTTTGCCCGTTTTAGGGCGCATTCGGCGGCCCTGCGGAAAGAGGCAACTGTACTCAGATCCTTTCTTTCGTGTACGCTGAATATATCTGTGGCTGCTGCGCTAGCGGCAATCTCTACCAATTCGTCGCGCGGGTTTCTCTTCAAGTACTCTTCATCGCACAGCACGAGAGCCGCTGCCCCATCGCCCGTGGGGGCGCACTCGAGAAGCCTTATCGGATCGGCTATTAAAGGCGAACTCATTACGTCCTCTAGCTTTACCTCACGCCTAAACTGGGCGTAGGGGTTCGCGACGGCCATCCTGTGGCAGTGCACGGCGAACTGCGCTACATGCTCCTGCTTGACCCCGTACTTCGAGAGGTAGTACCTGTATACCATCGCGTTTAACGCCACGAAAGTGGCTCCAACAAAAACCGTGTACTCCTGGTCCTCGGCTGTCAAGAGAGCAGCCGTAACGTCGCTGGGAAGCGCGTCAGTCATTTTTTCAACGCCCACAACAGCTACGCAGTCGTACGCTCCAGAAGCTACGGCTAAAAACGCCTGATGAACTGCTGCCCCGCCACTCGCGCATGCCGCTTCAACCTTGAACGCCGGGATACCCGCCATCCCCGACCACGTGGCTATCAGCGAACCTAGATGCTCCTGCCCCTGGAGCTCGCCAGACATCATATTGCCGACGTAGAGCGCTTCTACTTCCCGCTTGTCGATTCCGGCATCTTTGATAGCTGATAGCAGCGCCTCTACAGCGAGTTCCCTGAGCGACTTATCCCAGTGCTCGCCGACCTTGGTTGCGCCAGCTCCGAGTATGTATACCCTTTTCACCGAGCTCACCCCAGTAAACCCTTAAGTTTCGTGTAAGCTCCGTAGTCAACGTAGATCTTCCTCTCTAAAAGCGTGCTCAGCGAACTTCTACGCTTTCCAACGCCTTCCCTTGTGACCAAGCTAATGGCATCCGAGCCTGCACCCGACCCGAAGGACACGACAAGTATTCGCTGACCCGGTTTTGCCTGATCGAGCACTCTAACCAAACCGATAAGCGAGGAGGCGGCGTAGGTGTTACCTATTTTATCGCAAACTATTCCCGGCTTAACCCGCTCGGTAGAGAAGCCGAGCTGCTGGGCCGCTCTTAGTGGAAAACGTACATTCGGTTGGTGGAATACTACATAGTCGAAGTCGCTCGGTTTTAATCCGACTTCTTCCATCAAGCCCTTTGCCGCGGAGATCACATGGTGGAAATAGGCTGGCTCCCCCGTGAATCTATACGTATGCCTAGGGTACTTCTCCCCCTCTCTCCGCCAGAAATCTGGCGTGTCAGTTACGTACGAGAAAGCGCACTCGATTTCAGCGACGCTATCACTGCTCAGCTCGGAGATCAGGAAGGCCGCCGCGCCGGCGCCCGCGGTATACTCAAGCTCGTCACCAGGCTTCGCTTGCGCGTTATCTGTACCTATAGCTAAGCCGCATTTAATCGCCTTACTGGCCACCAAGGCGGAAGCGAGAATTAAGGCCGTTGTGCCCGCTTTACAGGCGAACTCCATATCTATCGCGATTACCTTAGGTGTAACTCCGAGAGCTTCAGATATTACTGTGGCCGAGGGTTTAACAGCGTAGGGTGGCGACTCCGACCCCACGAGTACCGCGCCTACATCCTCGCGGTTAACGCCGGACATTGTGAGAGCCTCTCTGGCCGCCTCGAAAGCCATTGTGAGAGAATCCTCGTCAAGCCCTGGCACGCTTTTTTCTTCGACGGGAGCTCCCTCTCCCCCCCATATCCGCTCTATCTCAGAATCCCTTACTCTGTACACCGGGACGTACGCGCCGTAACCGGATATTCCGACTTTTGTCGAAAATATCATCGCTTTTCATGGGGGGTTTACAGAGGGTATATTTTAGGGATGCTGATTCTCTGCATTTAAAAGGGTCGTGTTGCACAGCCTTGCGATGGAGGAGCTAGCAGCCTTGAAGGAGAGGATGCGAGTGTACCCGATCTTCATGGCTATGCTTCTGGCGATGACGGCAGCGGGCTCGCTAATGCCGGTCCCCCACGAACTACTGCGCAACAGGTATGCGCAGTACAGTGAGTACTACAAAGACGTGGCTAAGAGGCGGTTCGAGGATCGGGTTTACAGTATTTTCTTCAATAGCTTAGGTGCTGGAGTGCTGATGATGACGCCCATCGTGGGACCGTTTTTCGCCGCGCAGATGTGCCTAGAGGCGGGTTTAACGCTGAGAGCCGTTGCCCTAGCCGAATACAGGGATCTAGAGTTGCTGCTACTGGCCCTGCTGCTCGCACCGGTCACGTGGAGCGAAATGCTAGCCTATGCAATAGCCCTTACGGAAAGCGTTTGGCTGAGCAAAGCTCTGATTAGAAGAGAAAACGCCAACATGGCTTTAACAGCATCTCTTTTGCTGCTCTCATCGGCTTTGCTACTCCTTTCAGCTACACTCGAAGCACTCTACATAACTGCACCTTAACTGGGTGGGCTGGGTCGCTCGCAGGGTTTGGCCACTGCTGCGCTACTAAGATTCTGCTTAAATAGCTCTCGTTGCCATCCATTTTCGGCGAGGGGGATGCTAGAGGAATTCGGGATTAAAACATTGGACGACGTAGAAGTTTCAGGGAAGGGGGTGTTCGTCAGAGTTGACATAAACTCTCCGGTGGACCCGGCAACTAAAAAGGTCCTCGATGATAGCAGAATCCGGGAACACGCGGAGTCTACGCTAAGGGAGCTTGTAGAGAGAAAAGCTAAAGTCGTGGTCTTAGCCCATCAGGGCCGTAAAGGTGACCCCGACTTTATAAGCTTGAGGCAGCACGCGGAGATAATGAGTAGAATCCTGGGCATTGAAGTGGAATTCGTCGAGGACATTTTCGGTGATAAAGCTAAAGCGGTTATTCAAAGCCTTAAGGGGGGTGAGATCCTCTTACTCGAGAACGTCAGGATGTGGGATGGTGAAACCAAAACAGCGAAAGCAGAGGAGCACGCTAAAACCGACCTGGTTAGAAACTTGGCACCATATGTAGAAGTCTTCGTTGTGGATGCGTTCGCGGCAGCGCATCGGGCACACGCCTCCCTTGTAGGTTTCATGCCCGTGGCAAAGCAAGTAGTTGCAGGTAGGGTGATGGAGCGGGAACTAAGGGCTTTGGCTAAGGTGAGAGCGAAACCGGAAAGACCGTGCGTATACATACTTGGGGGGGCGAAGGCAGAAGACGCAGCCGATATAGCCGAAGCTGTGCTATCCCAAGGCATCGCCGATACAGTTTTAACAGGAGGGCTGGTAGCGAACGTCTTCCTTGTGGCTAGCGGGCTAGACATCGGGACGCCGAACCTCAAGGTGCTCGAGGAGAAGGGGTTCATGGAACTCGTCCCCCGTTTCAGGGAAGTCCTGAACAAATTTGGGAACCAGATAAAGCTTCCCGTCGACCTAGCCGTCGATATCGACGGGAAGAGGTTCGAAATCAACGTTGGCGAGTTACCCTCAAGGGGTTTAATTAAGGACATCGGTACGAAAACCGCCGAAGAGTACGCGAAGATTGTAGCCGGCGCTAAAAGCCTCGTGATGAACGGCCCGATGGGCGTATTTGAAGTTGAAGAATTCGCTTACGGTACTAAGAGGGTGTTTGAAGCGATAGCCTCCTCAAAGGCTTTCAGCGTCATTGGCGGGGGCCACACAATTGCCGCAGCGGCGAAACTCGGCTACATCAACAAGGTATCTCACGTAAGCACCGCCGGTGGAGCGTTGATGGAGTTCCTCAGCAAAGGCTCGCTGCCAGTTGTGGAGGAACTGAAGAGGTTTAGCAGGTAACGGAACCTTTTTCTACATCCTTCCCGGATTTTTAGAGCGTTATGAACGAATGGTTATTTTACGAACTGGAGGAGATACCCCAAGCGGAATACCTGATAGTTGGTATGCCGGATGTGGGGCTAGTCGGCTTAATAGCTTCTACGTACTTAGTTAGAGAGGTGAAAGCCAGCATCGTAGCCTACTTGGATTCGCGGCATCTGCCACCGGTGATTCAGTACCACGAAGCTAAACCATACCCTGTTATGAGGGTTTATCGGCATGCGGAGGATGGGAAAAGGCACCTGCTACTGGTTAGCGAAGTCCCCTTCAACCCCGCGGGCTACCAGTCGTTTGCCGGCGAACTAGTTGAGTGGGTTAAGTTGAAAGGAGTGTACCGAACGGTACTCCTCGGAGGAATACCTACGCCCCAAAGGATGAACCTTGAAAAACCCAGCGTTTATTGCGCTGGTGTTACAGAGAGTGACTTGAAAGAGATAGAGAGGAAGGGGCTCAAGCTTTTCAAGGAAGGTTACGTGAGCGGGCCTTACGCTCAAATACTGAAAGAGTGCTTTAAGCACTCCATTAACTGTGTAGCGCTCTTCGCTGAATCGTTTCTCAACTACCCAGACCCGGGAGCGGCTGCCGCGGCGATTCTAGCTCTGAGTTCGCTCACCGGGATAAGAGTCAACGTTGAACCTTTGCTCGAGCAGGAGGAAGAAATCAGGGCCAAGTTAAGGGAAACCATGAAAAGGACGATGGAGGCTATGCAAGAGTCGGGAAAAGCTTACGAATACGCTATACCGGCCATGTACCTGTAGGGGGTGGGGCGCTGTGGAGGAGTGGTTTGAAGAGACGGCGAGGGAAATAAGGAGGGAGATTAGAAGGCTTGTGAGGGAGTTCGAGGAGCTGCTAAGGCCCATAATAGACACTGAGACTGGCGAGGTTGAACCGCTATACGAGGTTCTAAAAAGGCCCGATAAAGTAATAATCAGGGTTGACCTTCCGGGGGTCCGGAGAGAGGACATAGAAGTGTATAGGACGGAGGACCGGATAACGGTTAGAGCTAAGATGGGTAACCCGCTAAACCTGTGCGATATCCCAGTTTATTCGGGTTGTGAGATCAGAGGCTACCGGTTAGACCTCGAGCTACCGCCAAATGTGGATACGGAGAATATCCAGGCATTTTACAGGAAAGGCTACCTGGAGATAACTCTACCCAGGCGTAAGGCTTACAGAGTCAAAGTTGAATAAAAGCTAGATGCTGCGTAACACCTGCAGCAGTTCTTCGACGCCTTTAATCTGGCACACGGCTAGTGGTACACCCTCTCTTCTGGCTATTTCGACAGCCAGCTCGTCGGGTTTCTCCACTCCCTGCATCACTACGAGGGCCGGCCGCAGGCCACCCATACCCGCCTGCATCGATTTAACGGCAACCATTGGGCTCCTACCCATTACAACGCCCGTGAAGATAGCAGCCCTCTGAGTAGTAGCCCCGTAAAGCCTGATGTACTCGATTGCGGGCACCTCGAGAACCAGCTTCACGCTGTCGACGACGGTGTAGCCCAGTAGAAGCTCTTTGCCAGTTCCAACGATTAAGCTGGCGTTGATCCGCTTGCAGAACTCCCTCGACTCCATGGGCTCTTCAAACTCCCTCATATCGAGAATCGCATCCCTCAGCTTCTCGGAGCCTGCCATAAGTAGCGATAGAGTCCTAAGAGTGTAGCCTCCCCTCTCCAGGTCGATCTTTACGAGACTTTCTACAAACCTTTTCAGAAATCTGGTTCCCGGTGACCTCCTCCTTCCGCTCTCGTAGTCGCTTACAACAGACGCCGAGACCCCCATAGCTTCGGCGAGTTCAATCTGAGCGATCCGGAACTGCTCCCGCCATTTACGCATCGACCTACCCGGTGAGGGGGATAGCACTATATCCCCTACAATACGGGCGGCTACTTCCTTCCAAGCCTCCATATCAGTATAGGGTTTCGACGGCCTTATATAAGGGATCGCACTAGCGTTACCCCGGTGCCGGTGTAGGAGGTTTAAAGTAGCGGCCAATGATGACGCTCGAAAGGCATGACGATGATGGTCCCGGGCAAGACTGAGCCGCGTTACCACTTTTTATAAAATCAAGATTTATTTACCCCAATGAGCAACGCCACCTGATGACCTACAGACTAGGAATTAACGGTTTTGGAAGAATCGGAAGGCTATTCTTCAGGGCTGCGCTGAAGAACCCGGACTTCTTCAAGAAATTCGAGATAGTGGCGATTAACGACATTGGTAAACCGGAGATGCTGGCCTACCTATTGAAGTATGATTCAACCTTCGGCAAGCTGCCGAATAAAGTCGAAGTTAAGGGCAACAAACTAGTGGTTGACGGCAAAGAAATGCAGATACTTAGCGAGCCGAGCCCAGATAAGCTGCCGTGGAAGGACCTCGGGGTCGATATTGCACTAGAAGCTACAGGTAGGTTCACCGACAGGGATAAAGCAGCCCTGCACATCAAGGCCGGCGCGAAGAAGGTGATTGTCTCCGCCCCCTCTAAGGGCGCCGATGTAACGATCGTGATGGGAGTTAACCATGACATGTACGATCCGAAGACCCATGAGGTGATTTCCAACGCTTCGTGCACGACGAACTGCTTGGCTCCTGTAGCTTTCGTCCTCAATAAGAACTTCGGCATAGAGTGGGGGCTGATGACTACTGTTCACGCGTATACCAACGATCAGAGAGTACTCGACCTAATTCACCCGGAGGATTTCAGGCGAGCAAGAGCCGCTGCGATGAACATAATCCCCACCACGACCGGTGCAGCGAGGGCCATCCACTTGGTTATCCCCGAGCTCAAAGGCAAGCTTGACGGTATGGCCATGAGGGTGCCTGTGCCTAACATCTCGGTAGTGGACCTCACAGCTAAGCTCAACAGGGAAATCACCAAGCAGGAGATGGATGCGGCGTTTAAGGAGGCCGCCGAGACGTATCTCAAAGGTATTCTGGAGTATACCGAGGATCCCATCGTATCCACCGACGTCCTAGGCAACCCGCATTCCGCAATTTACGACTCCGCGGCAAGCATGGTACTCGGCACCAAGAGCGACAGAGTGAAGGTAATAGCGTGGTACGATAACGAGTGGGGCTTTAGCTGCAGGCTAGTAGACCTACTGCTCTACATGGCTCAGAGGGGTCTCTAGGACTTTCTCCGATTGTAAAGTACTTCCCCGGTAACTTCGTTTTTTACTTCTAAAACCCTGTGAAAAGGAATGTAGGTTATTTTCCCGCTGCGGTTAACTTCGAACCCCCTAAGGTACACTTTAACTAACTCGCTACCACGAACCTCATCCCGATCCCCCTCAGAGCCTCTCGACGTATAGCTTATCGTGTAGTCACCTGCTCGAAAGTTTGGGTCCATCAGCATCCTTATCAGCAAGTTCCTTAGTGGATTACCTCTCACCTACAACCAACCTTTTCCTGAACGCTGTTTCGAGAAGCCTCTTATAACCTATGCGCTTGGACAGCAACCTTCTCGCCCTGCTTTTACTCCTAGTGAGTATGAGAAGCCGCGGACCCATTTCTGCAACTCCAAATGCTTCGATTTTCAGGTAGTTTTTTACAGCACGCTTGACGTCGCCGGTATCCACCTCCACCCTTATTTTTTCGCAGCCCACCGGGCAGCGGGTGCAGAAGTGTCCCTCTACAAAGTCTAGTCCTGCACAGGGGATTCTGACGCCCAAGCTTAAGTACAGGTTCAGAGTATTGGCGCAGCAGGCGCTCAGCAACGGTATTAGGCCGACTTTCCGAGCTTCTTCAACCGCGTAACTCTTTAAATCCCCCGATGGAACGCTTACCTGAACTCCGGCTTTCAGCTCGCGTTTAACCCTGCTGAGAATTGGAGCAACGTCTACGCCTGCGGATTTAAGCCTAGCTAAAATATCCGGTGTAACTCTTAGGCTCCCAAACACCGCGGCGACTGCCCCATACTTTTTAGCTGCTTCCAGTAGCTCGGGAACCTCTTGCTCGAAGCCGGGCAGTAAAGGCCTTAGGAAAAGCATCGGCTGAAGCCCGGCTTCGCGCATGAACTTTACCCCCTCCAACCGCTTCAGGGGGGCTGGCGCCCCGGGCTCGAGTACATCGTGGCAGTTAAGCGTTACGACGCTCACCAGGGGGTTAAGAGATCTACGGGAAACCTCAGCTAACCTACGAGCGATTTCTTTGTTGACAGCGGTTTTCGTTGATAGCTGTAGGGGGTTATGCAGCAACCTAGAGAACACCTCTATATACTCGAAAGTTCTGTAGAGGCTGTTCGGATGCAGCGGCTCCCCTATGCTGCCGAACGCTAAGTACGTCCCCTTTAAACCTGGTAAGTAAAACTCGTTGTGAAGAAGGGCGTAGGCTAGTTCCTCCCCGCTCAAAGCGTATGGTTGGGCTTTAGTGATACTGAACCCCATATCCGGGCTGTAGCAGTACACGCACCGGAAAGTGCATCCCACCACGCTGTGAATCGTTAGACCGCAGTGAACCGGAGGTTTAGCTGCATGGTGGTCGTTTAAGGCTACTCTCTTCCTTTCGTAGCTAAGCTTCCCACCGAGCTCCTCCCTTAGTTTGAGCTTCTCGTATTCTAACTCGCTAAGCGAGAACTTCATCCGCTACCAGCTTCTAGAAGTACTCAGGCCTCTTGCTAACCTGGAGTGGGAGGGAAAGAGGCATTTTCGGGTACGACCCACCCTCCCTTTCGAGTTCGCTTAGGAACTCCTCTAGGCTCTTCTCCTCCGCTCCGCCGCCTCTCCTTCTTACGCTCAGCGTATTTTTCCCGACCTCCCTGGCGCCGATCACTACTATGAACGGTATCCACTTAACTTCGGCTTCCCTGACGCGTTTCGCCAAGCTCTCCTCCCTGTCATCAACGTCCGCCCTAAAGCCGTGCGCGTTCAGGTACTCGGCTATCTCGACGGCTTTATTGACGTACTCGGCGGAAACAGGCACTATCCTAACCTGCACCGGTGAAAGCCAGAAGGGGAGGGAGGGCTTACCGCCCCTCGCCTCCTCACCAGCAGCTGTATCGAAGAGCATGTAGAGGTACCTTTCAAGGGAGCCGATTATTGCCGTGTGGATGATGACGGGGTACTTTTTGGCTCCGCTTTCGTCGGTGTACGTTATCCCAAAGCGCTGGGCGTTTCCTACATCTATCTGGAAGGTCCCGATCTCCCTAGGCCTGCCGAGTTGATCGATGATGTTGTACTCGACGTTGATTACCCAGTAATACTTTCCTTCGGGTACGAAATGGAGGAGAACTGGTTTACCCTCCATCGAAACGAGCTTCTTCACGTACTCGAGGTTCTCCTCGAGGAAACTTCTGGTTAGGTTGTAAATGGAGACGTAATCCCTGCCGACATTCCTAACCTCCTCGTATATTTTCTCGTGCACTTTCAGGGAGAGTCCCTTGGCCTCCTCCAAGTTGCGCGCCAGTATGTGCAGGTCCGGCATAAGGAAGCGGCGCAACCTGAAGCAGAGGGTTAGCTCGCCGGGCTGCTCCAGCCTGTAGCTGTCCGCCACCTCGAAGACCCCAAAGGGTAGGTGCCTGTAGCTAATGTTCCAGTCTTTAATCATAGCGAATTGCTGGTGACAAGCAGCGTACCTTAAGATGAGGCGCTTTGAGCCGACCTCCAGCGTGTAAAGCCTATCGCCGAAGAGGTCGGCGTGCTGCTTGACAGCCGGCACGCTTAAGTCAAACATGTTTGTACCCTTTACCCTGAAAACCGGGAAACCCAAGGAGGTGGCGCACCTCCAAGCGTACTCGGCCAGCAGGTCCATGATTATGGTTGCCTCCGGACCGTACCTCATGTGGCCTAGGTCGGAGGACTGCTCCCATTCAATTCCAAACTTTCTACAGTAGTCAAGGTACCTCGGCTCACCACCAGCACCCGCCTCGTTAAAAACCTCTTTCTTCACCAGCTGCTGGAACCCCCAGGGGGCTGAGCTTAGGTCGAAGCGGCTAATTGGGATGATCTCGCCCTCCGGAGTCATCACAGCGAACTCTTCTTCAGCGGTCTCCGCTGGCCTAATTGTTCGGGAGAGCTCGGCTAGCGGATGCCCGACGCATGAAATGGTGAAGCGCTTGTACCACCCAAACGGCGCCCTTAGTACTCGGAAACCCCTGTTTGCTAGTTCGGCTTCGAGGGACTTTAGCGCGCGTATCGCCGCGCGGGGTGGCGCGAGTTCAGGGGACAGGTGGGCGTAGGGGTATACCACCAGGCTCTGGACGCCGAGACGCTTGGCTAAGCCCTCTATCTCCTCAGCAGCTCTGCTAACGACCCACGCCAGGCTCCTTTCATCAACGCTCTCCACTGTTGTAAAGCAAACCAGGGCGTTATCCGCCGCTCCCTGCATGCTGCACTCGTCCGCCTCTTCAGCCTCTTCAACCGCCTTCTGCCTAGCCTGGAATTCGAACCTTGCCGCGTGAATTAAAAGTAGCTTCAAATCCCTACACCTCTCCTTCGATATCCACCCCCAGCTTCTTAAACTTCTTTCCAAGGTTAGCGTAGTCGCTTTTTACCCTAGCAGCCTCCTCGTCAATCGAAGGCCTCTTTTCTCTCTTACTGAGCATCAAGCCGCAGGTTCCATCGGGGTACAGGGCATGCCGCATGCACTCAGCAAACTGGCACCTCCATCCTATACACCTATCGCCGCTCCACTCGCAAAGAGGCTCAAGCCTATCCCTCCTCCTCCTGACGACCAGGGCATTCTTCGTGCACTTGAACGCCCGAAACTGGCATAGAGGGGTGCATTCCGGGGATAGCATCACATTCACCGATCCCCTTTACAAGCCCTTTACTAAAGGTAGGAAATAAAGCAAGCGCTAGATCCCGCCGCGCACCTTTTCGGCTAGTCGCGGGTAACCTGAAGCTCTTAGAAACTGGACTGCCTCATCCAGCGTAGGACCTGACTGGGCCCCCATCCTCGACACCTTCAGTGCGGCGCAAGCGTTGGCGAAGAGCAAGGCCTCTTGCAACTCCAGCCCTCTAAGGAGGGCGAAGCAGAAAGCCGCGTCGAACACGTCACCAGCGCCAGTGGAGTCCACCACGGAGGTGGGGAAGGCGGGGGCCTCCACAACTACACCCTTTTTAAGCGCCCTCGACCCTCTTCCCCCCATCTTTACGACGACTAGAGGTACTGTTTCCAAAACCTTGGCTAGGTTGGGGCCTCCCCCGAGTTTCTCGAGAGTAGATGCCTCGCCCTCGTTGACTAGTAACACGTCAACCATGCTTAACGCGGTTCTCAGGGTCTCGAAACCCAGCTTCACTACGAAGCCGCCGGGGTCGTAGGAAGTTACGGCGCCAGCAGCCTTCGCCGCTCTAAATACCGCCTCCGCCACCTCGGGTCCGAGCGAGCACACGTGAACCCACTCGGCATTCAACCTCTCGAACTTTTTAGCAGCCTCTGAGAGGTGGGAATTGGCGCCCCGGTAGGAAATCATCGTTCGCTCGCCGTTCTCGTCAACTACCACTACCACGAAACCCGTAACTGAGTCGACCTGGGTTACTAAGGACACGTCGACGCCGCTAGAGGATAGCTCGCGAATAAGCCAGTAGCCCTCGTAGTCGCGCCCGACACAGCCCAGAACCGCCGAACTCTCCCCAAGCCTCGCAAGAGCCACCGCGAAATTCGCGGCTGCGCCCCCCGGGTTCTTGGCGAAAAACCTCGCCTCCACACGCCCGCCTACGCTTGGGACGCTGCTCACGTACACCGACAGGTCGACGTTTAAGTTGCCCACCGAGAGCACGCGCACACTGTAGCTACGCCTCAGTAGCTAATAACCTTTGGCCAGCGGGAAACGCGGGGCTCGCCTGCGCGTAAGGGGCCGCGCGCCGCACACGTGTTCGGGCTTAGCGCTTCAGCCGTTCGACCCCTCCTTGCCAATCCAGGCCGGGCCTTCTGGAGAGCTCCAAAGAGGTGAAGTGCTCTGATGCAAAGTTTAGCTAGTCTTTAATACTCGGCTATGGTAACTATAGGGCGGGGAGTCCTTTGGAGGGCGACCGCGTTAGGAGGCTTGCGGAGGTGAAATCCTACCTGCAGAGGAGGGTCGAGGAGCTGGAAGGCGAGCTGGAACTCCTAAAGCTTTTAATAAACCTGGTCGACTCCGCCCTGTCGAGCGAGAGCTTTACTAAAGCATCGGAGCTGCCTCGCGCGGAGGTTGAAAGAGCCGCCGCGCCTCTGGCTCCTAGCGTAGAAAGCAGGTTGGGGAGAATGCTAACCGAGCAGTCGGTGACATCGAGGGAGGGGAAGAAGCTGGCGAGCCTCTTGGTTTACGAGCACGGCATAGTGGTGAAACCGTTAATGGAGGTTCCCGTTGACTCGCCTCCCATTCGAAGCTTCTTTATAGCTAAAATCCTTGATGGCTATAAAAGGAAAGACGAGGAGCTAGTCAACGCCGGGGGCTTATCCGAGGACGAAGCCCTGGACTACGAGGTAGTAGAGGAGGAGGGCCTCGTCAAGGAAATCAGGGTATTCAACTACAGGGAGAAGAGAAGGCTCGACGAGCTGAGAAGCTCGCTGCGGTGGGCTCTCAATAGGGTGCTTGAAAGGGCTGAGGGCCGCTGAGCTAAGCGGCCTCCACCGGGGCCTTCGGAAGCGCAACCTTCCTCTGCAACTTGTAGATCTCTATAAGCTCCTCCTCGGTGGTGGCGTCTTCCGGCTTTTTATCGACCCTGTACCTACCGGTGAAGCGGGGGAAACGTATGGCCAAACCCGCTTCGGGTCTTATCCTACCAAGCGCGCAGGTGTGCATCGGGCTCAGCGTGATCTCAGCCCCGATTACTTCAAGGACAACGGCCGGTACGAACCACACGTCGGCTTCCATTCTCGATACAACCCTCGGGTGCCTGTGGTCGATCCTGTAGGGCTCCAGAAGCTTGGGGAGCTGGGCGAGGTCCTCGTCGGAGAAGCCGCTTCCAACCTTGCACACGGTTTTGAAAACATCCTCCTCGGGGCTGTACGCGGCCATCAATAGAGCCCCGTAGGTTCCCGCCCGCTTACCCCTCCCATAGAATGCGCCGACGACGACGAGGTCTACAGTGTCCGTCATTTCGTACCTGTAATCCCTTTTGAATTTAACCCACAGCCACCCTCTAGCCCCCATCTGGTATATCGAGTCGGGTGACTGCGATTTGCACATCACGCCTTCGCACCCCTCGGAGACCGCCTCTTCGAAGAACTTGAGAATCTCCTCTGCGCTTGAGGCGACAGTGAACCTGGCTAGCCTGAAGCGGTCGCCCTCCCTAATAACCTCTGCAAGCCTCTTCTTCCTCTCCGGCAAGGGTAGGTCTAGGAGGCTCTCGCCGTTCACGTAAAGGATATCGAAGGGAAAAACCGCCACGGGGTAGGCTTCCATCGCCTCCTCCACATCGTACTTTCTCCTCCGGTGCATCAGTTCCTGGAAAGGCAGCATCTCCCCGGTATCCGGGTTAAGAGCCACGATCTCGCCCTCCAGGACGGCCTCCTCCGCTTTAACGTTCTCCCTCACCATCTCCACAACGTCGGGGTAGTGGCTCGTTATGTTCTCGAGCCTCCTGCTGAAAAGGTAGACATTGTCTCCTTTCTTGTGGGCCTGAACCCTTTCGCCGTCGTATTTGTACTCAACCAAGCAGCTGCCCCCGAGCTTTCTTAGGATCTCCTCCGGATCGTTTAACCGCTCAGCCAGCATCGGCTTGACCGGGATCCCCACGGTTACTTTGACTTCCTTAATCCCCTCAAGCCCCCTCTCGGCCAGAACCTTAGCGATGTAGCCGAGATCCGGGTGAACGTTGTAAGCCCTCTCGATGACCGGCTTCATCGCCTTAGAGCCCGCGAACGCCGCAGATAACGCGTCGATGATAGTCATGTCCGCCACCCCCAGGCGCAGCTTCCCGGTAACCGCCCTCAGAAGGTATCTGGCCTCCTTCGGTTTAGCGTCTTTGAGAAGCGATACGAGGATCGTGATCTTCGTGTCCTGCGCCCCCGGGCCGGTGGCCTTGGCGATATTCACTAGCGAGTCGTACACCCTGCCGACGGTCAGCGGCTTCGAAGAGATGGACGCGCCGCCGAAGAAGTCCAGCAGCGACGACGGCTTCCTCTTGTTCATCAGCTCCTCGACCACTAAGCCTATATCGCCTAACTTTTTGTAAGCTTCATCCACCTCCTTCTGGCCGACCCCGAGCGCCTGCGCGACCGCCTTTAACGCGAGCTTTTCAGCGACCCCAAGTTCCGGCGCCTCGTAGTCGGGTCCCAGCACCCCCCGCGTCAAGTACACTAGCTTGTCGATCACCTCCGGCGGTGTTTTCCTGAACAGCCCGACCAGGAGGTCGGTCATCGCAAGCCTGCTGCTCGTCGACTCGATCTTTTCGTAGAATTCGGCTAAGAGGGAGTACTCGAGATCCGCCACCCGACCACCCAGATTATAGGGGAGCCTGCTAAATAACTTTAACTCGCTCAAGATCTCCTTTTGCAGGGCGGCGTCCCGGGGTCTTCAACCCTGATTCGCAGAAGAACGCACTTGGACTCTGCTTCGGAGAAGAACACGCAGCCCCTGCAGCCCCCTCTCGGCGCCGGCGGTGGTACCCGCTGGGGCTCTACTGGCCTCGGCTGCACGGGTTTGGGCGACACGCCTAGAAGCTCGGTGAGCTCCTCTTTCGAGGGAAAGTACCCCTCGAAAACCTTCGTGCCCCCCACGATCAGCGCCGGCAACTTCCCAACGCCGTACTTCCTGTACTCGCTAACGTACTGGGGTCCGTACAGCTCCTCCAAGTAATCTAGGAAGGCGGGGAACTCCGCCGGGTTGCTTATCTTGGCGCGGATCACACGTATCTTCGCTGCCCTCCCCGAGCTGCGCAGGACCTCGTACAAGTCCTTCACCAGCTGGGCGCACCTATCGCTCTGGTATACGAAGAGCGTGACCGCTTCCTCCACCGGAACCCCGGTGACTAACCTTTACCGGTGCTTAAATTTCTACGCATGGTTAGCCAGCTTCAAAGCCTCCCTAACCACTTCGTAATCCCCTTTGTACCTGATGAGCTCATTGGATAGCCTCGAGGCAGCTTCCTGGGCCTCGTCGCTCAAAGCCCACAGGATCTTTTCGCACAGCGTGCCCGCGTCTTCATCCACCACGTGGGTCCTCGCCACGCCTAAAGCCTCTGCAGAAAGGGAGTTCCCTAGGCGCTCTGTGTGCGTCTTCTTCACTAGGTGAACCGCTGGTAGCCCGAAGGCGATCGCCTCCATCACCGTTGTGTGCCCGCCGTGCGTTACGAGCGCGTCGGCGGCTTTGACGTACATTGTCCTCTCGGGTAGCCAGTCGCACACGTACACCCCTCTTCCAAGCTTCTCCAAAGCTGGGGAGCCCGAGGGGTTGCCCCTCGAAATGATGATTCTAACGTCGCTGGGTATGGTGCACCCCTTTACCTCTCCTATGAAGTACTCGAGGAGAGCACGCCCCTCGTCGCCGACTCCCGTGAAGCTGGCGACAACGAGCCTGCCCCTGATCCCCAGCCTCTTCTTAGCTTCCTCCTTGGGCGGCAACTCCTCCGGCCAAGCCGGAAGAACCGGCCCGACGAACCGGACGCGCGGAGGCAGCTTTTCCCCCTCGGCCAGGATGTTGGCCTTAGCTATGGTGTACGGGGGAGGGTAGTCGGGGATCATCACAGCATCGGCGGTGTACCAGCACCTGCCCAGCAGCCTGTAGAGGGCCTCCTCGGCTAACCCCTTAGCCTTAACCTTCCCGCTGGTCGGCCTTTTAACGGGGATTACGACCCTGAGCTGGCTTAGAACGAGGACCACGGGCACCATCCTCGCCTTGGCCGCTATGAGCGTGGAAAGCCTGCTATCCGAAAGCACCACGTCGGGCGCCAGGGTTCCGATGTAGTATAGCTCGTCGCCCACCTGCCGGGCAAAGCGGTACAGGTTAGCGGGCCCCTTTGCGACCGTCCTCCTCACGTCCACGTCGCCGTGCTCATCTACCTCGTAGCTCACCTCCCTCGTCTTCAGGCACGGGTAGCCGTTTGCCCTTATCATCTCCACGGCTCGGCCGTAGGATGAGAAAACCACTTCCACGCCGCAAGACTTGAGCCTTTTAGCTACCGAGAGCATCCTACCGGCGTGGCCCAACCCCATGCCGCAGGCCGCTAAGTAGGCCAGCATGGGCCTCACTGGAGCACTCGCTCGACTACCACGCCCTCCGGGTAAACCTCTGCGAACACCCGCGCTGTAAAAGTGTAGACTTTCAGTTTCCCGCTTCTCCAGGCGTCCGGCGGTAAACCCGCCTTGATGCACGCGTTGCTCAGGTACTCCTCCACGCTCCAGTCGTACTCGACTGGCACCTGCGGTAGCAGGAGCCCCCTTAAAATCCCCCGCTCAACGATTATTCCGTCTCTGCCGACCTTCACCCTTTCGAGCAGCTCCTCCGGTTTCGAGTAGCTGACGAGCGAGGGGGTGGATAGGACGCTAACCTCGAACACGACGCTCCCGAGCTCCTCCGCCCTCATCGGCTCGAAGCGGGGGTCCTCGGTGGCCGCTGCGATCGCGGCCTCCACCGTGGCCTCCGCCAGCGGCATAACAGGCTCCGGGAAACCTATGCACCCCCGGAGCACCCTGCGGGGAATACCTGCGGCATCTCTGGTGATTTTCTCTATCGTAACGAAGACTCCAGCCTTCTCCCTCAACCTCGGGGGCGTGTCCACCGGGGGTTCAACCTTGGAAAACTCGGTAAGGTACTTAGTGACCGCTAACCTCGCCAGCCTGACTAGAAATTCCCCTTCACCCTTGGTTAACTCGTCGATCAGCACAGCCCTCAGGCTCTTGATCGCGGTGCGCTAAAAGCATTACCGCCGCTCTGCAGCCCCTTGAGGAAGGCCTTCATCCTCTTCAGGTGGCTGCCCGGCCAGTAAAGGTGCCCGCACGAAACGCACACAAAGACCGGCTTCCGGCGTTCGAGGACCCCGGGCGGAACCCTGCCCTCCACCTCGCTGCGCGAGGCCCGCCTCAGCCTACCGTTGCAGAGCGGGCACCTGGTGTCGGAGAAGTCGATGCCAAGCCTAACCCCGTACCTCGCCCCAATCAGCCGCAGGGCTTCCGCCAGCCCAAGCCCTGCGAGGTAGACCGCCTCCACACCCCTGCCGGACGCCTTCTCGTAGAGCTCCCGATCCCTCGTCGCAAGAACCGCCCCCTCCCTCTCCGCTATCTCAACCAAGGCCTCGTCCGGCGCGTGAGGGTCGTAGTAGGTGCTCCTCCCCAGTATCCTCAACCACTTCGCGAGGTCGCCGAGCATTGCGTCGACGACGAACTCGTACTCGCCCAACTTACCCCCTCCTGGCGCCCCGCAGCGAGCTAATCCACCTACCCGAGCTCTCCCGCATGGCCTTAAGCAGGGATACGTCGTCAATTAGGTAGACGCGCCCGCGGGTAAGGGCGGCGAAGCCGTACCTGCTCAAAGCCTCGAAGAGCTCGGCGTAGCTGGAGCGCAGTGCCTCGCTTCTAGCCAGCTCGCTGCACGGGATGTCGAGGGCCTCGCTCCCGCCCTCCGCTACCGCGCGCACGGCGGTCCAGGCGTCCACGACCCCCTTCAGCTTACCGGCCCTCACTACGAACGCGCAAATGGAGCCGCGCTCCACCATCCTCCTCAAAGCGCCTTTCAGCGTCGCGTTGGGAGCTACGATGGCCGGCGCCGTAGCTTTGCTCGCGACCTCGATGGGCGAGACGCTCCCGGACGCTATGCGGGCCAGGGACCGCGGGGCTAAAGCCAACCGGCTCCGCCCTGTAACGAGCAGGTACTTGGCGCTGATTGCGGCGTAGTGCTCCGCAGCCCTGCTTAAGCCCACCCGCCCCTCCAGCCTGGCGAGCTCGCCCCCTGCGCCCCACCCGCCCCTGAAACCGTTCACGGCCAGCCGAACCAGGGAGTCCAAGGTCACCGGCTTCCCTTTAACCAGCGCGACGAGCACCAGGCCGCGCGCGAACTCCGCGGCAACAGCGCCCGATTCGCTGCAGTCAATCGATGGAACCGGTTCAGCCAACGCCCACCACCCTCGAGATGTGGAAACCCCCGCGCGGGAGCAAGGCCAGCACCTCGCTGGGCTGGATCCTGGCCTTCAACCCCTTCGCCGCCAGCGCGGAGGAAAGCCTCTTGGCCACCTTCTCGGCGGTTTCCTCCCTCCCCAGCCTGCCCGGCTCCAGGACGACTGCCGCTTCGCATCTTCCGAGGATCGGCGAGGGCGGGCCCGCGAGCAGCTTAAACTCCTCCCCCTCTACCTCAACCCCTATCGCGAGCTCCAGCTTCACGCCCCTGATGTAGTTCCTTTTCCCGTACACCATGAAGGCGCCCCTCTTGAGGTACTCCCCCGCCGGAGCCTTCTTCGAAACCTGGTCCGAGTTCACCCAGTAAACGTCCGCGGAGGTTAGGCCGGCCTCCCACGCCCTCGAGTAGATGGCGGCTAGCTGGGCCGCCTCTCTGATCGTCGCTTCGCCAACCTGCTTGCCCTCGCTCTTCACGAGGACCGCAGGCCCGCCGTGGACCTCGGCGTGGAAGAACAGGTCGCCCGGCTGCATGTACTTCCTGACGAGCGCCTCGTTCTGGCCCGCGTCCCTGCCGCCGATGACGAGGAAACCCTCGCTCGAGAAGAAGTGGTGGAAGCCCTCGAACCACCTCCTCTCCCTCCTCGGCTTAAGCTTGGGCGGCTCCGGCGGCTTCCGCTCCAGCTTGGCTGCCACCTCCCTGGCCTTCCCCGCCTTCCTTTCGAGCTCCTTAGCCTCCTCGTACAGCAGCGAGGCGTTGCGTGCGGCGCTTAAGCTCGCGTCGAGGCGGACCTCGACGCCGTTTACGAGCACCTTCACCAGCATTCTAGAGGGGTCTACCGCGGTGACCTCGGGGTACTTCCCGCTCAGCTCGCTTTTTAAGAGGTCCCACCGCACGCTCCCCCTAAGGGCTTTGAACTCCTCCAGCAGCGCTTCGAACCTCGCCAGGTCGCGCATGACCGCCTCCGCCGCAGCCTTAAGCTGGATCGACCGCTCGGCGTACTCGCGGGCGAGCCTCTCGGCCTCCGCCGCAGCCCCACCCGCCGCTGCCGGGACCTGCACGAGCAGCTTAGCTAGCAGCCGGTCTGCAGCCTCGGCGAACGTCCCGCACGGCTCGAGCTCGAGGGCTACGTGCTTCAGCTCGATTGGGTAGGCTGCGACCACCTCCCCGCCCTCGAGCGCTACGCGCGGCTCCAGCTCCCCCTTCAGCACCTTCAGGACCAGGCCCCTCAGCTCAATAAGCGCGCGGCTCAGCGCGCTAGGCGGAACCGAGCTGGAGGCGGCGTTGGGATCGACTCCGGCGCGGTACGCGACTTCAGCCAGGAGCTCGCCCGGGGCGTTCACCACGCGGGAGAGGAGCGCCGCCACGGTTAGCCTCGGGTCGGGGGGTGGCGCGTCCAGGCGGGTAAGGGAGAGTGGGTCGAGCCCCCTCGGGGGCGGCGGCTTGTAAAGCTCCCCGACGGCCAGCCTCCTATCCCTCATCTCCCTAGCCCTCAACAGGGCCGTCACCCTTCCCCCCTCGTCCAGCATCACCAGGTTCCCCTCGCGGACCCACTCGACGATCACCTCCGCCCTCCCGCCGCCTTTCTCGAAGGTTAGGGCCGCCACCCTGTCCAGCCCGACCTGCCTTATGCAGGCCAGCCGCGCCCCCCTCAGCTCGCGCAGAGCGGCGGCCAGCTGCCCGGGGGGCGCCCCGCGGGGGAGCTCGTACCGCGTTTCGAAAACCCCGGCTTGGGGGCTGAGCACCAGGTAGCGGTCGCCTAAAGCCGGCTCCCTGAACCTGGCTACTACGGCTTCGCCGAGCATCCAGGCCTTCTGCAGCCTCAAGCCCTCGAGCTCGCTTAGCCCCTCCCTGAGGAGCGCTGCGAAGTCGACTGCCGTGAGAGACCTCTTCAAGCCGGATCCCAAGACCCTTAGCCGGTTGCCAATAAATTTGACGAGCCCGGCGCGCTCGAGCGGCAGCCGAGCACAGTGGCGCTAATATACCCCTCCGCGGCAACGGTGTTGTGGAGCGCTTCGGGGAATGCGCGCACTTAATCGCGGCCCTCCTGCTCGGCGCGGCCTTCGGCACCCTCCTCACCCCCCCAATCCTCGGCTACCTCGCCGCCCTGATAGCGGGGTTAGCCCTGCGCAAGGCCGGGCTGCTCAAGTCTCTGAAGGAGGCCGTCGAGTACTTGGGCCTGCTGGTCGTATCCTGGACCGTGGTTGCCACCCTCCTGCACTACTCGTAGTCGAGCACCCCGCCCTCCGCTATGGCCAGCTTGCACGAGTCCGCGGACCTGGGGATTTCGAGCGAGGCCTCCACCAAATTGCCCCCCAGGGGCTTCAGCCTCACCCGGAAATCCACCCACATGGAAACGTAGGGGTCCCCGACAACCCTGCCGCCCCTCGCTGCGCTCGTGACCACGGCGACGCCGCCCCAGAGGGCCAACCTCTTCAAAAGCTCGGCCACCCTCCCCAAGGCCCTCCTCGCCTCCCTGACGCCCCTCGGCGATAGGAGCGCGTACGCCAGGGAGTCGATCACAACCAGGCTCGCGTCGAGGCCCCCTAAGCTTACCACGGCCTCCGCAATGCCGTCCAGGTCGCCGGCTTCGACGTACTCGATGTTCTCGAGCGCTTTCTCGGGGTCGATGCCCCGGTACCTGGCGATGCTGATTACGCGCTCGGGCCTGAACGTCCCCTCAGCGTCGATGTAGAGGGCCTTACCCGACAAACCACCCCGCTCACG
>CALHPJ010000022.1 GCA_938036345.1 uncultured Thermofilaceae archaeon | reverse complement strand
AGGGCATATACTGAAACGGTACATTGGCACCGAAAAATGGAGCGAGATAAAGGGGCCGATTGCGGCAGGAATCCTGACGGGGGCTGGCGTTTTCGCCGGGATAAGCATAAGCCTGCTTCTAATCACCAGGGCGGCATGGGTATGGCCGTGGTAAGTATGCGAGTTTACCGGATGACGCCCCTTCTTTTGGCGTACTCGACCATGTGAACGAAGGCTGCAGTAGCGTCCGCAGTAGCCGCTATAGCGCCAGTAGCTTCATTCATAGCTCTCCTCGAGGCCGAGTAAACGAGGACGGGGTCCCCTCTCGGCCTCGGTCCCTCCGAACCCCTGGCGGCGCATACACAAGCACGAGGCCCCAATTACAAACCCCTCAAAACCCCAGAGCTCTTCGAACCCCAAGGGCCCTGGCCGTGCTCCCATTTCGCTCACCGCTTCGCGGATCACCGGATGAGGGCGTCGGCCCTCGGGGCTCCTCCAGCGTGCACCCCAACAGCGGCTTGGCGGTAAGCTCACCTTTTATACGACAGGTCCCCCGTTGCCGGGATGATAGTAGGCGTAGGCTTGGATATCGAATCGATCGAGAGGTTCAGGGAGATGAGGTACGAGATTTTCAGGAGGGTCGCGAGTAGGGTTTTAACTCAGAGGGAGGGGGCCGACTGCTTCGAAAAGGCCGACCCCTACCCGCACGTCGCAGCGCGGTTCTGCGCCAAGGAGGCGTTCGTCAAGGCGTTAGGACTCGAGCGGCCGTGGCTTATACCCTTCAAGGACGTTGAAGTAGTCGGGGTGCCGCCGCGCTTAGAGGCCCGGGGAAGGGCGGCCGCCGAGTTGAGGAAAAAGGGGGTTTCGAGGATTCACGTCAGCATCTCTCACACAACGGAGTACGCGGCGGCTGTGGTCCTCCTGGAGGCCTAGCTCCTACCCGAGCCTCCCCGCTGCTCTAAGCTTCTCAATAACGTACGCGATCGCTTGGCCGACGGTCTGGTTCTTTTCCACGTCCTCGTCCGGTACCTCGATGCCGAAGGTGTCCTCGATCTCCGCCACCAGCTCGATCGTGGTTAGCGAGTCGGCCCCCAAGTCCTCGATGAACCTGGCCTCGGGCTTCAGCTTGCTCGCGTCGACTCTGTAAATCCTAGCGATTATCTCCTTCACCCTCTCCTCGACTTCCTTCTCCGAGGGCATGCTTCTCACCGCAACCTGTGCCGAGGCTATTTAGCTTTTTTCCCTCTCTAGCCTCCTCTGGTAGAGCTGGATGAAGTGCTCCCGCTCCCCCCTAGTCATCTCGTACAGGTAGTTGAAGAGCTTCACCTGGGGCTCAGTCAACTTCCTGCCCCTCCTCTCCATGACCCGCTCGGCGGTGTTCAGCATCCTCCTTAAGCCTGGGCCCTTGCTCAGCGAGCCCTTCACGTACCAGGTGAACGAGGGTATGTACTTCGGTGTGATGTCCGGGGCGAGCACGTTGCACATGACGCCCACGACCGCGCCCGTGTTAAGCTGAGTCCCTATGCTCGTCTTTGTGTGGTCCCCGATGAAGCCCCCCACCTTTGTCGAACCCGTCTTCACTGGCTTTCCACCTATGTACACCTCGACTTCGCTGTAGTCGTTCTTCAAGTCGCTGTTCGTGGTCAGGGCCCCGAGGTTGACCCACTCTCCAACGTAGGCGTGGCCCAGGAACCCGTCGTGGTACTTGTTGCTGAAGCCGTGGATTATCGACTCCTCAACTTCGCCTCCAACTCTGCACACTGGGCCTATGGTAATACCGCCCCTCAACCTGGCCATCGGCATTACGTAGGCGCCCTCACCGATGCTCGTCGGCCCCGCAATATATACAAAGGGGTAGACCCTTGCCCCATCCAGGATCGCTACCGGCCCCTCCTCGACGTCGATGACGACGTTCGGGTACACCACCGCGCCGGGAGCAATGTACAGGTTATCTCGATCCCCCACAACTTCGATGTTCCCCTTTAGCTTAGCGTGAATCCCCCTCTCCCCGAGCTTTGAGAAGTCGAGCTTTATCGCCTCGGGGTTTTCGAATATCAGGTCCCAAGGCCAGCGCAGCAGTTTAGCCCTTACCTCCTCCCTACCCAACTCCTCCGACAACTTCTTGATAACATCCGGGATGGGGAGCCCTTTATACTTCTCAATCGTGGACTTTCTAGCTCTGATAAAGGCAACTTCGCCGTTACACACGCCAACGTACTCCTCCCCAAAATCTACTTCCTCCCCCTTGTACAGCCACCGCCCGTTTATGAAGAGAACGTCGTCTACCGGGAGTTCGTTTACGCGGTAACTCGGGTACCTTTCCCGCAGGACGTCCGACAAGTACTCTCGCGCGTGTAGGCAAACCTCCGACCCCTTCCCAAACGCCCCAACGAGCTTCTCTATGAGCGTGGTAATGCCGACCCTCAGCTCGTAGACCGCTCTAGTCATCGTCAGCGGGAAGAAGTCGGATGCCTTCTCATCCTCGAAGAGGCAGACCCTCACGCTCCCACCTTCGCGTTACTGCCTATAAAGCTGACTTCTTGAGCAACTTCAGCGCCTCCTCAGCTATCGCTAACTCCTCGTTCGTCGGTATGACGAGCACCTTCACCTTCGAGTCCTCCCTGCTGATCACCCCGCCGTAGTTCTCAGGCCTCTCGTTCCTCTCCAAGTCGATTACCACGCCGAGGTTGTCGAGGCCCTCGAGTATCATCCTCCTAACCGGCGGGCTCCGCTCCCCTATCCCGCCAGTGAACACTATCGCGTCCGCGCCGTTCATAACGGCCATGTACGCCCCGATGTACTTCTTCACCCTGTGCGCGAACACCTTGAGCGCCCTGGTAGCGGCGGCGTTCCCCCCCGAGCTCTCCTGGAGCAGGACCCTAACGTCGTTCGAGATCCCCGAGAGCCCCAGCAGGCCGCTGCGCTTGTTGAGAACGTCGTAGACTTCGTCCAAGCTGATCCCCTCCCACTTCGCGACGAAGTACGGGATCGACGGGTCGATGTCGCCGCACCTGGTTCCCATCACGAGACCCTCGAGCGGCGTCAACCCCATGCTCGTCTCAACACTCTTCCCGTACATCACCGCTGTAACGCTAGCCCCGCTGCCCAGGTGGCAGGTGATCAGCTTGAGCTTCTCCAGCGGCTCCCCCAGGATCTCGGCGGCCCTCCTAGCTACGTACGCGTGGCTTATCCCGTGGAACCCGTACCTCCTAACCTTGTACTTGAGGTAGTACTCGTACGGTATCGCGTAGAGGTACGCCTCCTCCGGCAGAGTTGAGTGGAAGGCGGTATCGAAGACGGCGACGTGCAAGGCTTTGGGGAACGCGCGCTTCGCGGCCCTTATCCCGAGCAGGTTTGCCGGGTTGTGGAGCGGAGCTAGCTTCGAGTACTCCTCTATGATCTGCTCAACCTCCTCGTCAACGACCACGGGCTCGCGAAGCTCCCCTCCGTGCACGACCCTGTGCCCGACGGCTTTAATCTCGCCTGGGTCGGAAATGACGCCAACCTCCGGGTCGCTCAACACCCTTATGATGTGCCTAATAGCTTCGTCGTGGTCGGCCACTTTGGCTTCGTAGTTAACGGCACCCTTCCGGCTCCTGTAGCTTACGTAGGAGATCTCCTCGCCGATCCTTTCGACGATGCCGCTCGCTACCTCGACCTCCGCATCGTAGACCTTGAATTTCACTGTCGAGCTCCCGCTGTTCAAAACCAGTACCTTCACTCCTCCTTCACCGCTCCAGCGATCGCCGAAACTATCGCTATCACCCCCACTACGTCGTCGACCGTCGCGCCCCTGGACAGATCGCTGGCGGGCTTCGAGAACCCCTGCAGTATGGGCCCGTACGCCTTAGCCCCGGTCAATCTTTGGACCAGCTTGTACGCTATGTTCCCTGAGTCCAGGCACGGGAAGATCAGCACGTTTGCTCTTCCGGCTACGGGGCTCCAATCCTTCACCTTGCGCTTCGCGACGAGGGGGTCGAGGGCGGCGTCGGCCTGCAGCTCGCCGTCGACTAGGATGGTCGGGTCCTTGGAGCGGGCTATCTCCACGGCCTTCACAACCTTGTCGACAAGCGGGTGGGAGGCGCTACCCTTTGTCGAGAACGAGAGCATCGCCACCCTTGGCTCCCACCCGAGCAACCACCTCGCGCTCCTAGCCGTGGCTACTGCGATGTCGGCTAGCTGCTCCGGAGTGGGGTCGACGTTGACGGCGCAGTCCGCGAACACCAAGCACCCGTCCTCCCCGCCCCCATACCCGGGGATCTCCATGAGGAAGAAGCTCGAGGGCGTCGAGATGCCGGGCTGGAAGCCGATCGTCAGCGCGCAGGCCCGTATGACGTTGGCCGTCGTGTGGACGGCGCCGGCCACCATCCCGTCAGCCTCTCCCTCCCTCACCATCATCGCGGCGTAGAAGAGCTCCCTAGCCATCAGCCGCATAGCCATCCCGAGCCTATCCGCCTCGTAACCCCTTAGGGCTAAGTACTCCCTCGCATACTCCTCTACTTTCCTCGGCTCAGGCTCAACGATCTCTACGTTCCGCAAATCCAAGTTCAACCTCTCGAAAACCCTCCTCACCTCCTCCCTCCTCCCCACGAGCACGGGTTCAGCTACTCCGAGTTCGGCGGAGCGGCTGGCCGCAGCCGCGATCCTCTCGTCTAAGGCCTCCGGGAGGACGATCCTTGATCTGCAGCGGCGAGCCCTCTCGAAGACCTTTGCCATCACACCTGAGAAGGGGGTTCCCATGCCGCTGTAACGCGTTGCAGCTTACTTAAGCTTTCCGCAACTCAGCAGAGGCGGCGCCGCCAATTCGTAGCCTAATTGCCATGCTAGGAAAGCTTAAGTAAACCAGCCGCGCGTTTCCCTCATGGGTTGGCCGCGCCCAGACCCGTTAGATGAGGCGTACCTCCTGCTGGCTTACCGCTCCGGCCGCTGGGGGACCAGATCCCCGCTTGTCGAGGAGTTTGAGCGCGAGTTCGCGCGCTACCACGACGCCAAGCACGGCATAGCTGTCACGAGCGGGACAGCCGGCCTGATGCTGGCTTACCTGGCAGCCGGCCTAAGGCCCGGCGACAAGGTGGCCGTGCCGGCTTACACCTTTATCGCTACGGCCTCCGCGGCGGTGATATGGAGGGGCGTGCCGGTCTTCGTCGACGTCGACCCGCAGACGCTGAACATGGACCCGGCGGACCTCGAGAGGGTTATCGAGAAGCACAAGGACGTGAAGCTGATCGTCCCGGTCCACTTCGCCGGAATCCCGGCCGAGATGGACGAGATCACGAAGATAGCGGGGGAGCGCGGCGCCTCGGTGATCGAGGACGCGGCTCAAGCCCACGGCTCTGCGTACAGGGGGAGGAAGGTCGGCGCGATAGGCGACGCCGGCTCCTTCAGCTTCCAGCTTAGCAAGCTGATGGCGGCTGGCGAGGGCGGCATAGTCGTCACCAACCGCGACGACGTGCACGAGGTGGTTTGGTCGCTCCACCACGTCGGCAGGAGGCCTGGGGGCGAGTGGTACGAGCACCCTAGGTTGGGCTGGAACTTCAGGATGACGGAGTTCCAGGCAGCCGTTCTGCTGTCCCAGCTGAGGAGGCTGGACAAGACGCTGTCGACTCTGAGGAGGAACTGGAGGGTTGTTGTCGAGGGCTTGGAGCGCGTCGACGGGATCGAGGTGCTCGAGCCCCCTAAGCACGTCGATTGGAACTGCTACTTCACCTACATCAAAATACCTGAGGCGGTTGAAAGGGGCGTCGAGCTGAAGCTGAGGTTCGTAAAGGCCGTGAGGGAGCGGGGTGTCAGCCTCGTGGAGGGCTACGTGGAGCCCCTTTACAGGCAGCTGGCGCTCAGGGACCCCTACTGGGGCCTACCGGGCGAGCTCTATGAGGGCCTCCGCTTGAAATGCACTGAAGAAGCCTGCTCGTCCGTAGCTTGGCTCCCCCACTACGAGCTACTGACCGACAGCGAGGCGAGACTTGAGAGAATAGTCGCCGCGGTCAGGGAGGCTGCTGGGGAGGTCCTCAATTAGCTCCAAAGTTCCGGTGGAGGAGGGATGGGGGGCGAGCGCCTCCCCCCCGATTAAAGCCGACATCGCAGTTTACGGGGACAGCCTCGCGGCGGTAGTTGGGAGCTGGTTTGCATAATGTCGGCACAGTCGGGTCGTACTCCAACACCTCGACGTTTGCAACGAGGTAACCGAAGCCGCCGTTCACTGGGTCAATTTCCGTTCTCCTCGGCTTGATCGAGTCCCAAGAGCCGCTGTAAGCGACTGAGATGTCATTGAGCACCTTCTCCACCGTGAAGAGAGCGAAGCGGACCTGCGGTTCGACGTTCCTCCACTCGACGCGGTCGAATGTATCGTTTGGTGTGAAAGTGCGCACCCTCGGGTCTTGGAATGTTAGGAAAGTGATCGCTGGGATCTTCGCTAGCTGGAAGGGCTCAGAATCGAGGTAGAAGGGTTGAGAGTACGATACCGCGTAGCCGGCGTTGAAGCTCCGCAGGAAGACCATCCCTGCCGTAGCATCGTAGCGCATTGCCTCGCTCTCGATTGCCTTGTAATCGTTGGGGTACCTCTCGTAGAACTCCTTCACGATTCCAATCAAGCTTGGGCGGAAGTCTGTGTAAATGTTCATCGCCCCTTGTGTCCTATGCCCGTAGAAGAACCCCCCCTGGGTAGACTGCCAGCTTGCTATCGCCCGACGAAATATCGAAGTTGAAGACGATGTAGGGGGAACTTCACTCCCAATTCTCTCGCTAAACATTACTTGCTCAACAAACCAACGAGCGCCAGCTAACCCTTGCCAGTGCCCTGAGAGGAAGACGATCCAAACAGTGTACTTCGGGCGAAACTCCACAAGTAAGCGGGCGACGTGAAGAAGCGTCGCAACGTTTACAGCTTCCTCTGCCCCCGGAGCTACGGCGGGTACGATCGAGCCTGAGTCGACGTGAGCCGTCAACACGATTACCTTCTCAGGCTCACTGCGGCCACGTATCTCGGCCAATATGTTGTATGCTTCGACCTTCTTCCACTCGTACTCGCCCTCTATTGTCGCTTGGAGCCCAGCCTTCGCGGCTTCCCTCAGCACGTCAGCTCCCTCGTCAACGTAGATTCTTGGGACGTCGATTGGGCTCATCGAGATCTTTTTCATCGCCGACTCCCTTCCGCTTACTGGTCCAAGGAAGACCAACGCCCTAGCACCCCTGGCTAACGCAATGCTCCAATCGCTGTCGAACTCGAGCACTGCTATCTTGCCACTTAAGTCCAGCCGGGCAAGCTCAGCCAAAGATCGCCGTCCCACGTAGACTAGTTGCCCGGATACTTCGTTGGCGGTGCAAAGCGCTACCAGGTTCGGGTAAAGGTGAAAAGCCCTCACGGTGTCGTTTCCGATTCTGATCAATGCGCCGTGATCTAATGGGACGGTAGCGTTGAACTGGAGGAAAATCGGCTTCAATCCAATCGACGAGAGGGTTGAATTAACGTACTCCAACGCCTTATAGTAACCTGTGTAACCGGTGAAGCGGCTCCCAAGCAACGAGAGAGCTTTCACATGCTCCTGTATCTCAGCAATGTCAAAGGATGCAAATAGGTTGGCTGGTTGAGCCAGCGAAGCTTAAAGTGACAGGGCTGGGAGAGCAATAGCCGTCAATGCAATCAGCGCTGCTACCAACTTCATATGGGGAAACCTCTCTGCTCTCTTTATATTTTTATAGTTTTTTAAACATAAAAAGCAGCGATCGGTTAAATTGCGGCAAAGGGCCGCATACGTGGAAACGCTGTGTCACTCGTTTCTGGCTGCGGCAGCGGATTGAAAAATCTGCGCTGCAAGGGGGAGTGTGCACCTTGAGCCGCCGCCTGGTGTTTACCGCCTGTCCTTGAACGAGAACCTCTTCCTCCCGAAGGAGCTGGTCGCCTCCGTTACCCGAAGGGCGCTCGAGGAGGTTGACCCGAGGCTCTACACCGACGCCTACGGCGAGGGGTTGGCTGAGAGGCTCGCGGAGTTCCACGGCGTGGATGCGAGGGAGGTCGTTGTCGGCCCCGGAGCCGACTACGTAATCTACCTCCTGGCCTCGCTGGGGAGGGGGAGTGGCGTCATAATAGTCGAACCGACCTTCGAGGAGTACGAGCGGGCGGCTCGCCTCTTCGGGGCGCCGGTAACCAGGGTCCTGCTGGGGGAGGACTTCAGCCTGATCCCCGACCGGGTTAAGCGGGCCTCGGGCCGGGTGGTGTACATGGCTTCGCCCAACAACCCCACCGGGAACCAGTACGACAAGGCCGCCGTGGAGGAGGTCGTCGGCTCGGTGAACGGCGTGGTCGTGGTGGACGAGGCGTATGCGGAGTACGGGCGCTACACGCTGGTTCAGGAAGCCCCGAGCTCGGACAACCTCGTCGTGGTTAGGACGTTCAGCAAAGCGTGGGGGCTCGCCGGCTTGCGAGTCGGCTACGCTGTCGCGAACGCGGGGCTCGCGAGGGAGCTGAGGGAGAGGGGGAGGGTTTTCGCGACCTCAGCCCTCTCGCTGAAGGCCGCCGAGCTAATGCTGGACCACTGGCGCGAAGTGCGCAGAGCCGTGGAGGAGGCCAAGCTGGTGAGGAGCTGGCTGATCGGGGAGCTGGCCCGCATCGCCAAGCCGTACCGCTCCGACGCGAACTTCGTAATGGTTAGGCTCCCCCTCGGCAGCGGTAAAGCGAGGGAGGAGCTGCTGAAGCGGGGCTTCGCAGTCAAAGACGTCGGCGCGAAACCCCTCTGCGAGAACTGCATACGCGTCACTGTCGCGCCTAGGCAGATAAGCGAGAAGTTCCTCGAGGCGCTCCGCGAAGTAGTTCAGCGCTCAGCTCAGTAGCCGGTAAGCCCGCTTAAGCTGGCGCATTTAAAAAAAGAGAGCGTTTGATTACCCGGGTAGTTTAACCCGTCAGCACTACTTTCTTGACGACGCTTAGGATTTCGAACTGGTCGCCCTTGCTGCGGGCCTCCTCCAGCTCGTCCTTCCTAGCGTATATCAGGAGCGCCTTCTTCATGAGGTTGCCGAAGATCTCCCTGCTAAGCGCCATCGCCTTCGTGGGGTCCATCCTGTAGGTGAACTGGTCTTCGCCGAACCAGCCGTCGTAGCCGGTGTCTACGGCTGCGTAGAGGTAGTCCACGAAGCGCCACACGTCCCCGGTCCCGAATACGCGGTCCTCGTCGTTGCTGTGGAGCTTGGCGGTGTTGATGTGGAAGTTCGCTATGGGCACCCCCATCTTGTGCAGAGCGTAGACGGTGAAGGCCGGCTCAACCGCGTACATCTGCTCGTGGCCGTAGTCGATCGTCACGCCCATGTACTTGCCTCCCAGTTCCTGGTTGATCGTGTAGGCTATCCAGCCCGCCAAGTGCGTGGTTGGGATGATCATGTTGCCCTCCTTCGGCTCCTTCAGCTTCGCCTCAATCCCGAACCTCAAACCCAGCTCCTTAGCCCTCCTAGCCGCCTGGCGGCACGCATCGACGAACCACTCGAACTGCTTGCCGTAGTTCACCTCGAAGTTGTAGTCCCACCCATCCTGGCCCGGCCAGAAGCTGAAAGCTTCACACCCCACGGCTTTGGCGATGTCGGCCGCCTGCAAAAGCACCTCGAGCGCCTTCTCCCGAACCTCCCTTTTCGGGTGGGTTACGCTTCCGAGCTTCCACCTGGGGTCGGTGAACATGTTCACGTTCATCGTCGTAGCCTTCAAACCCAGCTTCTCGAGAAGCTCCCTAACTTCGGTGATCCTGTCCTCTGCAACTTTCAGCTTTTCGTCGAGGAACAGGACGTCGTGGAACTCGATCCCCTTTATGCCGGCTTTCGCCACTCTCTCCATCTGGGCTTTTATGCTGCTGTCGAGCTCCGGCCAGTAGCCCTGCGTAGCGAACCTATCCAGGAAGTCGCCGGCGGCCCAGTGGCCTGCCGCAAACTTTATTCCAAACTCCTCGAAGAACCTGTCAAGCCTCTCCCCTTCAAGATAACCCGCGTACTCGCTCTCCAGCTTAGATAGCAGGTTCTTGCTTACCTTCACGGCTTAACCTGGTACGCGCAAGTAAAAATGGGTTACGCGGCAGGGCCGCGGCGCGCCACCATCAACCCTTTAAATCCGGGCTACCGGAACCGGTGTGGACACTAAAGGCCTCGCTCTCTCGGCGCTGATCGCCGCCATGTACGCCGTGCTTGTAGCCGCGCTTCCGATGGTCTCGTTCCTCATGTGGCAGGTTAGGCTGGCTGACTCGCTGCTCATGCTGAGCACGGTCGTGGGCTGGCCCGCCGTAATTGGGGTTACTGTTGGCTGCTTCGTGGGTAACCTATCCGCGCCGTGGGGATCCCCCGGGCTAGTACTAATCGACGCGGCGCTGGGCAGCTTAGCCAACTTACTGGCCAGCTACGCTGGCTACACGCTGGCCTACGGGCGCGGGCTAAAGGAGAAGCTGCTGGCGGCCGCGGCGGAGGTGGCGATAGTCTCCGCCATCGTGGGCGCCTACCTCAAGTACCTCATGCTGTGGGCCTTCGGGGTGGACCTGCCCCTGGCGTTAAGCGTTTTGGGCGTTGTACCCGGCTCCCTCGTGGCGATCGGCTTACTCGGCACAGCCCTGGCCGTAGCCCTGGAGAAGAGGGTTCGCGCCGGCGACCAGCGCCATCCGACTCCGCGGAGCCCCTCCTCATAGAAGGATTAAACCACCGAATAGCTCAGCCGGGTTAGTGAACTCCGCGATGCCTCGCCCCAAGCCCGCTCAAGACGATGAATCGGGCGGTGCCTTGGCCGCCAGTGAAGTGAGGAGCCTATCCTTTCAGATACTCGGAGAAAAGCGAGCCGGCTTTAAGGAACGTGAACATAGGAGTCGGGCAGGGCGAAGTAGTCCTGCTCGCGGGGAGGAGCGGTAAGCCCACGCTAATTAAGTGCATAAACGGACTGGTACCGCACCGTTACGAGGAAGTGTACGAGGGCGAGGTTAAAGTGAACGGGTTATCTGTGCCGGAGGCCAAGCTTTCCCAGGTATCTAGGATCGTCGGGACGATCATGCAGAAGGTGGGTAAGCAGCCTACCTATTCGGCCTCGGAATATCGACCATCGAGGAGGCGATCTACGCGCTGTTTCTGCCAGCTGCGGTAACCGACGCGATCAACGGAGCCATCCTCACGCCCATACCGGTCTCAACGTACGCTTCGGCAGCGAGGGGTAGGGCAAGGAGAATCCGAAATGGCCAGCAGGATCATCAAGTACGTTGAAGGCGAAAGCGTGGTACGCAAGCTGGACCCAAGGTCTAAACTAGTGCTGTTTTTCAGCTGTTGCATGCGCGACGCTAGCGTACAACCTCGCTCCGGCTCTCCTTATCCTCGCATTCTCCCTAGCGTTCTACTCGCTGGCCGGGCTGCCGTGGAGCAAGGCGAAGAATACTTGGAAATTTGCACTCTTCATCGTAGCTTTCCTCTCATTACTCAACTACATCTTCGTCGCCGCGCTTTTCCACCCCGCACGCCAACCTCTGGGTTTCGGGGTGCCGCTGGAGCCCGAGATCCTCGTCAGAGTGTTCACCCCCGTTGTGAAGCCCCTTGCCTTAGCTGTGGCAACGATAGCTTTTGCGTATACCACACCCCCGTACCTCTACGCGCCCGCTCTGGGCCGGATGGGGCTCAGCTACAGGGCAGCCTACGTAGTACAACTGGGGCTGCGCTGCATCCCGGAGTTTGTGGAAGAGATGGGGCGGACATTGGTGGCGCAGATGGCGCGTGGCTACAAGCCTAAGGGTGGCGGCGACGTGGTAGCTAGAATAGCGGCTTTGGCGCCTCTGGTGGTTCCGGTCACAATTTCAGCTACGCTTTCGATATGCTACATAGCCGACGCTGTGGAGCTGCGCGGTTTTAGTGAAAACGAATGCCGCACGTGGTTCCGAGCGCTGAAGTTCGGGAAAGCAGATTTCGCGGCAATAACCGCCTCCGCGGTTTTGGCGGCTGCTTACGCGGCATTCCACATATTTAAGCCTTGGTAGCGATCTTTTAAGCTTGGATCGCAGGTGAATTAAAGTTTAAATAGCAGCCCGATAGAACTGCCCTATGCAGCACTTTAAGGTTGGGAACCCTGAAAAGCTTGTTACAGCCTACAGCAGCATTGTAAACAGTAAAGGTGGGGGTAAAAGTGTAGGCAGAGGCGGCAGCGACCTGAGGAAGCTAGACGAGGCTGGGAGCACTTACGAGTTCGTGATCACCTACACGTTTAAACCCGGCAGGTTCGCGAAGGAGAAGACGGTTGTAGCGATAGTCCCAGTGAAGCGCGAAATGAACGGGCTTTTCGAGTGCAACATCGGCGAAGCAACTTTCAGGATACTCGCTTTTAAGAAGGGGAACTTCGAGGAGGAGTGGAGCGGGGATCTGGGGAAAGCTAGGAGCGAGATCCCCGACGTCGTGCGGGCGTTCGAGGAGGACATTGCGGACCTCTCATCGGCGGTTGGCGCGAAAACCAGCTAAGGATCGAGCACGAGCGCGAGGACTTCCTCGAAGCTTTTTACCTCCGCACCGAACACGGCCGCGGCGATCTGCGGCCACGCGCGCTTCACCCTCCCCACCATCTCCGGTCTATCGTCCACGAACACCACCTCACCGGGTTTGATTCCGCGGGAGACGCACCACTCCAAGAGCTTGCCGAACATCAGATCCTTGTACGGATGCGGTTCAACTATCACTACATCGAAGAAGTTGAGCAGGTCGAACGCCTCGAGGACCGCCGCTGCCTTGCTGTACAGGTTCCAGCTCACGACGGCTAAAGCGACCCCGCGGCCCCTCAACGTTTCGAGAACCTCCCTAACCCCGGCTCTGAGCCTGATTAAGCAGCCCCTGGAGTCGGACACCGTATCCCGGTTAAGCCTGGTGTAAGGCGGCTCCGTTGAAGAAACGTCTTCGTGATCCCAGATTGTTCTATCCAAATCCAGCGCTAGCAGCCTGTAGCGGCCCATAGCCCGGGTTCCCCTGACCGGTATTAAGGTTCGCGCCGTCGGTTCCCGCTTCGGAGGCGCGTGGGGAGTATGCGCGGCATCCACGCTGCCGCAGGAACTATGGCCCTGCTGCCTATGCCGGAAAACCTAGCCGTCTGTGGCATGCAGCCGCCGCGTAGCTCCCGGCTGCAGGGCATCTGGCTGCCGGGAGCTCCACCGCAGTGCGTACACAGAGCGCGGGGAGGGGCGGGACGCCGGAGCCGCTTTCGATGCAATTGCACACGAGCTTAAGCTGCCGCGTCCCCGGAGCTGCCCGCTACCGCTCTAGCCCCTCGCGTTTGAGCCACGGCGCAATGATCTCTCTTGGAGCGCCGAGGTCGGAGAGGAGCTTTAGGAAGGCATCGTAGATATTCCCCGCAGCTTCGGGCTCCGCGCTTAGCAGATCCCTCTCCTGCTTAGGATCGAGTTTGATGTTGTAGAGCTCCGTGTCCACTCCCCCGAATGGCTTTAAGGCCCTCGGCACGCCATCGACTATGAAAGTTACTTCCGCTTTCCCTGCTTCCTTCTCGCTCTCCTCCGGCGCGAGTATTAGCGACCAGTAGTCGCCGGTAGTTACCGCAGCCCTTAGCCCCGCCCTCACACCCTCCTTAATATGGAGGCACTCATGGAGCAAATACTACCTACACGAGTACGATACTCCCGCGCATAGGGGCTTACTCACCGCTGCGGTACTTAACCTTTGGCGGGTGACGAGACTCTGAAAAGCGTGCCCCGCAGGCGGAGGCGCATTCAATGCGCCGGGCCCTCCTCACGTCTATCAAGCGAAGATCGCTCGCCGGAGCCCGATAAAAGGGGAAACAATAATGGCCGGCTTACCGAGGCTGAATGGGCTGGGAACGTGGTATGGCCTGTACCCTCCCCAGGCCGTGTCAACATTCAGGAGATTTAGGAGGGTTCCGCTAAGCCCTCCCCCCTCGAGCCCGGCTCGTGGTGCGGCGCGGGGGAGATGTGGGTAGATGAGGATGGCGGGGAGTACTGGCTTACGAGTAGGCCTAGGATGGCCGGGAGGCGCGGCTACGAGGTAGAGATCTACAGGTCCCGGAACGGGAGGATTCCAGCCTCGTAGCTTGGATAACGAAGGAGGGGTTAGCCGGGATGTGGGGAGGGCCGTCCAGAGCATGGAGAACCAGCAGCTACTCCGAGACCCCCTTGCAGGCGTGCACCACCCGTGCCTCTCAATCGACGTCGCCGAGAGGGGCGCGGCGGGCGATGAGAGAAGGGTATTTGAGAGCGAGTGGGAGACGTTCCTAGCTGTAGCTGACGACCCCGCTGAACTGTGGGGACCCGGGGATTCGTACTCAGGGGCGATAGGGTACGACAGCGGCGGAGCCAGGGATTGCAATAAGTATTGACGGGAGGTGCATCTGCCTGGTAAAGCTGGGAAAGCCGGCGCCGGCGAGGTTCGCACGGCGTTGGCGCTGGGCAGCGATGGTAAAAACCGGGTGAAGCTGGGCATCCCCACTATCGATGGGGTCCCCTCAACCAGGCTACCCCTTCTCAAACGGCTCGATACACCCGGGCTCGGCGGGGCCCGCATTCGTGGGCACTAAGACCGTGGAGGTGGTAAGCGGGGCCGCTCTGCTAAAGCACTACGCGAGCTGCGCCATAGACTACAGATCTCAACTTGGAGAGCACCTTCGCCGCGGAGTGGAAGCCGGGCTCCAGGTACGAGCACCCGATCCACACGACTGCAACGTGGTCTGCGGCCCGCCTAACTAGGTGGCTGATAATGGTAGAGGCGGTAGACCCGATCTACAGCAAGGAGCCAGGGCTCAACACCGAGGTGGATAGGGTGCCGCTGTACGTGAGCAGGCACGTGTAGAGCGCTCTCGAGGGGGTTGAGGAACCGGCGTAGTTTAAGGCGGTGGGTACGTAAGGAGCGGGTATTTAGGGCGCGATTTAGTGCCGACAAATCGCTACTCCAGCCCCTTTAAGCCACCCGAATGGGCTGCGCCGGTCCCCGAAGCACTTTTAACGCCGCCACTCCAGGGTTCAAGGTGGGAGTTTGAGGGGTACACGCTCGGCTCTACTCGCAGTGGCCTTGCTTCTGCTGCTTTCAGCCGCCTCGTACTTTGTTCTCAGGGAGAAGAGCGGCTACGTCGGCGTTATCCGCATCAAGGGCTACGTGCTGTCCGCGGAAAGCGCCGACGCGATCACGCGCGCCGTTATGAAGGCGTCGGCGAACTCGAGCATTAAAGCCGTCGTGGTCATCTTAGACTCGTTCGGGGGCTCGGCGAACTACATCGAGCAGATATACTTGAACCTAAAGGAGCTGAGAAGCAAGAAGCCGGTCGTAGCCCTGGCGGTCAACGCGCTGTCCGGCGGCTACTACATCGCCGTGGCAGCCAACTACATCTTCGTCCACCCGACCTCCTTCATAGGCTCCGTGGGCGTAGTATCCACCGCGCCGCCGCTCCTGGTGCCCTCTGAGCAGGTCCTGGAAACGGGCGCCTACAAGCACACGGGCTTCTCGAGGCTGCTCTTCTACCACAATCTCAGCAGGGCTCTGGACGCGTTCATAGGGGCCATCGAGGAGGGGAGGGGCGGCCGCCTAAGGGCTTCCAGGGAAGAGCTCAGCCGGGGGTTGGTGTACCTGGGCATAGAGGCCGTCGCGGCGGGCTTGGCCGACGAGGTCGGCTCCCTGGAGCGAGCCTTGAAAGAGGCGGCGCGCAGGGCCGGGCTCCTCAGCTACGAGGTAGCGGAAGTGGCCAGCGGCGCCGCCCAGGGACCCGGATACTACACCTGGAGCAACGTTACAGCGCGCCTGTTGGAGGAGCTGCAGCCGCCGCCCGCGCTCTACTACATATACCTCGGGGCTAGGGGGTTGGTGGACGGCGGCCAGCCGGCGGCTCAGGTTCCAGCAGCAACCGGAGCGCCGGCACAGGTGCTTGTAGACCTCTCGCACGGCAACAGGGTGTCCTGGTGGAGCCTCGACGCGCTCATAGCCGAGCTAGTCAAGCTCAACGCAACTGTGAACTTCGCGAAGACTTGGTACGAGCTCGAGTCCTCGCTTAGCAACTCCACGTGTTTGATCGTGGCGGCGCCCACGCTCCCCTATACGGGTAAGGAGGTCGAGAGGGTGGAGCGCTTCGTGAAGGAGGGCGGGGTGCTCATCCTGCTCTTTGACCCCTCCATCGAATACGTAGGCCTCGAGGGCATTTCAGCGTACATAACAGCCCCGATAAACACCCTAGCCGGGAGGTTCGGCATAACCTTCGCCTACGGGTTCCTCTACAACGAGGGAGAGCACTTGGGCATCTACAGGAACATATACGTTAGCGAGTTTGCCGACGACGAGCTCTTTAGGGATGTCCGCGCCATAGCCCTATTCACGGCAACCCATGTAAGGTCGGAAGGCGGCGTCGCCTGGACCTCTAACTCGACTTTCTCCTCTTCCGCCGAGAAAGCCGGGAGATACGCCGTCGCCGTGCGCAGCAGGTACGGGAGGGGGGAGGTTATAGCCCTGGGCGACATCACGATTTTCAGCGAACCCTTCTGCCACGTTGAGGACAACTACCGGTTCATAAGGAACTTGGCCAAGCTCATCCTAAAGCGCAGAGAGGGCTGAGTTGGTTAGGCGTCAGTTAAAAAGAGCTTCGGGCTTAACGCAGCTTGCGGCGTTCAGCCGCTTCGTCCGGCCGCTCCCAAGCCACTCTTTTCGCTAACCTGGCCAGCCTTAGGCCCTCCAACCATAGCAGTGCTGTGGGTATTGCTGCGACTACCATTGCCTCGAGCGGCGGCTTGGAAAACAGGTAGAGAGCGGCCGAGAGAACTGTGCAGAAAACCGCGTACGGTATCAGCCTCGGGACAACGTTCCCTAGCAAGCCGATGTACACCGACATAACCGAGTCGCTGTTGACTCTAGCCACGTACCCCCCACTATCCTTCTCGGCGAATCCCAGCTCGACCAGCCTGTCCAGGTAGTGCTTGGCCGCCCCGGGGCTGCCCAGGGCGGCTAGCCGCTGAACCTCGCGAACCCCTAAGGGTTTCCCGCTCCTCAGCAGAGCGAAGTAGACTCTAGCTAGCCTGCCATCGATAGCCACTGCCGGGCGCCCCCTGCCCTCTAAAGCCATCCACTACCCCTGTACTGGGAACCGCCTCCTGATAATATAGTAGGCGGTCCCGGCCGCCGCCAGTGCCAAGAAGGCAGCTATTGCAAGGCCGGTTACCACCCGCTGGGGGATCCGGCCACCCTGGCTCGCCCCGGCGTAGCCTCCCTTGCCTAGCAGCTCGTACTCGGGGCTCCCCGCCTCGAAGAAGCTCGGAAGCGCGGCTGTGCAGCGGACGAGCACCGCTCCCTTAACCGAGGAATACGGAACCCACGCACCGTTATCCCAGACGAGCCTGCCATTCCACCCAGCGTAGCCGAGCTTAGCCGCTTGAGCGATAGCTTCGATGTCGGCCTCCTCGAGGTTCGAAACCACGCCGACCTCCGTCAGCCACTCAAGCTCGGCTTTGAGGGCGCTCCTCACGGTTAGGTCGGAGACCCTGAAGGCCGGGAGCGGCCTAGTCTCGCTGTAAGCGCTGAAGTTGCACGCCTCGACCAAGCCTTTATCGAGGCCGAGCCTACTCAAAAGGGAAGCGACCTCCTCCACTACCCGCTGGCTGAGGTTCCCGGTTACCATGATGGCGTAGGTGGCCTGGCTGGCGTCCACCCGTATGTCCGCGTCCTCCACGCTTTTAGTGGCAGTAAAGCCGCCCTGGTAGAACTCGATAGACCAACCGAGCTTACCCACGTTATCGTAGAACGGGAAGCCCTGCATCGGCTCGATCGACACGTGTACTACAGCATCCTTTGAGCTCTTCCAGCTAAGCTCGAGCGCAACGCTGTACTCCCCGGGCTCGATGGGCGTGGGTGCATCGTAGCCCGGTATCAGCATGAGAACCCTAAAGCACGGTTCGCCGATGCTCAGCAGGCAGGGCATGGCCACCCGGTACTCCGACGGCCCACTCAAGAGGAGTACTCCGCTTACAGTCAAGTTGGCATCCCCGTCGAGGTCCTGGGGGACGAGCACGGGTTTGAACTGCAGCGCGCACCCGCTCTCCACCTTAAGCGTTCCCAGCGCCACAGTGCTGCTCCCACTCCCAGCTTTCAGAACGACTTTCCCCCGCGCCAAGCCTCCGGGGTCGAAGCACTGCACGTTTAAAGCACAGTAGTGCAAGGTCACCTCCCCGAGCTTTAGGGGGGCCTGCAACCTAACGGATAGGTGCTTCTCCCCATCGGGGGCGAGCTGCTGCTCCGATACGAGCACGATAAGCCTGTCATCGTAGCGGCTCCTGTACGCGTAAGCTTGACCCTCGTAGTAGACCTGGGTGGTGCCCACGAGCTTTGAGAGATCGTACGTAACCCCGGGCTTGTTCAACACAACCTCGACGGCGTAGAAGTCGGCTTGGCTTACGCAGGCGAGCGTGGCCGGCACTAGGGCTGCCGCTATTAAGACCCAGATCCTTATTTCTTCCTTCACCGGGGCTACTTCGATCGAGGGGTGAAAAAGCTGCGCTTCCGGACGGCGCGTCCGGTAGAGTAGACGCTGATGCGCTCCGGCGAGCTGAGGCGTTTTCAGCTTAACGCCAAGCATTTTAGCGTCGAACGGATGGGGGAAGTGTGGCGCGCTCGGTTGACGTTAAGCTTGGAGCTCTGCGGACCCGGATAACAGTCTACTCCCAGAACATAGTCAGAGTTACACACTCCCCTCCCCTCGTAGAACCACCTAGAAGCTACGTGGTTATAAGGGAGCCCGGGAGGGTTGCCTGCAGCATCAGGGAGGAGGGAGGGCGGACCGCGGTAGCGACGAGCGAGCTCGAGATTACAGCCGACAGCGAAAGCGGGATTCTGGAGATCGGCTGGGGTAGCGGCTCGCTGAGGGAGCTCGAGCGGGAGGTTAAGAGGACGGCGGCCTTCGGGGAGGAGACGCATAGCGTGACTCAGAAGCTGGAGCTGGCCGATGGGGAAGCCGTTTTCGGGCTGGGCCAGCACGCCGGCTACTCGGCCCACACGGGCTTGAACTACCGGAACAGGGTTGTCTACCTGGCCCAGAGGAACACCGACATAGCCGTCCCATTCATGGTATCCAGCCGGGGGTACGGCATACTGTGGGACATCTCCTCCATGGGCGTTCTCGAGTTCCGCGGCAACAGCCTGAGGGTGTGGTTCGAGTCGAGCGACGCCATCGACTTCTACTTCATTTTCGGCCCATCACTGGACAGGGTGATAGCCGGGTACCGCTGGCTCACCGGAAGCGCCCCCATGCTCCCTAAGAGCGCCTTCGGCTACTGGCAGTCGAAGGAGCGGTACGCGTCGCAGGAGGAGATCGTGTCGGTCGTCAAGACCTTCAGGGAAAAGGGCATTCCGATCGACATCATAGTGCAGGATTGGAGGTACTGGGGTAAGTACGGCTGGAACGCCTTCAAGTTCGATGAGGAGTACTACCCCGATCCGGCGAGAATGGTGAAAGACCTGCACGAGCTCGGCGTTAAGCTGGCGATATCCATATGGCCCATGTTCGGCGAGGAGACAGAAATTTACCGGGAGGCCGCAAAGCTGGGGCACAACATCCCGGGAACCGGGCTGGTCAACTTCTTCAAGGAGGAAGCGGGGAGGTGGTTCTGGGGGAAGATCAAGGAGACCTTTTTCGACATCGGCGTGGACGCCTGGTGGTTGGATGCGACGGAGCCGGAGGTTAAGCCCATGCTGATATATACCACATGGCAGCGGGAGCTGAAGATAGGTGAAACCCGCATGTTCAAGCACCTGAACGCGTACCCGCTTTTCGAGGCGAAAGCCGTGTACGAGGGGCAGCGGCGGGACAGCAACAAGAGGGTGCTGATCCTGACGCGATCCGGGTTCTCGGGCATCCAGCGCTACGGCGTCGTTAACTGGTCCGGGGACATCACGGGCGACTGGACTACCTTTAGGGCGCAGATATGGGCTGGCTTGAACTACTGCCTATCCGGCCTACCCTACTGGACCACCGATATAGGCGGATTCTTCAGCGGCAACCCGGACACTGAGGGCTACAGGGAGCTCTTCATCCGGTGGTTCCAGTGGGGGGCCTTCTGCCCGGTATTCAGAGTCCACGGGACACACTTCCCGAAGGAGCCGTGGAGATTCGGCCCGCAGGCGGAGGAGATCCTCGTCAAGTACATCCGGCTCCGCTACAGGCTAATGCCCTACATATACTCCCTCGCTTGGAGGGTTTACAGCGAGGGCTACACGATGATGAGGCACCTGGCGATGGACTTCCCCGACGATAGGGAGGCGCTGGAAGTGGACGACGAGTTCATGTTCGGCCCCTACATGCTCGCAGCGCCGGTAACCACGCCGTCCACGTGGGAAAGGGAGGTCTACCTGCCCCGCGGGCTGTGGTACGACTTCTGGACCGGGAAGCTGTACCGCGGCGGACGCCGCGTGGTAGCCCGCTCGCCCCTCGACACAATACCCCTTTTTGTGAAGGCCGGAGCCATCCTCCCCCTAGCGCCGCCCAACCTCAGGAGCGCGGCGGAGAAGTTCGGCGAAATCGAGCTGCGCGTCTACCCCGGCGCGGACGGGTGCTTCGCGCTGTACGACGACGATGGCGAAACGTATGACTACGAGAAGGGGGCTTACGCACTGATACCGGTTGAGTGGAGCGACTGCGAGCAGGAGCTGACCATAGGCGAGAAAGTAGGGGAGTACGAAATCCCCGAGCTGAAATTCAACCTGGTTATCGTGCGGGAAGGGAGGGGGGTCGGGGTAGAGAGGAGCGAGCCCGACTTAACGCTGGAGTATAGGGGGAAGCGCGTCAGAGCAAGGCTCACCTAAAACATTTTTTCCTTTCCTTCGACCCCCGCCACTCTTTCCGAGTAAGCTTCAGCCGGCGCGCTTCCGCCTTCCCACCTTCCCCGGTATGAGCAGGGTTAGCGCGAGGAGCAGCGCTGCCGCGATGGCGGCGGCTAGTGCGAAGTCCACCCTCCAAACGGCCTCCAGCTCCACGTGATCCTCAACAGTCAGGGTCAGGTAGGGGTCCCTGGATAGGATGGCGCCGTTGCGCTCCCAGTGGTCGAAAACCATTACCGCGTACCTCGTCGGCTGCACCGAGACCGTAACCGTGGACCCCCTCGGGTACCAGCCCGAACCCCTCACCTCGCCGTAAGGCGAGCGGGCGTCTACTCGGACCACCCTGTAGGGTGATGCAGAGGGGTGCCTGTCCGCGTTCCCCTCCCCCAGCGTGTAGGGTTCGCTCCACGTACCCCCCTCGCGGCTGGCACCGCCGCGCTTGGCAGCGTAGTCATCCCAGAAGTTCCCGCGCGTGCCGTCGTCCCACAGGTTGGGGCCGCAGTGCTCGAGGATTGCGTGGGCGCCGTTTTCCACGAAGTCGTTGTAGAGGAACTCGTTAGCGGTCGAGCGGGCCGCGTAGAGCCCCCTCTTGTTACGCCAGAAGATGCAGCCCTCCACGCGGTTGCCGCTCGAGTCGGCCAAGTGCAAGCCAGCTACAGTGCTGCTACCCACTAGGCAGCTTCGCAGCACGTTGCCGCCACCCCCCTCCACGTACACTCCGTACGCGTTGCCCACGAAGCTGCTGTTCGCCACGAGGTTGTTCTTGGACTCGGCTAGGCGCAGCCCGATCTCGTTCCCCCTAAAGTTCCCCGCTTCGACGACGCAGCCCGACGACCGCCACAAGTCAACCCCAATTACGCAGCCCGTGGCGTTGGAGCCTATAACCCAGCTGTGCTCGCACTCGGAGAGGAGGACGCCCACGGTCGCCGCCGACACCTCTACCGAAACTGCAACGTTCCTGCACCGGACGAGAACCACCTGCCCAGCCACCCCTTTCACGCTACCCCCTTGAACCCCCTCCAGGTAGACTAGCGGCTTGCCGTTCACGGTGTTACCTTCAACCTCGTTTCCGTACGAGCCGCGGACGTAGAGGCCGCACCCCTTGAAAGTATTGCCGAGCAACCTGCACCGGGAAGACCACTCCACAAAAACCCCCACCATGCAGCTCTGGAACACGCTCGCCTCCACCAGGATTTCCGAGGAATTGGCTACGCCAACCCCCACCCGGCTCAGCGCCACCGACACGTTCACCAGGGCTACGCCGGTGGACCCGTTAACCGATACCCCGTAGCGGAAGCCCTCCACCCTCAAATCCCTGACCACGGCGTTGGTTACACCCCTCAGGTGCACTCCGACGCCGACGCCGCTACCTTTCACCAGGTGGCCGTTGCCATTCAGAACTACGCCGCTCCTCTCCACGACTATGCAGTCCCCCGCGGCGTCCAGGTCGGCGAGCAGCGTGTAGACGTTGCCCTCCCTCGCCACCGGCGCGCCCGGCGGCTCAACGCTCCCATCCGGTTTAATCCGTATAACCCAGCCCCGGCCGTTCTGGGGCTCTGCAAGTGGCGGAAGTGACGCCAGTAGAACCGCTGCGGCAAGCATGCTGCACAACGCTGGAAGGGCGCTGCTCCCCCCTCGCACCGGCATGGGCTCCCCCGTATACCAGTGGCTGCACCACTACTTGTAGCTTGCTCGGCGCGGCCCCGGGGTCGAAGCGTTGGCCGCCCCGCAAAGCCAAGCTGGCAGCGCGCCGCCTCCATGCCGGCAAATCGGCTGTGCAGTGTGTGGTCAGCTTACCGGGGCCCCTCGGGAAGACGTTGCCGAGCTACCCGCTCCGCGGCGCACCGCCCATTTTCAACTCTGCGGGCTAAGCGCGTGTGGCGGAGGGGAAACCCTACACCCCGCCCGACGTTGGAAAGCCCGGGATCTACCGCGAGGGCTGGATCGACTTCAACAAGAACGGGGTGGAGAGCCCGTACGAGGACCCCTCTAGGCCGGTTGAGGAAAGGGTGGAGGACCTGCTGAGCAGGATGACGCTTGAGGAGGAGCTCAACCAGCTTGGGTTTGGCCGGGGAGTGGGTTTACAGGGTGCCTGCGCTTCTGGAGGCTTGGTACCCGGGGCAGGAGGGTGGGGCGGCTGTGGCTGACGTCCTGTTCGGGGACTGCAGCCCTCTAGGCCAGAACCAGCCGTTGCACGATCTCCGCCACCCCTCTACTGCGGGGCTGGGAAGCCACGTAGCCTCCCCGCGCCGCAACGACCCTCTTCACGTGCTCCTCGGCGTTCTCGGTCGTAGCCGGGGTAAAGCCGTAGCGCGGGTCGAACATGGGGATGTCGTTAGCCGAATCCCCCACGGCCAGAACCTCGCTGCTCGGAACACCGAAGAACTCGGCCACCTTGAGGAGCGCCGCCCCCTTATCGCAGCTGGAGTGCAGCACACTCACGATCCTGTAGTTGCGGGTGCAGTGTAGGGGCAGCCCCAGCTCCGCGAAAAGCCCGTTTAAGCGCTCCTCCGCGGCCTCCGCCTCATCTTGGCGCTCGAAGAGCACCGCTATTAGGCACCTGATGCGGGACTCCTCCTCACCCGTAACAGACGCGACGCGCGCACCGGTTGCGGATAGTCTCGCCAACTCCTCCTCCAGAACCCTTTTAGCGGCCTCGAAAACCCGGAGCCACGCCCGCCTCACTCGGGAGTTGTGCTCAGCTAAGCCTACGTAAAGCCCGCCTTTAAGCACGTAGATTAGGCACTCGTCAACTATGAGGAAGTGGGGGAAACCGGCGCCCGGCCCGAGGCCGTTAGAGGAAAGTATGCTCAGCTGATCGCGCAGGCTCCGCCCGGAAGCTGTACCCACGATCGCGCCCCGCTGAACCGCGAGCTTCAGCGCTTCAACGGCTTCCGGCGATATCCGCTTATCCGGCTCCAGAAGCGTCCCGTCCAAATCCAGCGCCAGGAGCCTCACGAACACGTTTACAGCCACCGCCATATATATGCCTGCAGTCGGGCTCCTCGGAGCGGCCGGGGGCGTAGCAGCGTTTTCAGTTTAAAGGTAAGGTTTATGTTGGAAGGGCGCTTCTGCTACACTAAAAAGAGGTGGACACCTTTGAGACCCTGGCACGAGGTTGTCGTGCTGCTGCTGGAGGAGGTTGCTGTTAGGAGCGTGGATTACTCCTCTTTAGAGGATTTCCTGGAGAGGAGGCTCAACTTCGAGAGGGTCGAGGAGGACGAATACATTCTGGAAACACTCAGGCGCAAGCCTGCCGGCGTGCTCACACGAGGGGAGGGGACCGTGGTTTACACCGGCCACTTCATGGGCGTCAAAGTCGCTGTCGAGTTCCTCGGTGCCGTGGAGAAGGAGGTAGAGGTGGTGAAGGTGAACGATGAGGAGCAGAAGGTGTACAGCGCAAGGTACAAAATGATCAAGGCCGTCAGCGAGAGCGGTTACGCCCTTCAGCGCCTCGTTGAGGAGCTGGAGGTCGACCTGGGGTTGCGCATCGGGAAGAGGGAGTGGGTTTTTCACAGGATAGAGGCCCTCGACTTAGCGTGACCTGCTTACTCGAGGAAAATCAGACCTGGCCATAGACCCAGGACTACAGCTGCTGCCGCCAGCGCTACGCAGGTGGTTACAGCGGCAATCTCCCGCAGGCTCACCTTCTCACCAGGATTTTCCAGCCTTCCGAGGAAAAGCTCGTGCAGCAACGCCACTAGGAAGTATAGGGGGATGAACGTCATGCTGAGCAAGAATGCTAGGAGTAGGAGCGCGGCCCAAGCCCCAGCGCGCTCCGCCGCGAACGTGTACACAGAGAGGAGGTAGCGCAGCTTTACATGGAAACCGCTGAGCGGCGGTATGCCCACCGACGACAGGCTGCAGATAATGAAGGAGAGGGATACGAGTTCCCTCCATCGCCTCGGCAGCGCCTCCCAGGTGTTCGCCGCCAGCCCCAGGCAGGCAAGAATGCCCGCCTTCATGAGGGAGGAGTTTAACATGTAGGCTCTCCAGGCGGGCGTGCAGGCTGGATCCGCTATGGAAATCCCTAAAGCCAGCACAATGCTCCCGTACTCGCCAATTGCGTAGTAGCCTATTCTCCTGAAAGGGTCCCTTTGCCTGAAAGCCAAGGTGTATGAAATGGGGATCGCAGCTAGGCCCAACGTTGCAAGAGTCAGGGATATGGTGTCCGAGTAGCTTGTACCCCTCACCGGTAATAGGAGCATGTAGAGTCCGACGAAGAGCGGAGCGTGCTCAGCGCAGACTAAGACGTTCACGATAGGCGTAGAGGCTGGAAAAGTGTCGGGAACCCAGCCGTGAAACGGGAAGAAGCCTATGTCCGCTCCAAGGCCTATTATGAACAGGATGCACGCCAGCGCAAGCAGGCGCTCGCCATCCCCACCCAGGTGCGGGTGCTGGTCGAGCGAATAGGAACCCGTAGAGGCGGAAAGGAGCGCCGCTCCAGCTAGTACGATGAAGGCGCTTAGGGTTGTAACTACGAGGTACCTAAAGGCCACCTCGGGTGCATCGCTACGGGGCGAATGCGCAACTAGCGCTACGGAAACCCCTATCAAGGCCTCCACCAGCAGGAATAGGGCCAGCGCGTTGCGGACGAGCACCATATAGTTAAAGCAAAAAACCAGCAGCAGGAAAAGCGAGCCGTACTTGCCTAGGCTGAACCTCCCGAATGGGTTTAAGCCGAAGTTATAGATTGCCGCGAGGAAGGCAATGAAGTTCGATGCGACTATTACAACCGCATCGGCTACCCGGCACTCGGCCATCAAACTGCTCTCGCTTAGCACACCGTGCCTAACGCACGCCAGCAGTAAGGCTGCCGAGAGGAGCAGGGTAATGCCGGTTCCGGCGATAACTATGGGCACGTGCAGGCGCTCGCTTCGACCCGCGGCTAAGGCTATGAGCGAAGAAAGCAGGGGCGCCGCTAGTGTAAAAGCTATTTCCTGAGCCATCTATCCCACCCCGCCAAACTCGATTCGCCGTAGGTTTTCCAAGCCTGGTCAGCTAAGAAGAACGCCACACCGTTTACCAGGAGCATGGAGAGGTTGGAGAGCGTGGAGAAAATCGGGGGCCCCTCGGCCAGCAAGGGGTGCAACGCATTGGACGCCATATTCAATGCCACGATCACCCTGACGGGGTTCAGGCTGTACGCTATTATGGCGATGGAGGTAGCGGTCGATAGGGCGCATAGCGCCACGTCCCTAACCTTGGAGGGGGGTAGGAGTGACAGGTACACCAGCAGAGCCACAACGCCGAAGGAGAACACTACAGCTGTTCTTGGCGCCTCCTCAGGGGGGCTACCCACGCGCCTAGCTAGCTTTAGCAGGATGAGCGGCGGTAGCACGGAGTTAGCTATGGCGGCCCCAAGGTACGTGACGGCTTCGGGAAAGGTTAAGGCGTGGCCGTAGGAGTACGCCTCATACGCGCCTATGATGAGCGCCTGCAACGCTAGGAGGTACGGCAGCCTCTCCGCCCGCTTCGTCAAAACAACCGCGGCCGAGATTACCGCAGATGCGAGGGGCAGTGTCACTTCCATACTAATACACCCACGCCAACCAGCAAAACTAGCGCGGAGATGAGGAACGAAAGAACCGTGGCCCTGTAATCGTGGAGGATGTCGAGCTTCAGTAGGCGCGCGGCAAAGAGGCTATAGGCTTCGGCTAGCCGGGCGTAAAATCGATCCGGGTCCGTTAGCCACGATATGCGGGGAAACTTGGCAGCGTGTAGCAGGGAGGCGTACAACCCTCCCCCTCTAGGTGGGGCATAGTCCGCCTCCTCGCCGCAGAGGAAGAGCTTGGCAGCCTCTTCCTCTTCGCCCTCCCCGCTTTTAACCTCCCTCTTGGATAGAAGCTTCGTAATAGCCAGAGCGGCGAAAAACACGGATGCTAAACCGACAACCGCCGATAGAAGCAGCCCGGAGAGCCCGTAAAAGAACTCGAACAGCCCCTCTTCAGGGGTATAGCCGAGCTGGCTCAAAGCCGGTGAAATTAGGCCTTCGAGCGCTAGCTGGGGGTAAATCCCAAACGTCAGAATCGCCCCCGAGGTGGCCAGTATTGGGGCGAGCATGGGTAGCGGCGGGTCCCTCGCTTGAAGCTCGCGGCCTCCATCCCCCAGGAACACTGCGTAGAACAGCCTCACCCCTATAGCCGCGTTGAGCAGGCTCCCGAGGACGGCGACGGGCAACAGGTGCGCGTAACCGGCTTCTGTAATGGCTTGAATCAGAAGGTACTTGCCGACGAACTCCGGGGTGGAGGGCATGGCCGCCAGCGACAAGCAGGCGATAAAGCAGCCCACCGCCACCGCTTTCATGTCCCGGTACAGGCCCCCCAGCCTGTCCAGGTCCTCCTCCCCGCTCGCGTAGATTACGGAGCCCGCGCAGAAGAAGAGCAGCGAGAAGCACAGCGCGTGCGAGAGAAGCAGGGTGAGCCCGGCGGCTAAGCCCACCGGTGTAAGGAGCCCGACGCCCACCAGTGTTAGGCCCAGGCCGGATATGGCGGCGCAGGTTATCACCCTCTTCAAGTCGCGCGATACGAGCCCGTTGATGCCTCCCACGATCGCTGTCGTGGAGCCTATTGCAGTTGCAACGAGGACTAGGGGGTTGGGCTCAAACGCTGCGTGCAGGTCGCTGGCGTAAAGCAGCTGGAGGAAACGAATAAGCACGTACACCCCTGACTGAAAACCGCACACGTTGAATAGCACGACTGCCGATGTAGGAGCTACAACGCCGTCCAGAAGCCACGTGTAAAGCGGGTACTGCTTCGCCTTCGGTAGGATAGACACCACAACTAGGGCCAAAATAAGCCAGCGAAGTTCGGGCGCCGCAATCCCTTGCATACCCGAGAAGCTGAAGCCGCCGGTTGCCGTGTTAACAAGCAGGGCGGCCGCGATTAACCCCACCCCTCCTACGTGGGTCTGGAGGAGGCACTTTAGACCAGCGGCTAGGCTTTTCCGAAGCTCTAGCCGGAGCGTGATCAGGGCGTAGGAGCAGACGGATACCAGTTCCCAGAAAACCAGGAGGCTCAGCATGTCACCTGAAAAGAAGAGCCCGAGCATCGACCCGATGAAGAGCGACATCACCGGGTAAGACCTGTTGAAGCCCCCAGCTCTGTAAGCCTTGTTTGAGGGGGAGAGGTACCGCGTATTGTAGGTCAACGTGAGCGCTCCGATCAGTGAGGTTAGCAGGGCTGGGATTAGAGAGACGGCATCCACGTAAAGCTCGAGGGGTACGCCGAAGCCGCCCTGCTGTGCAGCGGTTAAAGCCCCGCGGACCGGTGCTTCGGCGACGATGGGGGCCAGCGTGAGAAGAGCGGCCAGTGCGGAGTAGGCCGAGGCTACGCATACGGAAACCGCCAAAGCCCGCCCTATTTTCGGCATCAGTGCGAGCGCCGGGGAGAGCAGCGAGGCTAGAATGGGGAGTGCTGTGGCCAGCGAAGCTAGGGACACCGCGTTCAATGCTGAAACCCCCTGGAGCGGCACGCTCCTGCTTAGCAAGTTCCGCATAAAATCCTTCCCTTCACTGCTGCTTGAATGACTCTATGCTTTCGTATATTAGTTCGAATTCCTTCGTTAATTTTATGGCCTTTCTGGGACACACCTCCGCGCATTGCCCGCAGTAGATGCACCTGGCTAGGTCGAAGGCGATCCTCCTCTTATCGGCCACAGTTATAGCGCCGCTTGGGCAGAATCTAACGCACAGCATGCAGCCTACGCACAGCTTCGGGTCGAAGTCTATAGCCCCCCTGTAGCTATCCGGTACCTCGACGCGCTCCGGCTTAAGGGGGTACCCTATCGTGGAGGGTTTTCTAAACAGCCTAGTGGCGGCATCCTTCATAATTTTGCCGATACCCATTAGAATCGCCCAAGCAGAAGCGCCGCGAGGGCCCCCAAGGCTAGGACCATCGGCAGCCTAAGGTAGAAGCCGGCAACTTGGCGAACTCTTACGCGGGCTACGAAGGTTCCCAGCGCGGTTATCGAGATTAGCGCCAGCACCACGGCCCCCAGCGCGCAGGCCGCGAGCTCGACCGGCCTGCTGCCCAGCGGGGTGTAGAGGAAAAGGGAGGATGCCAAAAGCGCCGCTGTGAAGCGGGACACGCTCTTAGCTAGCTTCGCGAGCGCAAGGTAGGGCCCGCCGTACTCTATCATGAAACCGTAAACCACCTCCGTTTCGGCTGTTGTAACGTCGAACGGCGTCACCTCGCCCTCCGAGGGCATGCAGAGCAGGAAGGACGCCAGCGCGAGCGCCCCGCTGACCGAGGAGAGGGCTAGGGGGCCGGATTTGCGCTGGAGCTCCACCGCACCGGCTACCGAGAGGAGGGGGGCTCCGCCCGCGGACGCGGCGATCACCGAAATCATCATCGGCACCTTGTAGGAGAAGAGAACGGATACGCCCCTCGCTAGGCTGACGGCTGCGTATGGGTTGCCGGAGGACGCTCCCCCCACCATTAGCAGGAGGGAGGCGACCGTTAGAAGCGAGAGTATGAGCACCACGTCCCCGGGTACCCGGAGGCTCCCAGCCAGCCCCGCGAGAAGCAGCGAGCCCGCCGTTACCGCCAGGGCTGACGATAGCAGCGGGGAGGTGGTGTAGATGAGGCGGGCGGAAGCTCTCGGCACTATCCTATCCTTGGAGAGCAGCTTCACAAAATCGTAGAACGGCTGCACGAGGGGAGGCCCTACTCTGCCCTGCATCCTGGCGCGCACCTTCCTGTCAACTCCATCGTACAGCAGGCTTGCCGTGGCGATAAGTGGGGCCGCGGCCAGCAGCTCTAGGGCTAGCACGCCGCTCCGCACCCCTTCCCCAGCTCTCTCAAGCTGGTCTCCCTCCATGCGCCGCTGCGCGCGTCCACCACCAGCACGCGCTCCGTACACGAGATACAGGGGTCGATGGAGGCATATACGGCGGGGACGTCCGCGAGCTCCACGTCTTTAAGCATCACAGCCAGAGCCGGGAGGTTTGCCAGCGTCGGGGTTCTAATCCTCAGCCGCTTTAAGAACCCCTTCCCATCCGTCCTAGCGTAGTAGAACAGCTCCCCCCTCGGTGCCTCAACTTTCGCTACAGACTCGCCCTCCGGAACCTCCCTCAGAACCCTATGCGGGGGAGGGGGGCTCCTTCGGTCCGAGGGGAGAGTGTCTAAGGCTGCCTCCAGGAGATTCGCCGATTCCGCCAGCTCGGCGACCCGTACCTCCGCCCTCGCGAGCGCGTCCCCGCTGGAGAGCACCGGGACGGAGAAAGCGCCTCTGAGATCCTCGTATGCGGCGTGCGGGTAGTCCCTCCTAACGTCGAAGTCTACACCCGACGCCCGCGCCGTCGGTCCCACAGCCCCCGTGCTTACCGCGTCGCTGCGGGTGAGGACCCCGACGCCCGCTAGCCGCGCTTCGACCGTTTTGTCGTGAAGCACGTCGGAGAGAAAGGCGGCCCACTTCCTCGCGTCTTTCACCAGTGCCTCCATTTTTGCCTTAACCCGGTCGCTGAGGTCCACGCGGACTCCGCCTATGGCGTTGACCCCCCTCATTATCCTGTTGCCGGTCATCTCCTCTAGGATATCCAGGACGCTCTCCCTGACGCGCCAGGCGTACATGAATAGGGCGGTGAACCCCAGCTGGTACCCTAAAACGCCCATCCATAGGAGGTGGTTCTGGAGCCTCTCCAGCTCCGCGACTATGGTGCGTATGTACAGCGCCCTCCCGGGCGGCTCAATGCCGGCAACGCTTTCCACGGCTTGTACGTAGCAGAACGGGTGGGCGTGGGAGCAGATGCCGCAAACCCTCTCCACCAGGTGGAGCACCTGAACTATGTTCCTAGTTTGCGCCAGGGCCTCTATACCTCTATACACGTACCCCAACCTGAGCTCCGCTTCGACGACCCTCTCACCGTCTACCGTGAGCATGAGCAGCGCCGGTTCCTTTGTAGCGGGGTGAAGCGGCCCGAAGGGCAAGCGGGTTAACCTTCGCCCAACCTCCACTACCCGCGCACCCCCTCGAGCTTCTCCGCCGCCTTCATCAACCCTCTCAGGATGGCTTCGGGCTTGGGCGGGCAACCCCCGATGTAGACGTCTACCGGGAGCACCTTCCCCACGGGCCCCTCGAAGACGTGGCTACCCACGAAAACGCCGCCCGAAACGGCGCACGTGCCCAAAGCCACCGTCACCTTCGGCTCTGGCATCTGCCTGTAAGCCCTCACCAGAACCGGTAGCGTCTTACTCGTAACCGGCCCCATCGCCACCAGTATATCGGCGTGGCGCGGCGAGCCCACTAGGACGCACCCGAGCCTCTCCGCGTCGTAGCGCGGGGACAGCGCTGCTAGGAGCTCGATGAGGCAGCCGTTGCACGACGCCGCGTTAACCTGGAAAATCCACGGGGACTTGGCCCTGGACCTTGAAACGAACACCATCGCTACTCCGGCAAGCAACCCCTTTTAAAAGTAACACCGGGTGTGGCGAAGGCTGAAGTTTATAAGCCGGTTAGCGGGTGGTCAGTTGAATGGACAGCGAAACTAAGCGGCTTGTAGAGGATGCGGTTGAGGAGTTCAATCGGTACCATGGGGTCGAAGCCGCGGTTAGAGTGGTTGATTGGCTTGAAAACGGGTTCACCGCGGAGTTCCGCGGCAGCTTCTGCTTAACTTGCGGCTTCTACGACTACTTCGACGACCTCCTACAGCTGCTGGAGAGCAGGGGAATTAAAGCGGCGATCTCGAGCATCACCGAGCAAAGCGACGGCGCCCTTGTGGAGTACCGCTTAGGCCCGGCGGGTGAGCAGAGGAAGCGTCCCGCGGACAAGGTTGTACTGATTTTCGAATGGAAACGGGAAAACGGGGGTTACCCCCCATCCAACCCGGAAAAAATACTTTGATTGCCTAAGCTAGCACCGCGACGCTACTTTCTCTCGGAGAGCTCCCTATCCAGCGCAAGCAGCCCAGCTGGCTGATCCCTCACTAGCTCTAAGCGCGCCAGAAGCCAGCTCGCAGTCTTCTCCTCCTCCACCTGCTCGTCAACAAACCACCGCAGGAAGCTCTCGGCCGCCTTATCGCCGACTTGGCGTGCCAAGTCTACCATCTGCCATATGCGCTTCGTGTTCTCCTCCTCGGCTTTCAGGAAATCCTGCACGGCTTCCAGAGCGCTGCCCCACTCAGTTTTAGGCTCGGGGATTTCCTGGAGCTGGACTTTCCACCCCCTGTCCACGATGAACTCGTAGAATTTCAACGCGTGCCCAAGCTCCTCCTTCGCCTGGGCTCTGAAAAAGTGGGCGAACCCGGTTAACGATAAGCGATCGAAGAAGGCGGACATCGAAAAGTAAAGGTAAGCGTTTCGGAGCTCCTGGTTCAACTGCCTGTTGAAATCCGACCTTATGTCGAAGGCGCTCATAGCGCACGCCTCCCGATGGATTTCTTTCCCTCCCTTATAACCCTTAGCTCTCCAGCTAGCATCCGCCCCCTGAGCGGTCCCAGGTAAAAGGCTGGGCCAAGGCAGCTTTACGTAAGCCCGCGGCGGCCTGAAGTGAAGCGTAAACGCAACCCTCTTATCTGCCCGCGGGGAAGCCCACTCGAGTGCCTTGCGGAATGCCTACCAGAGCGGTTTAAACGTGCTGCAAACGCTTAAGCGGTCTTTGCTGCGAGTGACGGTGGCAGCGGCGTTGCTGCTCGCAGTGCACCTTTCAGAGCAACTCATAGTGCACGGCATTGGGCTCATCCTGCCTCCCGAGCAGTCTCTGAGCGCATACATCGCTCTATTCGGGCTCATCTCGCTTGCTCTATCCTACTTCCTGGCCAGGCTAGCGTACGATATAGGTGGCGCGATCCTTACACCCCTGGGGAGGAAGCCGGCTTACAGGCCACTGATGCCCTTTATTCGGGCATCCTTCGGCGCCGTCGCGGTTCTGGTGTTCATCGTGGCCATCTTGAGGCTGGTTTCGATCAGGGTGGCTGCGGTAGCTGGAGTGGCGGAGTGGCTCGCGTCTACGCTTTCGGGGTTTGCCTCAATCCTAATCGCCATGATCGTGGCCCTGCAGGTTAGGGAGATCTTCGGCAACTACCTGGCGTGGGTGGTGCTGAGGTTCAGCGACCTAGTCGAGGAGGGTGATTACATAAGCTTCGGTGGCGAGGTATTGAAGGTCGTTAAAGTGGGTTACTCGCACGCAGTCCTGCTGAACAGCCTCAACGAGGAAGTATACGTGCCCAACCTCAAGTTCCTGATAGAGAGCTACAGGAGGACCTTCACCCGCAGAACCCGGAGCTACGTGGACCTGCGCTTCACCCTGCCCTACAGCTTCCCCTACGAGGACGTCAAGGCCGGCGTTGCGAGGGCGCTGCAGGCCTACGGCGAGCAGCACGAGAGCATCGGGGTCAGCGACTACCGCCTCCTAGTCAGCGAGCTATCCCCGTACTCCGTGACCTACGAGCTTAGAGTCAGGCCCGAGAAGCCGGTCTACCCCCAGATGTTTAGGAGCGAGGTGATGAAGCAGCTCCTCAAGGAGTTCGGCGAGGCCCTCGCCACTCCAACGCTGATCCTGCTCTCGGAGAGGCTATCCTACGACGAAGAGGGCGGGAAGTAGGCGCGCGGCGCCTGTGGCCCCACCCAGTTGCCTCGCGCCCGGCTCACTCGAGCTCCTCCAGGCTCCTGACCTCGAGAATGGACAGGCGGAAGTCCCACTTATCGTAGTAGAGGTTGCCGCGCTCCCACTCCACCTCGCCGCGCTGGTTGTCGACGGGGTCGGACCTGAAGAACCTCTTCGGAGGGTCGAAGTGCGACGAGATCTCGATGTTAGGGGCCATCCTGTAGCCCTCGCTGCCGCCGAAGTAGAAGCTGTTCCTCCACTCCTCGCCGTGCCGCTTCCCGCCGAAGCTGGGGTCCGCGTAGAGCCACCCGTACGGCTCGACGTAGAACTGGGCCCAGTCGTGCATCCCCCACCTCACCGGGTTCATGTACCAGCCCGACTGCCACCGCGCCGGTATTCCAGCTATGCGGCAGAGTGTGATGAAGAGCAGAGCCTGCATGCCGCAATCCCCCCGCCTCTCCCTGGCCACGTACTCGCTAATGCAGTCGTAGAGGGCGTAGTCCCTAGCGTAGGTGTAGCGCACGTTGCCGGTCACCCAATCCCAGATCCTCCTGGCCGCCAGGTAGGGGTTCCTCTCACCCCCCACGATGCGGCGAGCCAGGTCCACTATGTAGGGTGTTTTCACGATGTGCGGTGGGCGCTCCGAAGTGTAGAGCTCGTAGACCTCCGACCTCTCGTCGACGTAGGCCTGCCGGGGATCGACCTCCGTGTAGAAACCCCGGGAGACGAACTCGAACTCTACGCGGCACGCGCTCCCCTCGGCCCCCATTTCAACCTCGAAGTAGGCGGTCCTCTGGGGGTGCTCCTCGCCTGCAATGCGGACGGGCTTGGGGTCGGCGGAAAGCACTCGCACCTCGGGGTGCAGCTCGCAGACCCGCGGCAGCGGCAGCCACACCCTGAGCGTCTCCCCCTCGGGGACCGCACCCGGCTTGACTACAGCCTCGGCTCGGACCCTGTACCTCAGGGGCAGCACGTGCCCGCCGCCGGATTCGCGGGCGGCCCGGACTACGCGGTCTGCGCGACCCCTCAGGGCGGCGCGGGCAGCCCAGCCGAGCTCGTCCCAGCCTTTAACCCGCCTCGCTTTCAGCTCGGGGCACATCCAGAACGCGTTGGGGACGAACCTCCTCAGCAGTCGCACCTCCCCATCGATAACCGCGTAGTCCAGGCAGCCCTTGGCCAGCAGCGCCTCCATCTCCCCGCGCTCCAGGTCCGGCACCTCCTTCGCAAGCTCCTCGAAGCCCTGGTCCAGCGTGTAGGGGAACTCGTACCTCCACCTGGCGATCCTGTCGAGCTCGAACTCGAGCCTCAGCCGCTCAACTCCCGTGGCCGCGCGGAGCATTCCTGCTATCGACTGCTCAGCCTTCGAAAGCTCGCCCCGCTCTAGAAGTGAGCGCAGATCCCCGGGTAGGGGTAAGGCTGCGAAGTGCAGCGCGTTATCCTGCACGGGTGCTACCCGGGCGCGCCCTTTATAGCCTTTTAGCCACCCGCGGCTCGGACGCAAAAAGGCTATAACTCGGGGGCTCAATGGAAAGGCGGAGTATGCCCAACATCTCGTTCCAGGTGGAGAGCATCCGTGCCGAGAGGTACAACTTCGAGCCGATCAGCCAGCTGGGGATCAACATCAACATAGTGCTAGGCAAGCTCGAGAAAAGCCAGCTGGGGTACAGGCTCAGCTTCGTAGTCAAGCTCGAGTACTCGCCGCCGATAGCCTCGATAGACGTGAAGGGCTCGGCGAACATCGTCCCGAGCGGCGAGGAGGAGCGCAGCGCGCTGGAGGCCGGGGTGAGGAGCGGGCAAGCCCCGCCGGCTATAGCCACCTCGGTCTACGGCTACGTCTTCCCCATAATCGCCCTCCTATCGAGGGAGGTCGGCCTACCCCCTCCAGTGCCGATGCCAGCCCCAGCTCAGCAGCCCGGTAAGGGGGAGGCGAGGGGCTACCTTTAGGCGGCGCCTGCAGCCTAGGATTCAGGCCGCCTCGGCTCGGCAGCGGCCTCCTCGTAGACTTTCTCTATCCTAGGGGTTATCACGCTCCAATCGTAGTTCCGCACGCTCTCGAAAGCTTTCTCGGAAACCGCTCTCGCGCAGCTCTTGTCCTCCAGAAGCCGGATGACGTAGTCGGCCATCGACTCCACATCCCCCCTTTTTACCAGGAACCCCGTCTCCCCGTGCTTTACGATCTCGCCTATCCCGCCCTGGTTCGCCGCAACTATCGGGGTTTTGGAGGCCATCGCCTCAAGCGCGACGATCCCGAAGGACTCGCCGTAAATCGAGGGGAGCACGAACACGTTAGCTCTGCGGTAGAGCTCGATCAACTCCGGCCTGCTGGGCCTCAGGACGATGGTCACGTTCCTCTGCAGCCCCCAATCCCCGGCAAGGTGCTTTATGAACGGGGCCAGGTAGCCCGTACCGGCTATCGTCAGGTGCGCGTCTGGCAGCTCCGCGACGACGCGGAGCATCACCTCCAGCAGGAGGTGCACACCCTTCCTATAGACGAGCCTGCCGACGAAGAGTATGCTCCTCCCGTCGAACTCCTTCTCCCCGGGGGCGAACTCCTCGACGCTCACCCCGTTCGGTATCACCGCCACATCCTTGTCCGTGAAGTAGCGGATGAACTCCTTAGCGGCCTGGCTCACGGCCACTATCCTGTCGGCGTTGTTTATCATCTGGCGTATCGGGAATAGCACGTACGACGAGGGCCTCCACAGGAGGTCGAAGTTGTACATGAACTGTATCGAGTGGTTTGTGAGCACCGTGGCTACGGCGCGCCTCTTCGCCACCGACATGGAGAACAGCGAAAGCGGCGAGAAGGCGTGGTGGGCGTGCACGACGTCGGGCCTCACCCGCTCGATGGCGCGGTCAATTTCGCCGGTGCTGGGTATGTCCAGAACGCCCGGGTAGTTGAAAAGGGAGTTAACCCTGACGACGTCTAAGCCGTGGGAGGAGTCGTCGAAGTTGCCCCTCTTGGTCAGGATAACCACCTCGTGGCCCCTCCGCTCGAGCGACCTGGCTAGGTATTCGATGTGGGTCGTTATCCCGCCGATTTTTGGGTAGAAGTAGTCGCTGGCGAGAATTACCCTCAAAGGGGCAGCACCCCCGGCGCCGCCGCTGAAATAAGCAGAAGCGTAACGGCAGCGTAAAAGGCGCAGGTCGCCAGGTCGGCCGCTCTAAGGTAGCTCGATGAGGCGCCGATGCCCCTCCACCGAGCGAGCAGGTAGATAAGGGCCGCCGCCGGTATCGCTGAGGTGTAGGGGTGGAAAAGGGCCGAAAGGGCGGTTAGGCATGCCCAGTGCCAAGCCAGGAGCGCCCGCAATACCGTCTCCGCCCTTTCGTACCCCAGCCAGGTTGCCGCGGTCCTAACTCCAGCGCCAGCATCCGCCTGGAAATCCTCGAGGTGGTTCCTTAGCTCCAATATCGCAGAGTACAGGGATACGGATAGGGCTATGGGCAGCAGAGGGGCGGGCAACTCTCCCCCCACCGATGCTCCGTACAGGTACAGCAGACCCCCGAAAAACAGGCTGTGCGATAAGAGGTCGAAAGGCGGCACCGACTTGAGCCTCAGAGGGGGTGAGGAGTAGAAACCGGCTAAGGCGAGCAAAGCCAGGTATACCGCTGAGGGGGTGCTAGCCGGTTGGAACCACACCAGAGTGAGCAAAAGTCCCGCGGACGCCATGCACAGGGAAAGGGCCAAACCGGTCCTGAAGCTGACCAGGCCCGCCGCTACCGGGTTCTTGGCAAGCTTCCGCTGCTGAAGCCTATCGCAGTCCACATCGAAGCAGTTGTTAATGGAGAAGGCGAAAGCCAAGTACAGCGCTAAGGTGGCCGCCAGCGCGACCGCGCTCTGGGCAAGCTCGCCGGCCGATAGACCCGGCGAGCCATGCAGGTAACCGAGCGCCCCCACCGCGATGTAAGCTCTCCAGTCCCTGACCCTGGCATTGCGGTACAGTAGCGCGGCTGGCTGGACGAGCTCGCGGGGACTCCGGGACCCGGAGCGCCGCCGGGCCGCGCACCCTCCGTAAACCATACCGCACACCCGTGGACGCCGGAAGCACCTTCTTGCCCGCCCAACCTTGCCACCAATTGAACTTTTCGCAGGGTTTCAACACTGAAATGGAAGAAACCGGGCCCCCGCCGCCCCGGGCTTCGCCTCCAAAGGTGTGCCAACCCCCTAAAGCCGCGGGCGGAGTGGGCTGCACCGGCCTACCGCGGAGGGGTTCAGAGCTCCACCTTCACCGTCTCAACCTTGTAGGGCCCGACTCTGAGCTTCAGCTCGCTGCTCGGCGCCAGCTCCTCCACAGGGGTTTCGTCGAGCCTGGCTCTGAAGACCCTTTGCGGCTTGAAGTTGAGCTTCACCGAGGCCGCCGCCTCCCGGGGCGCGGGGTTGTAAACCCTCAGCACGATGCCCTTCCCGTCCGAGCTCCTCTTCAGCGCCGAGAAGAGCAGTGGGTCGCCCTCTACCTCGATAAGCGAGTACTGCGGCGGAAAATCGCCCTTATGGGGGATATCCTCGTGCGCTGTGCCCGGTACAACGTACTCCAGGGCGGCCCTGTGGACTCCGGCTTCGGCCCAGCTCCCCGAGTACGGGATGACGCAGAGCTCGAACCTGCGCAGCCCGGGGCACTGGGCGTCGGGAGTTTGGATCTCCGGGCCCGCGTGCCCGGGCCTGGTGAGCAGGTCGCCCCGCGAGAGCCAGCCGACTGCCCTCAGCAGCGTGTAGACTATCTCCGCCCCATCCCTCTCCCGCACCTCGTACTCGTGCAGCCCCTTGGCAACCACGCACAGCCCCCTCCTCCCGTCCTCGGCGGAGACCCAGAGCCTCGTCGGCCACGTGCGCACCGGGGCCTTCTCCTCGCCCCTGGGGTAGTAGAACGGCGGCTCGTTGGGCCTCTCGATGACCATGTAGTGCGTCTTCGCCAAGTGCTTCCCGCCCCTAACCCCCGTCGGGAAAACCACCCTGAGCCTATGGTCTTTAGCCCTGTTGTCGACGACGATCTCCAGGTCGAGCCGCGGTATCCCCGAGAACAGAGTCACGTAAACCTCCACGGGGATCTCCACCTCCTCCACGCTCCTGGACCTCCTGTCCGGGGAGGCGGAGGCCGGCACCCTCAGCGTGTAGGACACCCTGGCGCGGGTGTAGACCGGCCCGCTCTCGACCACGCTAAAGCTGGCGCGGGAGCCGCGGCTCGTTACGACCCGGTCCAGCTGAGGGGGCGAGTAGTCGTACTCGTCCCCCACGTCCCCACCGTCCTCGAGCAAACCCAGCCCCTCGTACACCTCCCCGCTCCTCTTGTCGGTCAGCTTCATGGCCCCGCCGTTCTCCAGGTCGAACTCCACCCTCAAGTACTCGTTCTCGATGCAGGCTTGCCCCGACCCCACCGCCGTAGCGGGTCGGGCCCCGGGCTCGACAGCGTAAGCTTTGTAACCCATAGCCGGGAGGTCGTCGACCCACGTGAACTCCACCGTCCCGTCGCCCAGCTCCCTCGCCTGGCAGGGGATGAGCTCCCCCTCCGCGCCCCTCAGGGAGGCCCCCCTCAGGTCGAAGCCGATAACCGCCCCCCTTCCAGCCAGCTCGGAGGCCGCCCTCGATAGGTGCCCGCCGGACACTCGGGCCAGCTCGTCAAGCATGGGTACCGTGAACTTGTAGGGTCTGATCCTCAGCTTCACGACAGCCCTCCTCCTCCACGGCAGGGTGTTGAACGCGATAACGCAGGCGGAGTCGCCGGCAAAGGAGAGGTCCACCCTCGACGCGATCAGGGGCATCGCGTGCCACTCGTAGCTGTAGCCCGCCCTTCCGGCGAGGAAGAACTCAAGAGACCCGTACCTCCTGCCCGTGCAGTGCAGCAGCTCCTCCCCCAGTTCCCTGGCCTTCATCAGCCTCGCCTCCACCTCCCGGTGGACCTCGTCGACGCTGCAGCCGCAGATCGAGTCGTGGGGGTGGCAGAGCAGCAGGTAGCGCCAGGCCTGCCAGATCTCCCTCTCCGGGTAGACGCCGGTAAGCACGTAAGCCATGGACCAGAGCGGCTCGACGAAGTATATCATCAGGCTCTCGCACTCGAAGTTCGCCTGCTTCAGGTACGTGCGCGTCGACCAGACGCCGTAGAGAACCCGGTGGTACCGGCTGCTCAGCAGCTCGCCGCTGACCCCGCCAAGCTCCGCCCCGCGGGCCTCAGCGAGGACGTCCTCCAGCGTCCCCTGGAATACGCGCGCGGGCAGGTCCCTGCGGGAGAGCTCCTCCGCTATTCTCGGCAGGTAGTCCTTGGGCAGGTGGTGGTCGCAGCCCACCATCCCCGGGATCGACAGGGTCCGCAGGCGCCTCCTCCAAACCTCGCACAGCTCGCGGACCATCCCCGCGGCCGCGTCGGGGTCGGGGGGCAGCCAGGCTAGGTTGCAGTAGCCGCCGTAGAGGAAAAGCGCGATAACCTCGCTCCCGTCCGGGGCCGACCAGGAGAAGGGCGTGCCGACCCTCTCGAACTCCTCCCCCATCCCCCGGTGGAAGACAAACGTGTCGATGCCGAAGCCCCTCAGGATCTGCGGCAGCTGGGCGGTGTGCCCGAACGTATCGGGCAGGTACCCAACGCTGAAAACCCCGCCGTACTCCTTCGCCCGCATGCGCCCGTACATCAGATTCCTGACAAGCGACTCCTCGTGGACGAGGAACTCGTCGGGCTGAACGTACCAGGGGCCGATGAGCAGCCGGTTCCTCGAAACAGCCTCCCTGACCTCCGCGGCCCTCTCCGGCCGGAGCTCTAGGTAGTCGTCCAGGGGGGCGACCTGCCCGTCGAGCATGAAGGGGCCGTGGCGGGGGTCCTTCAACAGGTCCAGCACGCGGTCGAGGCACTTGGCCAGCCTGTACCTGAACTTATCGAAGGTGTAGTACCACTCCCGGTCCCAGTGGGTGTGGTGGATTAAAACCAGGTTGAGCTTATCCACGCGGGTGAAAACCGCGAGGGGGTAAAAATCGGTTGCTGCAAGCGCCGGCCTGGCCCGCGCGGGCTAGCGGGGGCCGGGGTGGGCGGGCCTTAAACCCCGGGAGGCCGCACGTCCCCGGGGCCCCTGCTTACAGGCCCCGAGCAGCGGGTAGCCGCTCCTAAGTGCCGGCGCACGCGGATGGACAAGCCGAGGGGGCTCGGCGGAACGCGCAAACCTAAGTAGTGGGCCCGCCGGGATTCGAACCCGGGACCCCCCGGTTTCTAACCGGGGAGCTCGCGGTTATGAGCCGGGTGCTCTGCCAGGCTGAGCTACGGGCCCGGTTTTTCCCTACCCTGGTATTCATATATGTGTTTTTCTCCGCACTCGCACGCGTTTCCCCACTATTCAGCGGGCCGCAGGGAGGGCCGGCCGCGGGCTACGCCTCCCACACGGGTTCCGAGGTAAATGCCGAAGCCCTGCAGGGCTTTGCCGAACGCGGCCCGGCGAGGGTTTACCCGGGGGCGGAGGCCGCGGAGTTGCCCGGGAGCCGCGTGCCAGCGGAGCCGCCGAAGCCTGGGGGGACAGGGCGAGGCGCCCCGGTTGGGAAACTTTAAAAGGGCACTGGGCCGGCTGGCGGGAGGTGGTGCAGGCGCCGGAGGAAACCGTTAACAAGGAAAACATGCCTAGGATTCTTCACCCTTGCCACGAGGTTGCCGAGCACGAGAACCTCATTTGGGTTTGCGACGGGGCAGCAAACGTCGGCCAAATAGGGCATGCAATAGGCGTTTTGCTAACAAACACGGGCAAAGGCAGGATGTGCTGCACAGCCGCTGTCGCGGCAGGCTCAAAGCCGCACGTAGAGATCGCGAAGAAGGCAAAGAAGAACATCGTTATAAACGGGTGCAGCAACCGCTGCGCTTCGAAGATCCTGGAGAAGGCTGGAGCAAGGATCGACTACGAGATCGACATATCCAAGTACCTGCGGAAAATACCAACCCTCGACATCTACGAGGCCGACGTCGAGAAGGTAGCCAAGATAATCACTGAGGAGGCGCAGCTCTAGCTGGCAAGCTGCTCCGCACCCCCAACTCCATTTTTCTACTAGTATACAACCTTGTAGCCATACATAATCAAGCTACTCCGCACCCCCAACACCACTCCCCTCCCTGCGGAGAACCAGGAGCTAGGCAACCCGGGCAAGGTTCATAAGCGTGGCCGCGGTGTTTACGGCGTGCGGAGATACCTGCTCTTCGCCATCACCGCGGCTGCGGTAGCCGCGGTCGGGTTCCTCGCCCTCCTCAGGGTTGGGGGAGGGGTCTCTATCGACGACTTGAAGGCCGAGGCGAAGACCACTTTCACGCTCGAGAGCCCGGATTTCCGGTACGGTGAAGCCATCCCCGCCGCCTTTACGTGCGACGGCCTGAACGAGCCGCCCGCCCTGAGGTGGAGGGGGCAGCCGGAGGGCACCGCGAGCTACCTGCTGGTGATGTACGACCCCGACGCACCCGGCGGCACGTTTACCCACTGGGTTGTCTACGACATACCTGGCTCGGTTACGGAGTACCAGCCCGGAGTGGGCGTAAGCGGGTTGAACGACTTCGGCCGCAGGGGTTACGGCGGCCCCTGCCCGCCCTCCGGCACCCACAGGTACTTCTTTGTCCTCTTCGCCCTGGATACCAGGCTGGACTTGGGCGAGGGGGCCAGGCTGGGCGACGTGCTCAGGGCGGCGAAGGGGCACGTCCTGGCGGTTGCGGAAACCATGGGCAGGTACGGGAGAGGGTAAAAAGGGGGGAAGGGCGTTACTGCCGGCGTTTAAGCAGGAGGGTTTTAATTTCGAAGGGCTTGAACGTAAGCGTAACCGGCGCCCCAGCCCTGGGCGGCTTCGGCACGGGCTTCGGGTTCTCCTCCAGCAGGTCCACCTCGTACACCTCGAACGGCTCGGAGAACCTCAGCGCGGCGTCCCTCCCCCTCCCCTCAACCTCGTACACCCTGAGGATTAGGCCCTCGCCGCCCTCGCTCATCTTCAGGGACTCCACGAGTATCCCGGGCTGCCCCTCCACGAAGCTGGCCCTGGGCGGGAGGCTGCCGCCGCCCCCATCCTTAACCGCGGTCTTCACGCCGCTCCAGACCTCGTACGCCCTCTCGTAAACCCTCCCGACGCGGTAGTCGCCGGGGTGCGGGTACAGGTAGTAGACGATCTCGTGGCGGCCGAGGTCGGACCAGGGGTTGGGGTGCATCGGCGATTTGAGGAGGCTTAAGCCCACCTCGGTCCCCCTGACGCTGTAGCCGTGCCTCGCGGGGGCGATCACCCCCACCCCTTTTACCCCGTCGGAGAGGTCCATCCACCTCAGCGCCGGCACCTCGTACTTCGCCTCGTCCCAGCTGTCCCTCGGCACCGTCCTCCTCTCAACCACGCCGAAGGGCACCTCGAAGTGGGCGGCCTCGGACTTCACGTTGAAGTTGAACCACGCCTTCAGCAGGTAGCACTTATCCCTCCAGTCGACCTCCGTGCGGAACTCGACCAGCCTCGAGCTCCTGCATAGGGTGACCCTCTGCCTAACGGTCGAGCCCCTGAACCTCAGCGCGTACTCGACCGACGCAGCCAGCGGGCCCTCAGCAACGATCCTGGGACTCTCCGCCACCTCCAGGCTGCGGCCCGGCGACTCCACCGCCGAGCGGTCGACGTCCCACGCGTCAAAGTTGCCGGGCTTATCGCTGTGGGCCTTGAGCAGGTTGCTCGGCCCCCTCAGCAGCTCCGCCCCAACCTGCTTGTCGTACAGGGAGACCAGGGACCCGTCGCCGGCTACCTTCAGGCGGAGCGCGTCGTTCTCGAGCACCAGGCAGCCCCCCTCCTCGTAGGCTTTGACCCCCTCCTCGGCCGCGGCCCCCTCGCCCGGCGCGAGGGCCACGTACCCCATCGCCGGGACCTCGACCTCCGCCAGCACCCTGCCCCCCGCCCTCTGGACCCTAACCGGCCTGCCATCGGGGTAGGAGTACCCGCTGCCCGGGACCTCCACGACGACGACCCTGGGCCACGGCAGGCAGTTGAAGACGATTAGGCTGCCCCTCGGCGCGTCGACGCATTCCGCGATGGACTTCAGCGCAGCCGACGAGGCCCTCGAAAACTCGCGTATCGCCTCCTCCAAGTCCCTGTAAGCCTCCTCGTAGGCCTCGTAGTTGGAGGAGCCGGGGAGGACGTCGTGGAACTGGCAGCGGAGCACCCGCTCCCAGGCCGCCCTCAGCTCCTCCCGCGGGTAGCGCGCGAGCCCCAGGAGGCTGGCCACCGCGCTGGCCGCCTCCGCCCACGCCGCCTCCCGCTCGGCCTCGGCCACGAGGGTTTTCACCCTCACGTTGGTCGTGTAGACGCCGCGGTGGAACTCGTTGTAGATCTCGCCCCTCCAGCGCGGCAGCCTGTCCTTAACCCTCAGCAGCTCGCCCACGTACTCGTCCTCCCCGGGGGCCTCGACCGGCTCGGGCAGCCCCGGCAGCCTCCTCAGGTGCTTCAGCCTCTCCAGCATGAGGAACGTGGGCCCCCCGCCGCCGTCGCCGAAGCCGTACGCGTGCACGGCGGGCGCCGCGTCCTTCTGCTTGTACCTGTCCCACAGCCCCGCGAGCTCGCTCGCCGTTAGGGCGCCGTTGTAGGTGGAGACGAGCACGTGGGCCACGACTTCGCTGCCGTCCAGGCCCTCCCAGACGAAGGCGTGGTAGGGGAACTCGTTCGTGTCGTTCCACATCACCTTGTGCGTGACGAAGACCTCGATGCCGGCCTTCCTCATCAGCTGGGGCAGCTGGGCGGAGAAGCCGAAGGAGTCGGGGAGCCACCCGATGCGGCTCCTCACCCCGAACTTCTCCCTGAAGTACAGCTGCCCGTAGAGGAACTGGCGGGCCAGCGACTCCCCCGCGACCAGCTGCGTGTCCGACTCCACCCACATGCCGCCGATCGGCAGCCAGTGCCCGCTTTTGACGAGCCCCCGGACCTCCTCGAAGAGCCCCGGGTCCTGCTCCTCCAGCCACTTGTAGTTCTGCGCCCCGCTCTGCACGTAGGTGAAGCGGTACCCCATCTTCGCCAGCCGCACCACCGTCGCGAACGTCCTCACCACCTTCCTCCTCGTCTCGCTGAACGGCCACAGCCAGGCGGTGTCGATGTGGGCGTGCCCGAAGAGGTAGACCTTACCGGCCGGGGCCCCCTCGGGCAGGGCCGCCTTAACCCTCTCGACGGTTTCGAGCAGCTCGCTAACGCTGGGTTTGGGCGTATCCTCCAGCTCGCCCCGGATCACCCTCTCCCCGTAGACGTTGGCGATGTACGCTAAATCCCACCTCGCCGGCCCGTACTCCGGCGACCCCTCCGGCACCAGGTGCCCGTAGAGGGTCCGCTGGAGGGCGTAGAGCTGCGCAACGCTGGGGGTTATTTCGATCTCCGCCGCCGCCCTGGCCAGCGCCTGCCTCAGCTCCTGCCGGCGCCTCGCCAGGAGGGCGGCGTCCCACAGCGCCAGGGCGGTGCTGAAGCTCTCCCAGTGGACCGCGGCGAGGCTGGAGCCGGTGAACGCGAAGAACCAGGGGTTTTCGCCGAAGAGCCGGCGCGGGGTGGCCTCCAGCGCCACGCGCCTCTCCCCCGGCTCCAGCGCCGCAATCCTGTGCTGCTCGTCCACCCCCTGGTACACTTCGCCGTCGACCAGGAGGAGCCCGTTCCCGGTGATGTCGAGCCTGAGCAGCCACCTGACCCCCTCCGCGGCCGGCAGCGCGAACCGGTTCTCGAAGCGCAGCACCTCGTCCGGGCTGGCCTCCGTGAAGTAGGGCAGCTTAACCCGCTCGCCGCCCCTAGCCCACTCGCTGACCGGCCTGAAGTCCTGCACAGCGGCAGCCAGCAGCTCGAAGAACCTCCTCTCCAGCTCCTGCTGGGTTAGCAGTGCGCCCACGCGGGGTACTGCGAAGCCTCGCAAAAATGCATAGCGGTCGCCGCGACCCGCGCGCCCTCACACCTCCAGCACGCGAACCCTCTCCGAGTCGAAGTCCCTGGACACGCTCTCCAGCGTGAAGAGCATCACGCCCTCCTCGGGCTCGAAGGTGAAGCCCGCCCTGCTGTAGAGCACGTAGACCTCCCTCCTCTCCCCCCTCCTCCAGGGGAACTCCTCGGCCTTGCTCGCAAGCTTGTAGAGCTCGCCCCTGCCCACCGCCTGCCTGCTCCACTTAACCTCGCCGAAGTACGCCGTGCCGCTCCGCTCGTCCAGGGCTACCAGGTCGAGCTCGACGCCCCCCGACCACCACCTCCCGATTCTCGTGAAGCTCACAAGCCCCCTCCCGGCCAGCAGGGCGAAGTGCTGGTGCGCAACCTCCTCGAACGCCTGGGAGGCTAGGGAGTCGATCTGCTCCTGGAGGTTGGCGGCGACCTCGCGGTAGAGGCCGAGCTCCAGGGCGACCCGGCTCGGGTACACGACCTTGAACCAGAACCGCGTGAAGTGGTCCCGGAGGTGGTAGCGCCCCCTCCCCCTCCTCCCCTCCTCCGTCAGGGGGTACCTGCGCTCGACCAGCGCCAAATCCTCCTCGAGGACCCTCATGTACTTCGGCAGCTCGGTAGCCCTCACGCCCGCCCTATCCGCGATCTCGCCGAACTGGGTTGCCCCCTCCGCGATCGCGCGAAGCACCTCGGCGTACCTGGACGGGTTTCGCAGCTCCAGCTTAAGGAGGATCAGCGGCTCATCCCTCAGGGGGGCCCCGTACCTCAGCACGAGCCTATCCACGTTCTCGACCAGGGGGCGCCGGGGGTCGAGCTGGGCCAGGTAGCCGGGCACGCCCCCGAACACCGCGTAGCTTCTGACGCGGTCCTCTTCGCCGTAGTGGGGCAGGAAGGCCCTGACGGCTGGGTAGCTCAGCTCCCCCACCCTGATGACCCTCGTGAAGCGGCCGAAGAGGGGGGAGGCGTGGGAGGAGCCCACCCTCTCCGCGACCCCCACGGCTGAGCCGGACAGGATGAGCACCAGCCCCTCCCTCGAGAGAGCGGTGTCCCAGGCGTGCTGGAGCTCGGTTAAGCCGCCCGCCCTCAGCAGCCGCTGGAACTCGTCGATTACCACCGGCTTCACCTTCAGCGCAGCCAGCAGCTCGTAGAGGTCCCTGAAGCTCGCCACCCTCGGGGGGTAGGGCAGCCGGGCCTGGGAGGAGAGCTGCTCAACCAGATCCCTCAGCGCCAGCTCCCGCTCCTCGTGGTTAACGTGGAGGTATATCCCCCCCACCTCCTTGAGCAGGAGGGAGAGCATGAAGGTCTTCCCGATCCGCCGCCTCCCGTACACTAGGACGAGCTCGCCCCTCCCGCTCGAGCAGGCCTCCCTGAGGGCCTCCAGCTCAGCCTCCCTATCGACGAATATCATTATTGGGAGTATTATACTCTAGAGTATAAAACTCTTTTTCCTGGAAGCCGCCCGCGGCGCCCTAGCGCCGAAGCTCGCCGGCGAAAGCCGCACCCGGGGCTCTAGTAGCTCCCCCTCCTGAGAACCACCCTTAACACCAGGAGCGCCGCCGCCACCACTACCGCTCCCCACGCGATCAGGAGCATCTGCTCGGGGCTCAACCCCCTCGGCTTCGGCCGGGCGGCCTGTATCTCCGCCGGGAACAGGTAGTAGAGGGCCATGGCGGCAGCCACCATGGCCTGCTGCTCCGTCGGGCTGCTCGCCCAGCCTCCCCAGAGGAGCGCCCCCCTCCCCACCTTGAAGGCCGCGCACGAGTAAGCCGTCACGTTCCCCCTCTCCCGCGAGTAGAAGTACCAGAGCGCCGGCACGTACGTCGTTATCGGCCTCGGCGCATTCGCCGTGTCCGGCAGGCTGTAGCCGAGCACGCCGAAAACGTGCGCGCCGATGTCGGACACGCCCAGGGACCCGCCGGCGGCCTCAGGCCACGCGGTGGCGAGTATGCCGAGCCAACCGCCGAGCACGTCCAGGCCGGAGGGGCCGACTGTCAGGAGATCCCAGCCCCAACCTCCGTCCCCCCTCGAGTAGTTGTAGGTCACGTAGAAGAAGCCGTAGCCGACCGGGTTGACGAAGACCCAGCCCCTGTACATGATGTTCATCGCCAAGTCCCTGTAGAAGCTCTGCCAGTCGGTGCCGTACTTCGGCGGAACCGGTACGAGCTCGCCGTGGGCGTTGACGATCACGGCGTCCGGCGGCGGCTCGCTCACCAGCCTCTCCCAACCCTCGATGGAGTCGATGACGACGACGCTGAAGCTTAACCCCAGGTCCTCGGCCGCGCTCTGCAGGAGATCCCGCATATTGCTCGTTAAGAGGTCCGGGGTCGACCACCACCCCTGCGACTCCCTGACGTTTAGAATGTAGATGGTCGGCTGGGCGGAGGCTAGGGCGGCGAGCGCCGCGAGCGCCAGGAGCGCTTTAGACACCCTCGCCGCATCGAAAGGAGCCCCCATCGCGTGGAAAAAGAGCTGCCGAGGGGATAAAACATTTTCGCGCGGGCTGCCGGGCCGCCCCTCACCCCCGGGTGAACTCGTACGCATCCCCGCCGACCACCAGGTCGAAGCCCCTGGCTAACACGAGCCGCCCCTGCTCGTCCACGATCTTGAAGGTGGCGTCCCTGAGGATGGGCTGCCGGACGACGCTGAGCACCGCGCTCCCGGCGGCGTCCGCGGTAGCGGAGGCGACCAGCGCAGCGCCCTGCCAGAGCTCCACCCTCCAGCCGCTGGGCAGCCCGGCCACGCTGACGTAGCGCGGGTCCCCGGCGGCGACGACGAGCTCGTCGAAGAGCGCGTAGTTGAACAGCGAGGACCCCCTGCTTCAGTCGACCCCGAGCCCGAGGTAGCTCGGCCGCGCGGCGGAGTCCGAGTCCGTCACGCTGGCGATGGCGTTCCCCTCGCGGTCGTAGAGGGTGGCGGTGAAGCGGTTGAGGGGGGCCTCGTACGTGTAGGCAAGGTAGAGGGTGTACCACTCCGAGACGTAGCCCGCCCTCGCCCTCGAAAGCTCCCGCCTGCCCCCCTGGTGGCGGTAGTAGATCGCCAGGTGGACGAATCTGCCCCAGGGGTAGATGGATACCTCGTAGAAGCTCGAGTGGGGCGCGGGCTCGGCGAGCAGGATGTAGCCCTTGTACACGCGGTCGTTCCTCTTTGCCGCCCCCAGCTTTACCACCGCTTGGAAGCCGGGCTGGATGGGCCCCGCCGCGTAGTAGTAGGCAGCCGCCGCGCCAGGCCCCTTGTCGTCGTCCCCGCCCCTTAAAGCGCTTCCGAGCCACCCCTCCGGAACGATGCTCCACTTACCCCCGAGTGGGCTCCAGCCGCTCGGGAGCGCCTCGAAGCTCTCCAGGATGAGCGCCGTGCGGGACACGAGCCGGAGGTCGAACTCCGCCACGTGCACCGCGAAACTCCTCTGGTCGTCGTAGGCGTTCGTGGCGCCGTTAAGGACCTTGAGGGTCCACGTCCAGGCGCCCTTGGTGGGCGGGAGGTCGACGCTCAGCGCGGCTTGCACGGCGGAGTTCGGCTGCACCCGCGCCCAGCTCCTGGCGACCGGGGTCCCGCTGTGGTCGCGAACCTCCACGTAGGCGGTCCCCTCCGCGGCGCCGACGTTGGCGACCTCCACGACCAGCCTCGCGGAGCCCCCCGGGGGCCCGTAGACCGTATCGTTGTAGCCCGCGATCCGGAAGAGCGGCGCCTGGGGCGGGGAGGTGGGCGCGCCCGCGGGGAGGCCCATCCTGTACGTGGCTTCAACCCCCCTGCTGGTCGAGACCAGCGCAGTGTACGCCCTGCCGGGCTCCAGGTAGCAGCCGCTCAGGGACAGCGCCCCGACGCTCCCCCTCGGGAGGGTGACGCTGCCGCTCCAGCTGCAGACGGCCGTCCGGTCCTCCGCGAGGACGTAGGCGCTCACGACCGTCGCGTCGGCCTCCCCGACGTTCGCAACGTAGAGGGTGAGGGTAGCGCCGTCGTACCCGACCGCGTCGATCTTCAGCACCTCCAATGGCCGCAGGCCTCCGCGCGGGGCGAGGGAGCCCATGTAGCCGGCGATCCAGACGTAGGCGAGGGCTGCGGCTACGGCGGCGATGAGGGTGAGCAGCAGCGCGGCAACCGCTGGGCTGACCCCCCTCCCAGCGGCTCCCCCCGGACCACTTCCGAGCGCCACAGGAATGTTACCGAACGCTTCAATTAAAGTTAACCTGCGGAGCCGCGGAGCGCGCGGCCCCAAGCCCCGATCGGCGGGCGGCTGATGGCCGGCCCTCAGCCGGGAGGGTTAAATACCGCCGAAGCGGCACTGCTCCCGGGGTGGTGGGAGACGGGCGAGTGGCTCGCCGGCTCCGGGGGCTGGATGCTGCCGGCGCTCATCCCGGCGCTCGCGCTAGCCCCCCTGCTCTGCTGCGCGGCTGGGGGCCCGCAGGGGGCGCCGGGCGTCGGCGAGAGGTACGCCCTCGTCTTCTACGCGCGGCTCACGGAGTACGCGGCGAGGGCCCTCCTGGACGGGGGCTACAGGGTCAAGGTCGCCATCCTCGAGCCCTCCACCACGCCCTCGCCGCCCAGGGTGTTCAAGGAGAGGGGGGTGGTGTCGCTGGGGTACCTGAACATCCTCGGGGTCCCCTCATCCCTCCTCGACTGGGTTAGGAGGGAGCACCCGGAGTGGCTGCTCTACACCCCCTCCGGGGAGCCGGCCAGGTACTGGTACGGGCAGAGCGTGATGTGCAACCTGGCGGTGGAGAGCTTCAAGGAGTACCTGGTCAGCAGGGCCCGCAGCATCGTGGAGAGGGGGTACGACGGCGTCTTCCTCGACGACGTGCACGTCGACCCGGCTGGGCTGGGGGGCCCGCTCTACGACCGGCCGGTCTACGACGAGGCGAGGTACGGCCCGTGGGTGGACCACCTCGTCGACCTGTTCAGGAGGGTGAAGAGCGAAACCGGCGCGGTGATCATCTACAACGCCGGCTGGGCCCCTCCCGACGAGCGGCTAATGGAGGTGGCGGACGGGGTGATGCTGGAGAGCCACCCGGGCTCCTGGAGGGGGGACTACAGGTCGCCCACCTACTACCTGAGGGACTGGGAGACCATCTACAGCATCTCGCTCGCGGCGCAGAGGTACGCGGAGAGGGGCAAGATCGTCGTGGCGCTGAGCTACGGGGGAGACGAGGGGACGGCGCTCTACACGTACGCGGCCGCGAGGCTCTTCGACTTCTACTACTGGTACTCCGTCCCGGCCCTCGACACCATCCCGGAGTCCAAGGTCCTGAAGCTCGACCTGGGCGAGCCCCTGGGCGGGCACCGGGAGGAGGGCGGCGCCTACTTCAGGGTGCACTCAAAGGGCGTGGTAGTGCTCAACCCGACCGGCGCGAGGAAGCGCCTCTCGATCGAGGTGCCCGGCAACCTGAGCAAGCTCGCCGACGTGAAAACCGGGCGCGTCTACGAGGCGCGCGAGGGCCGGCTAGAGATCGAGGTCGGGCCGGTGGAGGGGCTGGTCCTGGCCCTAAGCCCCGCGGAGGAGGGGGGCCCGCCGCCCCTCCCCTACATAGCGGCCGCGGCAGCCGCAGCCCTCTCAGCGGCCCTCCTCTGGGGGACGGCGCTACGCCGCCGCACCCGGAAAAGCCGCCGGTGAGCGGTGGCGCAGCGGGGCTACCGCGGCCCAGCTTGCGCGCACCTCCGCGGCAACCCGCCCACGCGGGCGGCTAGGAGACCCCGGGGCGCCCGGGCTCCCCCTCTTCGATGCGCTCAGCGTGCTGATGAGTCGGGACGGGCTGCTCGCCGCACTCGGGGATCGGGGGCTGCGGTGCCTGGGGCCGGGCCCGCGCCGGCTGAGTATCGAGCTACCGAGGCGCTCGCGAGGCCCAGCGAGGGCGGAACCCCCGCGCGGCGTATGTGCAGCAGCTGCTACAGCAATTCCACTCTCAATTCATTCCCTGTTGATACGCGGCATGGGCATTTTACATTTGCTCCCGTTAATACATCCTTTCAATTCATTCCCTGTTGATACATAAACTTCTCATCAGCCATTAACTTAATCTCAATTAGCCGATCAACCGCTTGCTCAACCGACCTACTGACTAGCACTACCACCTTAGAGTTAACCAATTCCCCAGGTAGATACGCACTAAGCCGACTAAGCTGACAAGCCCCCTCCACACAAGCAGAGGAAAACTCGGAAGCGCGCTAATACCACTCACAGATCCAACTACTCTCTCAACTAAAGAGTGAACCTCCAAAGCTGCAACAGTAAAGAAACACTGCGCCGGATATAAACGTCAGTACACTCTTACGAGCTACCCATAAGCCTCGCTCCCAACGTAAATACAGATACTTGAAGCTAGTCTTAATCTCAGACAGAGATTAAAAGAGTATTTAATAACTAGCGATGAGAAAGCATGAGAAAGAGGCTCTAACTGGACATTGATTAAAGGATTATAGCAAAGTTCCTTCATAGATAAATGCACGATCTCAACTCTTTCTAACCTACAAGAGTCCAGTTTCAAGCAGAGGAAGAGCCCTGCCAGGCATCTCCAGGAAAATCTGAGTGAAAACTAAGAAACTTCGAGAAAAGATTGCTAATAACGCTTCTCGGCGAAGCCACCCCCAGCCATTAGAAGGAAACTACTCAGCCGTGCGTAAAGGTAGAAGCGAGAAGCAGAGGGGCTCGGCGAGAAAGCACTCGCCAGGCAGGAAATAGCAGGCAAAACTGCCAAAAGAGAGGGCAAAGGCTTGACAGAGCTCACGAAGCTTGGAAGAAGCTCCTGCTGCCAGCCTTCGAGAGGGGGGAGATAGCTCTCACCGAAAAATTTAGCATCACTCCCTCTAATAACACTGTATAACGTGCTCAACGGAAGAAGGATAGAGGCGGATTTAATCGATGGCAAAAGAAGCTACACAGACTTAGTAGCTGAGAAGAATAGCGAAGTCTTAGGGATCAAGATCGAGCACTGGTCACCGAAGGAACAGATGGAGAAGAATATAAGGGAGGAACATTTATTACATTCTCTTCGAATCTGTTGGGAACATATTAGGCATATAGAAACTCAGAGATTACAACTTTTTTATTTTCAAATAATAATTATACTTGCTATTTTTTCTACAGGTTACGTTCACGGTTTTCTATCGGTATTTTTTACACTGATTCTCTTTTTTCTCTCAATTTTTTCATTAGTAGTCTATTTATGCAATCTTAAATGGAACGCTGTATTATCTGAATACGTAACGACGATTCAGTGGGTTTCTGAAAAATTAGGGCTAATAAAGAAGATGGAGGATGAAGAGGAAGAAAATTTAAAGCTAGAACTGAAGAAAATAGGAGTCAAAAAATTTTATAAATATAGCTCCTTCAAAGATATGTATATACCCATTCCTGCGCCATTATCAATAAGAGTGCATGAAGTAGCCTTTACCCTCTTTCCAAGAATTATAACTGCTTCCTCTTTTGCATTCGCGAATGGTCTTTTAATATACTGCATTCTGGCATATTTTTTCAACTTATCAGTAATAAATATGGGCATAATATCCTTTGTTTATGGCATGATAACAGGTTTAGGAATGTGGCATTATTGTGGTTATATTCTGAAAAAGATTAAACAAGAATCGGTCATTTATAAAAAGGCGAGAAAGCCGAAGGACGTAACTATATGGGATGTAGGTGTAGAAGAGATATAAAAAAGCCTAGCATTTCCCCCCTCAAAGAACTTTCATAGAGTCTTTGCTGGTTAGCCTGTTTCCATCAATTTTTGATCTCCTCAGATATGCTTCTCCTGCTTTTTAACACACGTCTGCATTGGGCATTACTTAAAGTCTTTCTCCATTCCTTTAGGTGGCGTATTGGGGGCTTTCTCCGGTGCTAAGGTACTATGTTTACGTTGTGTTCTAGCCAGCACATTCTTTTATGCAGTTTGAAGCCACTTTCTTGCATACGTGCTTAGCCGGGTGGTTGTCTGCTCGAAGGTAGAGCCCTACGTGTGCTGTTTCTCTGACCAGGAATGATGCTAGCGAGGTTGCGTACCCTTTGTTCCTGTGCTCTGGGTGCGCAGGAGCACACGATCACCCAGATTTCGGGGAGTTTTAAGTGGATGCATGCTACCGAGACGAGCTTAGAGTTGGTGAAGATGCCGTAGAAGGGCTTATCTCCGAGGAGGTTCTCGGCTTCTTCCACTTCTTCCCTGCCGGGGTTTTCCTTCCTCAAGCTCGCTGGAGCGTAAGCGTCCTCCGCGCTTAGCAGTGTTACTTCATGCTGCAGGTGTAACCGCTCCTCCCCCCTTTCTGAGGAGCATGAAGTCTACGAGGCACTTAGCAGTTATGGAGAACTTCCGCCTAACTATGTCTTCCGCTTCGGGGGGTACGTGGAAAACTACTTTACCGGGTAGTGGAGTGTCGAGGAGCTTGCTGATAGCTTCCTTCTCCCCCCAGAGCCAGACAAAGTGGACACTTGCCGGGGCGTAGCTGGGGTAGTCTAGGAGGAGCCCTCTCAGCCTCCCATTGTCTATGCAGACGAGGAATTTCGCCCTGTGGCGTAGGTGGTGGAGGTCCCAGATAGCGAACGCGTTGATAAACAGGGCACTCCGCAGGTAAGCGTCAACTATAGGCACGAGATCGTCTGTAAGCTCTCTTACCTGGCACATCTAATCCCACCTTTCTCGCTTACTTTACAGGAGGTAGGAAGATCAGGAGAGCTGAGAACGGCTAAATAGCCGAGAGCTGTAAAGCTTGAGAGAGGCAAGGGCGCGAGGCTAAGGCCTACAGCATAACATCCTGCTCTTGCGGTTTTCGGGCTCTGTATTTGAATTTTGCACGTGTGGAAGAGTGCCTTGTGCAAACTCCGTAGCGGGAGAGCAGCGCTGTAGTGCATAGAAAGGAGAAATACTCCGGGGGGGCTGTTTGAGGGGGTGTGACCGAGCACACTGTCGTTGCGGAGAACTTAGGTAGGGTTTACAGGGTCGCAGCTGCTGGTTTCTACGACCCGGGCGGTTTCTACGAGAGTTACGGGGGTAGGTTTCTCTACGAGGTTTTGACGAGGAGTGTTGAGAGGAAGACTGTGGTGCACGCGCTGAGGAGTGTTTCCTTCAGTGTTGGGGAGGGGGAGTTTGTCTACTTTTTTAGTCCCTAACGGCTCCGGGAAGACAACGCTGATCAGGTTTCTCGCTACTTTCTTGGCGCCGAGCTGCGGGAGGGCCGAGGTTTGCGGCTACGACGTAGAGGAGGAGAGCGGGGAGGCTGCTAAGCGTATCACCTATATTCCCTCGCTTTTGGGGGCTTACGCGTGGGCAGACCCTAGGGTTAGTGTAAGGAGGAATATCGAGGTGATGTGTAGGCTCTTCAGCTTCCCCCTTACTGGAGGCTCTTGGGATGGCGGAGAAGCTGGGCTTGGGCGAGTTGCTCGACCGCCCTTTCGGCTCTCTGTCTACGGGTGAGCAGGCTAGGGTGGGCCTAGTGGTTGGCTTGCTGAGGAGGACGCCAGTCTACTTGCTGGATGAGCCTGTGGTGGGTTTAAGCCCAGAAGCTGTGAAATTCGCTCTGAACTACCTTCTCGCGCTGAGCAGAGAGTTCAGGGTGACTTCGCTCTACGCTACCCACCCCCTCTAGAGGCTCAGGGAGTGGCTATCCGGGTGATAGTTATGAACCGCGGGGCTATCGTAGCCGACGGGGAGCCCGGCGAGCTCATTAGAAACGCGAAAGTTGAGGAGTCGGTAACTCTGGATTTACAGGGCTTTCTTCGAGTTGGGGGAGGCGCTGAGGAAGTTTGAGCCTCTCTACTCGAGCGTCGAGGAGGTGCACGGGGAGGGGGGTGAGTGCAGGGTCAGGGTAGGTGTCAAAAGCGGCGACGAAGTCCTCCCCGGGCTTCTGGACGACTTGATCTCCCGGGGGCTAGGCTCAAGAGCCTTTCTGTGAGGAGGGCTTCTCTCGAGGATGCCTACCTGTACTACGTAGGTGGGGTGCATGCCTAGGTTTTCAAGCTTCTTCGAGAAGGCTAGGGTGAACTTGAGGCACGTAGCAGCGTTCTACCACGAGGAAGTTTCGGGGATTGCTGTCTGGTGGCTGTGGAATACGCCTTTCCGCGTCTTCGAGGTCTTCTTCACTCCCCTGCTCTTCAAGTACTTCGCAGCAACGTTCGGGGGGAGGTCGCCCTGGTACGGCGGCAACTTCATGGCTTCCATGATCTCCGGGCTAATGGTTAACGTGTACCTGGACTCCTCCCTCGAAGTTTACAGCCCCTCAGTTATGGCTCTCTACGGGGGTAAAGTGGGGGTGGGAGGCCCCCTCCTCTCCAGGAGAGACTGCCTACGCCTAGCGGGTGCGTCGCCGTTCACCTTCACATTCGCTAGAGTCACTTGGAGGTACCTGATGGAGACGCTGGTGTTAGCCTCCTACCTGCTCCTGGGAGTGCTCCCCTTCAACTTCGAAGCCTCACCCCAAGCGGACGCTCTCCTCGCTCTCACCGCGCTCCTACTCGGCATAGCAGCTTGCAGCGGGCTAGGCCTTATCTCGGCGTCGACGTGCTGGCTTGCTTCCTCGTAGAAGGGCGTGGAGCCTATTAGCTGGCTTGTAAGGCTCCTCGCCCCAATCGCGGCGGGAGTCTACATCCCCCGCGAGGCTCTCCCCGAGGCACTGATCCCCGCCGGCAGCTTGCTGCCTCAGACGTACGCGGTCGACGCTGTGAGGAGAGTACTGCTCGGCGGAGCTTCTCTCGACGGCGTGGCAGGCAACCTAGCCGCACTAGCTATCCAAGCTGCTGTACTGATCCCAGTCGGGGTAGTGCTCTTGAAGTACTCTCTCGCTGGAGAAGAAGAGAGGCGCAGTATACTAGATCGGTTAAGCCCGGCCACCATTTAAATAATTCTTTACTGCTGTAGAGCGATGGCACAGCTTTTCATAACTTGCAGGCTGGGCATGGAGAAGGTTGTCGCATCGCAGATTCGCGACCTCGACTCTTCCGCCGAGGTAGTGCCCTCGCCGGGAGGCTTCCAGGGCATAGTGCTCGTGTCAAGCCCCCCGAACCCCAAAGGCCTTCTCGAGAAAGTTCCGGCAGAAGTGGTCGAAGTTGAGAGCGTGCACCTCGTTGAGGCTGTCTGCAGGGCAAGCTTAGAAGAGATTGTGGGCACAGCTCTAAGGCTCGCAGGCTGCATTAGCCCTGAAGAGAGCTTCGCCGTCCGCACTGTGAGGAGGGGGAAGCACAGCTTCACTTCGCTCGACGTGAACGTCGCGGTAGGCGCGGCAGTCAAGGAGCGTACTGGAGCCTCGGTGGACCTCGAGAACCCTGACAGAGTGCTCTTCGTACAGATCCTCCAGGATGCTGCCTACCTCTACGTCGCCGGCGGCAAGGAGCTGAGGAGGAAGATGGGGCCCGGCAAGACCCGATGTACACAGTTTTCAGGGGGCTCGCTGTAGCGCACGAGCCCTACCTCGGCCCCCAGACGCGGCGCACACGATGGGCACCAGGGTGGGGAGGGAGGTGCAGGTGTTCGAAGTCGGGAAGCTCTACGTCGCCCCGCTGGGCCCAGCCGAGGCGGAGCCCCTTTACCACTTCCTGAGAGGGCTCTTCGAGGGGGCTGGGTCTAGGTACGAGCTCCAGAGGGGGAGCTACGGGAGGGAAGTCCACCGCACGCAGATCTACGTCCAGGACATGTACCAGTTCGCCCGCTCCCGCCTCGGAAGCCCCCTCGTTATCTGCGAGCCCGAAGGCGAGCCGATTTCCCGCGTCGGAGGCGAGTTCCCGGCTTCGTGCTGAAGAGCATGAGGAGCGGCAAGGAGATCGCGTCGATGGTTGGCGCCCGGGAGGGTGTGCCCACAGGCCTCTTCAGGTACACGGACTACGTGATCGACTCCGCCCCGGGCATCGTAGTCTCGACAGAGTTCGCTCTCTCCCCGGCGCTAATCGCTATCGCCACTGTAATCCACGAGGAGCTAGCCGCCGAAGCCTCGGGGACCCCTCTCCAGCTGGGAGCTAGCAGCTACAGCGTCGACGTGGCGTGCTGGCGCCCTTCCCGCTCTGCATTCAAAACCCTTGATGGGTATAATGTTTAAAATATTCTTTGAGCGTATTCTAGGGGGTGGTTGGTGCGGGAGTAGGGGTTTGTAGCTTTTACCTGGTTGTAGTGGGAGAGGTCTATGGCTAAAATTAACTTTACTCGGGAGTTGGGGAAGATGTACCTGTATCCTATAGGTTTAAGTTCCGCTAACTTGTGCCGGCAAGATAAAAGCTGTTGCCAAGCACTAACGTTTTTCTCTGAAATAGAGTTAAGGGTGGGAAATTGAGGAAAATACCTCTTCTAGTTCTTTTCATTGCAATAATAAATGCACTCAATGTAATCCCAACTACTGCCGAATCAGAGGTAGTAATAGAGGGAGAACACTTGGTGTTTAGATTGCCATCAGAGGTAGCGGCAAAATACGGTGAAGATGTGAAAAAATGGCTGCCTTTATGGGACAAAATTTACAAAATGTTTGAGGAGCTAGTGCCGTATGGGAAAAGGATTGAAATAATTTATAGGAGAGAGGGCGTCCCCTGCGTAGAGGGTGGGAGAGTGATCATCACAGAGGCATTCCTTGAGAACCTACATCAATTTCCACCTTCTTCAACACCATTTCATCTATTCGTAACTGCAACAATGGCTCACGAACTCGCCCACATCTTCATCACCGGTATTCCTTTTCTTTTTCTCGGAAAACCGTGGAGAGAGGGATGGGCGGAATTCTTAACAATTTACGCAATGCAACAAATACATCACGACACCTATGAGCACGAAATGAAGAGAGTGGAGCGGGCGCTTAACGAGTATAAAAAGATGGGAAAGGATTTTGAAAAATATTTACGAAAAGGAGGACCTCTTCCTCATGACTACGGTGACATAGTAGTTGGGGTGTTATGGGAGTATACCAAAAAGTGGGGTTGGGAAGCGATGGCAAGATTCTTTAAGTTAGTTTTAGACTTACCAAACTCGGAATTCGAAAATCTCAAACACAGCATCTACTACGATCACGTTTCTCTCTTCGTGTACGCCATGGGGGTGGCCGCCGAGGATCCGGAAGGGGTTTTAAGATTTTACAGAGAGTGGGGTTTCCCCGCAAGAAGATTGCACCCAGTTGTAGTGACTATCAGGGGGCTCCCCCTTTCAACACTCCTCGGAGTGAATAGAACAACGTACAGCACAAGAGGGAGAGAAAGCATGAAATTTTTGATCCCAGAAGGATTTGCCGTCAGAATATGGGTGAAGTCACCCGTCGTCTACGGAAAAAGGATAAGATACGTAGCCACAAATGATGAGTTTACTATCACTTCTTTAACTTCTCCAGTTCACATTACTTTCCACTTCAAAACTCAGTACTTGGTGAACGTCAGAAACGTTAGTGGCTGGTATGATGAAGGAGAAAGGATAACAGTGACCGCAGAAACTTTGCTAGTTGATTTTGGAAATTCCACCAGAATGATTTTTAGGGGATTTTTGATAAATGGGATATACACTAGTAATACAACCGCACAGGTAGTCATTAATCAACCAATAAATATCACTGAAATTTGGAAGAAGCAGTACTTAGTGACAATTCAGGGGTATAATGGGACTCATTCCCAGTGGTATGATGAAGGAGAAAAGGTAATGGTAGTTCCTCATAGCTCAGCAATAGACTTGGGGAACAAAACAAGATTTATCTTCAGGGGGTGGTTGGTAAACGGAGAGTTAATAGCAAATAATTCTTTTGAATTCACAGTGAATTCTCCAGTTACTCTCTCTGAGGTATGGGTAAAGGAGACAACCGAGACAACCTTTGAAAAGGAGCAACGCACCGCCATCGCACCGGT
>CALHPJ010000021.1 GCA_938036345.1 uncultured Thermofilaceae archaeon | reverse complement strand
GACCCGGCGCTCCTGAGGCCCGGCCGCTTCGACCGGCTCGTCTACGTCCCCCCACCCGATAAAGCGGCGAGGCTCGAGATACTGAAAGTCCACACGAGGAGAATGCCGCTAGCGGAGGACGTCGACCTCGAACGCTTAGCGGAGGCGACAGAGGGATTCAGCGGGTCGGACTTGGCGCTTCTAGTTAGAGAGGCTGGTATGTTAGCGATGCGGGAGAAAATCGACGCTGAGAGGGTTTGCATGAAGTATTTCGATGAGGCGTTAAAGAAAGTAAAGCCAAGCCTAACTTTAGATATGCTGAAATTCTATGAATCCTGGGCCGAGCGATCAAAGAAGATGCTCCAAGGCAGAGTTTCTCCAGTAAGTTTCTACGTGTGATTATGACGCCGGTTGCAGTAATCCTGTTAAGCGAGCTTTCTAGGTTGAAGGGCTCGGCGACTGACAGGGAACTTTACGAAAATGTTAAAAAAGCAGCAGAAGCGGTTGGGATCGAAATATCCAGGAGTGATTTCACGAAGTTGTTGATGAGCTTAGAACTCAGAGGTTACATAAGGGTTGAGGGGATAAAAAAGAATTCTCGTATGGTTCACCTGGTAAAGATAGAAAGCAGGTAGGGTAAGCCCTTTTAAGCTCTTGCTCCCTAATAATTGAGCTGGTGGTAGAGAATGGGCGTTAACCTGCGGGAGCTAGTAGCGCCCGTAAAGCTTGAACTCGAGTTAGAGCAGCTAGCGGGCAAAGTCATAGTACTAGACGCGTACAATGCGCTCTACCAGTTTCTAGCTACGATTAGGCAACCCGATGGAACTCCGCTAATAGATGCTCTCGGTAGGGTTACGAGCCACCTCAATGGGCTATTCTATAGAACCGTAAACCTTCTTGAAAAAGGGTTAAAGGTAGCATATGTCTTCGATGGGAAGCCTCCCGAACTTAAAGCCGCTGAATTGGAGAGAAGAGCCAAATGGCGAGAGGAGGCGGAAAGAAAGTACGTTGAAGCGCTGGAGAGGGGCGACTTGGAGGAAGCACGATTATACGCGCAACAAGCATCGCGTCTCTCATCGTCCATGGTTGAGGATGCGAAGAGGCTCCTAAGCCTTATGGGGGTACCTTGGGTTCAAGCCCCTGCTGACGGTGAAGCCCAAGCGGCTTTCATGACCGTAAGAAATGACGCTTGGGCGACAGCTAGTCAGGATTACGACTCACTGCTGTACGGGTCAACTAGGTTAGTTCGAAACCTAACCATAACTGGGAGAAGGAAACTTCCAAGGAAGGATGAATATATTGAAGTGAAACCAGAGCTTATCGAACTCGATAAACTACTTAAAGGCTATGGATTATCAAGAGAACAGCTAGTTTATGTTGCGATACTAATAGGGACGGATTTTAATCCGGGAGGTGTAAAGGGGATTGGTCCCAAGAAAGCCCTGAAGATGGTCAAAGAACTTTCAACTCTTGCGGATATTGAAAAAATTGTGGAATGGAGTTTTCCGGTAAAACCTCATGAAATAGCTAAGGTTTTTCTAGAACCTGAGGTAACCGAAGATTACCAGTTAGAATGGAGAGCGCCCGATAAAGATGGGATAATAGAATTCCTATGTGACGAACATCAATTCTCACGGGAGAGAGTAGGAAACGCTTTAGAGAGAATAGAGAAAGCGAGCAAGGCTCTAACAAAGCAATCCACGTTGGAGTCTTGGTTTTAATAATGGAGGACCAACAACAGCTAGAAGAGCTGTTTAAAGGGTGTAGAAAACTTCTGAGGGTTATCCGAGTACTACTCCAAAATAAAACCCCCATGACTAAGTACGCGATCGAAGTTCAGGCTATGGTTTACGACGCAAAGTCGCTGTTGAAAAGGCTCGAAGAGATCGGAGTAGTACGCGCAATTGGTGTAAGACCGAGGCGCTACGTGATTAACTCAGAACACCCCCTAGTTAAAGCGCTTGAGAAAATGATGCTAGAACTAGGCTATTTATAAGGATCGTGCTTTATTCAAGAATTTGTAGAGGTGACAAGCTTGCTGATGCCTAAAAGGGGGTGCATCATCGCGAGCAGAGTGAGTGATAGGCCAGTAGATAGAACTGCGACGGCGTAATTAAGCATAGTTGCGAAAGTGTACCCTGCAGGGATGCTTGCTATTAATTTTTCAAGAATAGATATTGCTATGCACAGCGAAATCCACTTTGTGAAGCGACCGTTGCCTGTAGCGTACGCTAAAAGCCAGCCCATAAAGGCCAGCAGTAACACGGATGCCTCTACGCGTGGAAGTATCTGGGTCAAATTTACATAGGTTTCGGGGATGTTGCTTAACCCACCCCCCAATTGAAGATATTGATTTACTGCCTTTAAAACGCCCGCCAACAGTGATAAACATGTAAGCATGCGCACCCTACCGTTTATGTTGGCTTTAGTCTCGACATATAGCAACAACACTCCCGAAATGATTAAAACTGTGCTCCAGAGGGCTTCGTCTATTTTTTTCAAGGCAGGCATCTGAAGTTCGATAAAATGTACAGGGTCCTCCATACTCAGCAGGCTGATTACCCCGTACGACATAAAAAGTAAAGCATTGAGTTCTCCCCCGTGCTTGACAATGCCGCTTCTGGATAGCGATTTATGAAGCTTAGGTCCTAGTCCTTGAGCAGTAACGCCGAGGAGTAAGAAAGGAAGCGATGTTCCCAGCGAAAAAGCTGTAATGAGGAGGGTAATCGGCTCCGTCCCCAATGCTGCTTGGGCGGCTAATGCCAGTAAAGGTCCCGAGGCGCACGGTGCCGCCAGCAGCGAAAATGAGAAACCCAGTAAAGCGGCACCAACGGCATCTGCTCTTTTAGGTTTTGGCGTCGCTCTAGAAGCTAGTATACCTATCTCCTTAGCCGGTGTTAACTGGAGCACAGCGAGCACCAAGAAAATCGTCGAAAGTATAGTAGCAGCAGTGGAAGGGGTTAGGTTGTACCTAGCTATTAGCTCTTGGCCTAGTACCGATGCCGTCAATGCATACATAGCCAAGCCTAAGCACAGCGCTGCGACGAAGGATAGGGTTATGGTTATGGATCTTCCAACTCTTTTAGCCAGGTACATTAGGTAGGCTGGTAAGACGGGGAAGAGGCAGGGGGATAGAGACGTAAATAAGCCAGCTAGGAACATTGTAAGGTATCCTAGAGACACCGTCAACTACCCCGGTGTCTTAGCTGTCGGATGAGCGTAAAAACGGCCAGGACTAGGATCGCGACAGAGACTGCCAAGTAGAAGAGTTGGCTGCCAACCCTTATGTTCACAACCAGGACTCTCTCTTCCCTAATACCTTTACCAACTATAACCAAAGGAATATAGTACCTCCCGTACGCTACCCGCTCCTCGGGGGTGATGGTTACAGTAAACGAGGTAGAGCTTCCGGGCGGAAGATTCTCTATGATGCTAGGCGTCACAGTTACACGTAGGCCTTCAGGTGAAGTACCGCCCACCTGGACTATGAGCTCGTTAATGGGTATCTGCCCCTTGTTCCTGACTATTATCGTGAATCTCGCTGGTGTACCAAGCGTGGTCTCGACCTCCCAGCCCACCGATTCAATCTCCACTGCGGCTTTTCCCCTCACATTCACTCCGAGCTCTACAGATGCGCTGCTGTTTAGCCCCACGGCTCTAAAGATGAACCCGATGGCCGTGGGAGGTGCGGTTCCCGGTACATCAATAGAAAGCACTATCCTCTGGGAAGAGCGTGGCGACAGTCGGAGTGCGGATATAATGTTACCCTGCTCATCTTTTAAATGCCACAGGTAACCGACCGGTAAACCTACGATGTAAAAAGTTACTAGTGAAGCACCTGTTCCATCGTTCCTTACAGTCAGAGGTACCACCGCGCTACTCCCGGGTTCTACATCTACAATGGGAGTAGCCGCTTCCACTGATATGGCATCATACCTGCTTTCAATTCTTACCTGCAACACGGCTCTCGATAATGCACCCGAGCTACGCCCCTCAACGGCTATAGTGTAATTGCCAGATACGGTGTTTTCAGGCACTCTTACTGTAAAGTTAAGCCATGTGAAAGAGCCTGGATCCAGCGTAAGCGAATTCACGTATTGACCGTTGGCCTCAAACCAAGCCGCCCACGATGGAGGCGCTACGACGGATAAGTCGACGGTGCAGACCTCCTCTAGCGGGTTGGAGACGCGAAGGGGTATTTTAGAGACGCTGCCAGGATACGCAACGATCTCCGGGAATCTAAATTCTACTAACCTCCAGTTTCTATGCTTTACATCGAAACTGACAACCAAGTAGTGCTTTACATCGTAATAGCTCAAGTACAATGTTACATTCTTTGTCCCAATTTCTGTTGCTGGTATACGTGCCTTTAGGAAGTACTTACCAGAGGCGCCGGGCTCTAGCACGATGCTTCGCGCCGCCAAACCATACTCGCTCACCACTTCCGCCTCCCACCCAGCAGGCGCGGATAGGCTCAGCTCAGCCGCAATGATGTATGCTCCTACGTTAGTGATCCGTAAGGGTACTACTACATGGCTTCCCTGGTATGCTACGACGCGGCTGACTTCCGCAATCGCTTTAAGAGCGTATTCCAGTTGGATTTTACCCAAATTTACTGTGCTGGTTCTCGAAGTATCAATCGTGAAATTTTTTCTTTCATACCCTTTTTTAAAAATAATTACATCGTAAACTTCCCCACTGGGCGCATATACAGAAAAGTACCCGTTTGAGAACGTGGCACTCGAAGTCAGGAACGCTCCTCTCCTGTATATCTCCACAGTAGCGTTCTCCAAGGGTCGCCCTTCGCTATCCGTAACCGTTCCTACAAACGTTACCCATTGCGCGTTCACAAGTAGGGGTATTGCAGCGATTAGCGCAAGCAGCGCCGTCAGGAGCACCCTTCGCATCGCTACCAAGTTTGCAGGAGAGTTAAATATCCTCCGTCTCAGCTCGCCGCTCGAGAAGCTGTAAACAGAGCTCGTACCCCCTTTTAAGGTCCCTTGACGCAGGTATTTCCACTACGTCCCACGTTTTCTCCCTGTCAATATTCAGGGGTTCTATGTATGTGGATACATTAAATCCAGTTTCTCGCACAGCCCTACGCCAGCCACCTAATCCACCTCCCGATGACGCCCACCTTAAGAGCAGCTTTGTGGCCTCTCTTCCCGCTCTACCAAGAACGCATTGTATGTAGGCCCAAAGCGGCTTGTAAGGCTTTACCTCAGCGACCCCCTTCAATTCGTTCATTACACTTGAAATTTTAGCTCCTAGTTTCTTCCACTCCTCCATCCCAAACCACTGCATAGGTGTCTGCGGCTTGGGTACGAAAATGCTCAAGCTGAGCTTCAGTCGCCTAGGTCCTCTAAAGCCGGAAATAGCGGCGATTTTCTTGACCAGATCGGTTATCCCCTTTATGTCATCATACCGCTCGCCCGGCAATCCCACCATAAAATATAGCTTGATTTCGCTGAAGCCAAGTGCTTCAGCATCCTTGATAACCTCCAGCAGTTTATCTCTTAGAAAGGGTTTACCTATAGCGCTCGAGAGGCTAGCGGAGGGGGTTTCCGGAGCTACGGTTAGCGTTTTTTGCCCACTTCTCGATAACAGTTCCAACCTTTCTCTGTTTAAAGCATCAAGCCTCAGAGAAGGTAGCGAAAGCTCGCAGCCCATTTCAAGGAGTCTTGCTACTACTTCATCTGCTTGGGGGTGATCAAATAGGGAGAGAGCAATTAACGTGACATGCTCGGTCAGGTTATGCTTACATCCTTCCTCGGCAATGTAAAGTATATCTGAAAGAGGTCTATCTCTTTTAGGCAAGAAAATGTGCCCCTCCAGGCAAAATCTGCACCTCCTTGGACACCCTCTAGAGACTTCTATCAGCGTAGTTCTCCTCCATTTATCATTAAGGGGTTGAACCTGCTTTACGGGATGAAAGTCTAGCGGAAGATTTTCTACATAGTTGTATATTACGCGCTCATCACCCCTCGAGCCGACGTAGAAACCCTTCTCTGGGGGCAAGCAGTCCAGTACACTGCGCTTATCATCGGCTTGCGAAGCTACAGCGTCCAAGATAGCTGGCACAGCTTTCTCTATCTCGCCTACAACCGCTACATCTGCGATCTCGCTTATTGTCACGGGGTTAGCTATCACGGGGGGACCTCCTACGACAACTATCTGTTCCCTCTCACGTGCCAGTGGATGAACCCCCCCGCTCTGGAGAAGCCTAACTATGTTAACGTAGTCCGGCTCGTAATGTACTGAGAAAAGTATTAACTTAAAATCGCGCAGAAGTCTCCCGCTCTCGATGCTCAAGGCGGGGGGCTCGCCTCCGCGCAACCTTTGTACTACAAACCTCTCAGCGTAAAAATCCTCCAAGGAATTGATGTAAAAGTAGAGCATCTGAAAGGAAAGGCTTTTCGTTGCGACATCATAGATTGAAGGGTAAGCTACGGCGACTCCGAGTGCGTGGCCGCTCACCTTTTTTCTCACTACGTTAATTTCCCTTAAAGTGTTCACCACCTGAGTAGCAGGCGCACAACTTTTAAATGATAGCTACTCCAAGGTTAAGGATTTTTAAACCGCGAAGCGGGGAGCGCTATGTTGACGCCAGCGAGGTTTGGAAGAATCTCCCTATACCCATTGGCTGACGAGAGCCTAGGCGTTAGATCGATGGCGCTGGGAGTCGAGACACCAGACACAGCTGTATTGCTCGACGCGGGCGTGTCCCTAGCGCCTATAAGGTACGGACTGCCACCCCATCCGGAGGAATTCTCAGCCGCGCGTGACGCCAGGATGCGCATCCTGGAATTTGCTAGGGCTTGTGAGATAGTCACGATTAGTCACTTCCACCTGGATCACTACACGCCGAGCTACACCAGTTACTACGAATGGACAAACGCGGAGATATTTGAGGCCACGTATGCAGGTAAAACCGTAGTAGTCAAAAGACCGGACGACACGGTTAGCTATAACCAGCGTAGGAGGGCGGCAGTGGTTCTGAGCCAACTTAGGCAGCTCGGTTGCAGGGTAATGGAAGCTGAAAACACCAACATAACGCTCGGGTCGACTAGAGTAACCGCGATAGGACCCCTGCCCCACGGAAGCGGAGAAGTTATGGGATGCGTAGCGGTTTTCTGCATCGAATACGGAGATCAGACGCTTGTCTACGCTCCAGACGTTCAGGGGCCTGCCGACCGAAGAACGACAGAAATTCTTGCGTCGCTTAAGCCAACCCTTCTAGTCATAGGAGGTCCTCCGACGTACTTGGAAGGGTATCGTGTAGACCTAACATCAGTGAAAGCAGGTTTGGAGAACTTAGCCACCCTAGCTAGGACGGTCGACGTTGTTGTCTCGCATCACACGCTTCGGGATATAAACTGGAGAGCGAAACTGGAGGAAGCGGGTATTACCAAATTCCTTACCTATGCTTTAATGGCAGGGTTGAGCGAGAAGTGCCTTGAGGCTAGGCGAAAGAAGCTTTACATGGAGAAACCCCCATCAACCGAGTTCAGAAAGTGGTTAGAAAAATACCGGAGCGGCTCGAAGGAGTCACCGCCGGTCTAAGTGGAGTGCAACCCCCGATGGCTTTTTTATGCGGGGAGGTAAAGGGAACATGTGTGGAGCATACTTTACTATCTTCGGAACGATCCTGAAAAACTGAGGTGGTCCCAGCTAATCCGTGGCGATGACGTAAGTTTAGTGGATAAGGCTTTGCAGCTCGATTCGGAGTGGAGGAAACTCAAGGCGGAAATCGATAGGCTGAGGCACGTGAGGAACGAGTTGGCTGCCAAGATAAGCAGGGTAAGTCGGGAAGAGAGACTCAACCTCATGAACGAGGCAAAAAAGCTGAGCGAGGAAATAGAGGCTGCGGAGAAAAAGCTGGCTCAGATCGAGGCTGAGAGAGAGAAGGTGTTGCTGAGGATACCCAATGTAGTGCATGAAACTGTTCCACCTGGCGAAAGCGAGGAGGATAACCAGCCGGTTAGGGTCTGGGGGAAGCCCAAAGTCTGGGAAGGCTTTCTCGAAGCCTTTAGGTCGCAGACGAAGGGTTTTGACGTGTGCTACGAGGTTATAAACTGGAAACCCGTTGGTCACGCTGACATTAGTGAGGAGAAAGGCTGGGTTGACACGGTTAGAGCGGGAAAAGTCGCCGGAGCGAGGTTCTACTACATGTTTGATGACCTTGTGTGGCTTGAGCAGGCGCTTACACTCTATGCGCTCGATAACTTATCTAAGAAGGGCTTTACAATCGTTGTTCCCCCCTATATGCTGAGAAGGAAGCCATTGGAGGGTGTTATAAGCTTCGAAGATTTCGAAAACGTAATATACAAGGTGGAGGGGGAGGACCTCTACTTAATCGCTACTGCGGAGCATCCACTGGCCGCCTTGCACATGGGTGAAACAATCCCCAAAGACGAGCTACCGCTTCTCTACGCAGGAGTTAGCCCATGCTTCAGGAAGGAGGCTGGGGCCCATGGAAAGGATACAAAAGGTATTTTCAGGGTTCACCAGTTTATAAAGGTGGAGCAATTTGTTTACTGCTTGCCAGAGGACTCATGGGAAATGCATGAGAAATTGATTAGAAACGCCGAAGAGCTATTTCAAGGTCTCGAAATTCCCTATAGAGTGGTTAACGTGTGCTCGGGAGACCTCGGCGTAGTCGCTGCCAAAAAGTACGACTTGGAAGCTTGGATGCCGGCACAGGGCAAGTATAGGGAAATGGTATCGTGCAGTAACACAACGGATTACCAATCTTATAGGCTTGGTATAAGGTTCGCTAGGGCTCGAGGAGCTCCAGCCGAAGGCTACGTCCATACGCTGAACTCCACGGCGATAGCTACCTCTAGGACGATAACAGCAATACTTGAGAACCACCAAGAACCGGACGGGAGGGTGCGAATCCCATCCTCCTTGAGGAAGTACCTAGAGCTCTTCGAAGACGCTCCGCATGATTACATTGAACCAAGGAGTACAACAAAGGGTAATCTCCATAGCTAAGGTATCTTTAGACCCCTCGCTTCAATCCACTCCCTCAGTCCCCCCCTAATAACTATTGCCGCTCGCTTTAGCTCAACCAAGTTCCTTGAACCGGTTAAAAATGCGGCTCGCCTCAACCCCTCTATAACTCGCTTCAAGTAATTTACCACAGATATGTATCCGCCCTCAGCCGCGGCGCGGATAACGGGGTACGCTAAACCGCATAAATCCGCCCCCAGCCTAATCGCCTTAGCCACGTCGACTCCGTTTCTTATGCCCCCCGTAGCGATAACAAGCAAATCAGCGGACGCATTTCGCACCTCAATCACGCTTGCAGCAGTGGGTATCCCCCATTCGGCGAAGTCTTCGGCTAATTCGTAAAGCAGAGTTCTTCCCTCGCCAAGGGCTCTTAATCCCTCGACTTTCGCGAAGGAAGTACCGCCGGCTCCGCCAACATCTATGCCCAGCACTCCTGTAGAGGTTATTTTTTCCGCTACCTCTTTGCTTATGCCAGCGCCAGTTTCTTTAACTATAACCGGTACCGGGGCTTTACTCACCACCTTCTCCAGTTTTTCGAGAAAACCGTAGTAGTGGGAATCTCCCTCTATTTGCAGCACCTCTTGCAACGGATTTAGATGAATAGCCAACGCATCCGCCTCGACCATATCGACGAGCTTCCCTATTTCGGCTGGTCCCAGTTCTCCGATCACTTGGCTCGCCCCTATGTTCGCGATTACTGGAACGTTGATGGCATATTTCCTAACTATTTGGAACGATCTTCGAACTTCCGGTCTTTCCAAAGCTATACGCTGGCTTCCGACCCCAATGGCTATCTTAAGTTCCTCAGCCGCTCTGGCAAACATCGCGTTGAACTTCTCCGCAGTATAGGTACCGCCGGTCATCCCAGCGATTAAAAGCGGTGCACTGAGCTCGCAGCCTAGAAAGCGAGTTGCAAGGTTGACTTCGTGAAGGTTGACTTCCGGGGTAGCGATGTGAACAAGCTCTGCGCATTCTAACCACGATGTTTTGACGCTGGACTGGGATGCGGGTAGCAAAGAGTAGTAGATGTGCTCATCCTTCCTATTATAGGTGTCGAAGTGCTTCCCCACGTTTAACACCTTGAAAACACTAGGCTGGCATAGCCGACGACGGATGAGTAATCTCCTGTAACATCCCCGGAGTTGGCGTACTTCAGCAGTCGGACGTTTCGGCCTTCCAGCTCCTTAGAGGCCGAAATTATTGCCATTATTGCCCCATAGCCGCAAATGGTAGCATCCCTCTCTATAACTATATCGTAAAACTCCCTCTCGTCAAGTTTGATTATGGCGTCTATCGCGGCTTTATCTTTCATTGCAGCTTTCCCGGATTCTTCGTAATGGGTAAAGTCGCTACTGGCTACTATGTACGCTTTTATCCCGCTCTCCTTAATCAGCGCAGCTATAGCGCGCCCGAGTTTTCTTGATACTTCGAGATTCTGTAAGTACATGGTGACCGGGACTATTTTGAAGCCGCCTCCAAAAATAAACTGCAGAAAAGGTAACTGCACCTCTAACGAGTGTTCGTACCTATGTGCACTTTCGTCAAAAGCTAAAATCCCGCTTTTCTCAACAAGCCGCTTCGCAAAGTCTTTGTCCACCTCTACTGAACCTAGAGGGGTCTCCCATGCATTCGCCTCCGAAACAGCTACGGGGATCCCCACTCCGTGATGGTTGGGACCTAGTAGTACAATTGTTTCCGGCACCCCACCTTTAGCTAGCTCTGCATAACCGAAAGCAGCTACATAACCAGAGTAAACGTAACCGGCGTGGGGAGCGACGATACCCACTATGTTCCCCTTATACGCCCCAGAGGTAGCAGGCTTGGCGCCTGGACCCTTCGTGAAGGCTTCTTCGAGTTGCTTGATTAAACGCTCCCTGTTAGCTTCATAAAATAAACCTGAAACTACAGGCTTTCTAATCCTCATAAACTTCCAGTACCGAATTGCCTAAGAGCCCACTATTTTAGCTTTCGTTGCAAAAGGCTTATTGGTTCTCATTAAACTTCGCTACTCAGTATGACTTTCGCTTCAAATTCTTCAGGAGGGATTGGCAATTCCCCTCCCGGCGGCAGTTCCCCTCTTTCCCGTAGGACCTGCCTAGCTAGGAGCCAGTAGAGTAATGCTAGGGACTTTCTACCACGATTATTGGCCGGGATTACTAGGTCGACGTTTTCGACCGGGCTATCAGTGTCGCAGAACGCTACTACTGGTATGCCTATGGCCGCCGCCTCGTTTATCGCTTGAAAGTCGACCCTAGGATCGGTGGCTATTAAGAGGTCTGCCTCAACATAATTGCTGAATCGCGGATTCGTTAGTATGCCGGGGGGGAAGCGGCCGATGACAGGTATGCAGCCGGTCAATGCGCAGAATTTTTGGACGGGGGTGAAGCCGTACTGCCTAGCGGATACAACCACAACACGGGACGGCTCGTAGCGAGCTATAAAGCGGGCTGCAATCCTAATCCTGCGGTCAATTTCCTGTACATCTAGAAGGTAGAGTCCGTCCGGCCTTATACCGTATATAAAGCGTTTCATGAACTTGCTTTTCATCCTGGTGCCTATTCTAATACCGGTTACCAGGTAAAGTTCTAGTGGTACCAATAGCTCGACCTCCTTTAGCTCCTCCTGAATCTTTGCTACGTCCTTTGCCCTTTCCTCTTCCGTTGCCAACTGATCACCTTGCGCGGCTGTCCGTCATACCTTAATATCTCTTACTCACCTCTCCTGCACGCAGGAGCCTCACCTCGTTGTCCCCCACGTATATCACTGTGCGAGACGGTGGGCGCCAGTATGGTACACCTGGTACCCATGCGCCTCTCCAACTACCTGTGTTCCCTACTTTAAAGGCAGGGTCCAAGCCGGGTAGATGCGTGTGTCCCATGAACAGCCACCAGTTGTCAGGCAACTGCAATGCCTTCCTGAGCTTTCTCTCAAGGTAAAGGGTTTTACCGAACATTTCTGCTAACAGGTTAACCGCGAACGCGTGAGCGCCATTCTTCACTATTATGTCCCCATGTGTTAGGAATGCTACCCCCCTTCCCATTTGAGCGATTAGGACTCCAGGATACAAGTGAACCCTCGCACTACCTAGGCATATGTGTAGCTCTTTGCCTAGTATTGGATCGTGGCTAGAGAGGCTAGTTACGTAGTAGACCTCCAATTCGCTTAAAGCACTTTCCCTGAAAATAGCCTTAAGGGCTCTGCCCAGCTCATCCATCGTAACTGTGCGGTGCATGTCGTCGAACAAGTCGCCCAGCACCACTAGCGAGCTGGCGCCGACCTCGGCTGCTAAGCAAGTCACCAGGGCCATTTTCCTGTCGCCGAACTCGGCGTGGATATCCGAGACAAGTAACGCGGGGTTATCCACAACTGCTGCGTAGTAGTTTATGCTCGGCATCGTGCCCTGGGAGTAGCTGCTAGCATGCAATAAAAACCCAGCGATCTAGCGAGGAGAACTTAAAAGACCGGGCTCTTAGTGTAGGTGTGGGTCCGCGTTTAGCCCTCATATTGATTGCTACACTGCTAATCTGTACCATCTGGACGGTCAATGGAGCACCGGATCTCAGCTACTTCATTGAAGTTCAAAGAGGCGGTAACGCCAGTGTAACATTGGTAGTGACTGATAGCGGTGGGTCGCACTTTTACACTTACTTGCCGCGCTTCGAGGAGTGGAAGTATACCGTATGGAGCGGGCAGTTACTGAATGTAACCGAAAAGGAGACGCAGTATTACTTTTACAAAAATGTGAGCTTTAGCTACCTAACAGACGACTCGGGCATATTCAGCATGAATATTTCGTTTGCCTTCCCCTTTGCCTCTCTCTGCATTGGAAACAGGGGCTGGTTCATGTCCCCCCTGCTAGGAGCGCCCTCCGAAGCCTATGTGAAAGTTCAGGTAAAGATCGATGGATTAGCGAAAATTTTAGATGTGAGGCTAAACGACGCACCAATAATCTACAGAAGTAGCGGTGAAAGTATCTGGATAGACGCCTCCTCGCGAGGCTTGGCTACCGGTGGGCGCGTTGTAATAAACTACGAGCTATCCGAACCCCTAGCAGACGAAGTTTTCGAATTTAGTTTCAACCGGTTGATTGTTAAGGTAACATCACCGCCCCCCTACAGGGGGTTCGCGGGCCGGATTGCCAACGTAACTAGCCTTGCACTGCCGAAGCTCGGTCGATACTTCGGGTACTCGCCGGATACTGTCGAGTACAAGTTCTTTTTGCCTGCACAGCTGGGTCTCGGTGCACTAGGTTACGTGATTGGAGAGGACATCAACGTGGGAGGAGAGGGGGCGATACACCTGAACTTGGCCTTGCTAAGGTTTAAGGAGGGTTACTTAGAAGCCACGGTGGTGCACGAGCTAGTACATAAAGCGCTTGGAGCCGCAGGCGTCCCAGCCAACCAAGAACTCCGCTGGTTCCACGAGGGTGTTGCACAATATGTCTCGCTCAGGGTCTGCGAAGAGCTAGGTCTCGATGTAGGTGACGAAGAATCGTCCCTAGAGAATGCTATTTGGATGTTCAAGCAAGGTTTAGCTAAACCTGGCTTCGTTCAGAGGTGGACTCCATCCGGGAATGAAGCCTCTTACTACGCCGCCTCCTACTTCGTCATCTCCGAGTTAGCCAAGTCGAGGGGTGGGATAAACTTCGTAGAAGCGGTGGTCAGAGAGATTAAAAAGAGGGGTGGGGTAAGGAATAACCAGGACTTAATAAGTGCCATCAGCTCGGCAGCGGGAGAGGACTTAAGCTCGTTGTTTGCCGAATGGGGGTTCAGTATAGAAGGGCCGGCTGGAACACGCAGAAATGTGGCAATAGTTGCGGCCTTAACGCTTATCGCGGCTGTAGCGTTTTCTCTTTACATTATACTGAGGCAAAGAGAGCGCGCCAGGTGCCCCTACTGTTACGCTGAAGTTCCGCGCGATGCTGTTTACTGTCCCTACTGCGGCTATCCACTTAAACCAGGTGAGGGGGTGTCTTACTTCGCCAAGCTAGGGGGGCTCGCAGCTTATTGGTTAGCTCGCTCCTTACTGAATTCCTCATCCTGCTCGTAATGCTCTCCCCTAATGGTTTTTTCTAATGCTCTCCTTGTCTCCCAGCCTAGGTAAAAAGCGTGATCTGCTGACAGAGAGGAAGCGAGGGCCTTTACAGACCGATAATTCGGTTTGATAACGGCAAGCCGACGCCCATCCGGGGTTCTATGCTCGATCCTTAGTCCCTCGTTTTCAGTGTATATCAAGAAACTACCTCTCGGATCCGGGACAAATGCCGAAAGCGCTTCGTAGTGGTCGTGTACCAGTTTCCAGGCCTTCTCCCAGTCGTGCTCGTAAACGTGGGCGGAGCAGCTGACTAGGGTGACCACACCCAGCTTTAATGCCAGTTTCTTGGCGATACTCTCGGCTAGTTTTAGCTGTCCCCAGGCGTTATAAGGCAATGCCCCGTATACATCGTTGCTCCTAAGAAAGACCGTGTGGTTGTAGAATCCGTCCGTTACATCGCCTTGTACCACCACTATGCACGGGGGCTCTGTACTGTTTTTATCCAAGCTGTGCTCCCAAAGGACAGCCAAGGCCCTACGGGTATCAGGGCAGTTTTCAAGCTTTCTGATTAATGCTTCAAGCTGATCGCCAGCAGCGGGATGGGCCCGCAGCCTTTCACCGTAGGTGTAGGCGACACCCTCGGGTTTTTGCGGTGAAAGGAGGCTGCGTAGGTGGGCTTCGAAGCCGCTGGAGTCTATATACTCAGAGAACTCCCTCTCCAAGCTCACCTGTTTACCGTAAACGCGAAGTGCGACAACGAGGTTAAGCAACTGCTTTTGGCGCTCGCCATATTCACTCCTTTTGACCGAACCATAGAGCATTACCGAGTACACGGCCTTAACCCAAGCCCTGAAGAGTGAGTCATCCTGAACAAGCTGGCCACTAATCGGTAATGGCCACCCCTCCACGGCTATCTCGGCTAATTCGAGCTTTACTGCTGCACGCTTCGGGGGTGATGTAGCGTACAGGGAAGCAACAGCGTTTTCCAGGGATTTCCAGTTGCCTTGCCTAAACGCCTCCCTGAGGTCGATCATCCTAACACTATCTACAATTGGCTGAATTGCTTCAAACGGCCACATGAGCGCGAAGGTACATCTTCGCTCCCGGAAGAGTTTAACTAACTCTTCACCGCTTCCCGAAAGGTCCGCCCCAAATACTACAAGCGTGTCGATTTCAGGGCGCTCGGCTAATGTGTGTAAAAGGTAATTGATACCGTAGGGTGTGTAAAGCGTGCCAATGGCGTGCACTTTCTCAATCAATCCCCTCTGCTCAAGGTAACGGGCCACCACGTCCTTCCGGGTCCATAGAGTTACTACCGCAACGTTGGATCGAGTGTTGATGAAGACGACGTCTTTTCTTACCACCCTACTTCACGGGAAAGTTTAGGAGCACCCCTCAGAATATTGCCTAGTTTTCCTATTCTGGAAATTTCGCGGTATTAACGCTGTGTTTCGCGCTTAATGCCTGCGCTAACACCCTCTGCCCGGTTAATCCTGTCTAGGCCGTTTAGGCCGCTTAAGTAGCTGGTAACCAGTAGGCGGGCGTGTTCACTCCTCGGGTGCGCTATGATTTCTTCCATCGGTCCTTTCTCGACTATGGTCCCCCTATAAAGTATGACAGCCTGATCGGCTAAGTACTGTGCCACCGGCAAGTCGTGGGTAACAGTCACCATCGCCAACTCCAGCTTCTCATGGATACTACATAGAAGGTTGATGATCTGCGCTTGGATTGAGACGTCCAGAGCCGAAGTTGGTTCATCTAACAGGAGTATTTCCGGGTCGTGAACGATGGCTCTGGCGATCAGAACTCTCTGCATCATTCCACCGCTTAACTGTGAAGGATAATAATCTAGGATAGACTCGTGAAGCTGCACTATCCGGAGGGCATCCCTTATCCTCTCTGCCTTCTCCTTTTCGCTTAGATCGGTTCTGGCTAACGGCTCAGCCATAACCTCCGCCACCCTAAGCCTGGGGTTTAGCGACTTCGCTGGATCCTGCGGAACGTACCCTATTTGCCTTGTAATTCGCCATCGCAGCCTGGCGGGTACTCTGTAAATCTGCTCCCCGAGGACTACGACATCACCCCGAAGAGGGGGGAGAAGCCCCAAGATAACCCTCAGTAACGTAGTTTTTCCGGACCCGCTTTCTCCGATGATCGCCAAGCGTTCTCCGTCGTTTACCTTTAAATCGATCTTCGTGATTGCAGGCTTGAATACTTTTTTCAGGGTTTTGAAGCCCTCAGCTGTGTAATAACCCGCTGTGACATTTTTAAGCTCGATTACCGGCTTGCTACTCGCGGTTACCGTAGAGCCAGCACGCCACATACCGATCACCTTCAGCGAGTGAAAGCCTCGGCTTCTCAGCGGCGCATTTTGAAAACCTGTAAGGGCATCTATCGAAGAAGGGGCAGCCTTCGTCATTGCTACCCGGTCTTGGCGGCTCGCCAGAGTAGCACTTAAGCTGCTTTTTCACACCGAGCGTGGGGATAACGTCTACGAGCATCGATGTATACGGGTGAAGGGGCTTTAGCAAGACTTCGCGCAGCTTGCCGACTTCCGCCAGGGAGCCAGCGTACATTACGGCTACTCTATCACCGACTCTGCTAGCGAGGAGAAGATCATGGGTTATGAAAATTACGGTCAGCTTAACTTCTTCACGAAGCCTAAGGAGAAGGTTTGCGATTTGAAGCCTAAGGTGCGCATCAAGCGAGCTAGTCGGCTCATCAGCTACTAGAACCCGCGCACCGGTTGAAAGGGCTAGCGCAATAGCGGCTCGCTGCTGCATACCCCCGCTAAGCTCGTGAGGATACCTATCAAGAGTAGACGCCGGATCCAGCCCAGCCATCTCCAGGTACTTTTTGGCTTCAGCCTTTGCCTCCTTTCTAGTACTGCCCCGAAGGCTCTTCAGCACGTGGTAGAACTGATCCCCTAACGTAAGGTAGGGGTTGAGGCCTGTGCCCGGGCTTTGGGGAATATAGGTTACGAGCCTTCCCCTAATTTTCTCGTAACTCCTACTTTCCCCCCTTATGACTAGGTTACCGTAAACGTAAAGCTCTCCCTCGGTCACTGCGTGAGGGGGTAGGATGCCAGATATAGCGAGCGCAACCGTGGATTTCCCGGATCCGCTTTCACCTACTATGCAGTAGATTTCCCCCTCGCTTACCTCGAGGTTCACACCCTTTACTGCCCAAAGAACGTTATCTTGCTCATCGAGGTAGCCGATTTTTAATCCCTCGGATTTTACAGCTAAAACCATAGCCTCCACCTCCTCCTCATTTTCGGGTCAAGCTCCTCTCTCAAGCTGTCCCCGAGCATGCTGAAGCCGAGAGCGGTCAATAGGATGAAGAGCCCTGGAAATAGGCTTATCCAGGGCATAGAGATCACGTACTTGAAGCCATTTTGGACGATAATGCCCCAGTCAGGGGCATCCGGAGGCAATCCGAGTCCGAGGAAGTTTATAGCCGCTGCTTCAAGTAGCACGCTGCCAACGTCTGTAATGGCCTGTACCAGTACGGGCGGTAACACATTCGCTGCGATGTGCCTGACCAGTATTCTCCTGCCCGGGACTCCCGCCAGCTTCGCTAAGGTAATGTACTCCATCTCCGCAATGCTTCGGGCATAGACATACGCGACCCTGGCATACCAGGGCCACCAAGTCAGAAGTAGGCTCCCGATGACCACGTGAATTCCCTGCCCGAGAACCATTCTGAGAGCGAGGGCCAGGATAACCGCGGGCAAAGCTAGGAAGACTTCGGCTATGTAGTTAATAGTTGCCTCGATGGCCTGCCTGTAGTAAGCGGCGCAAATTCCCAGCAGTAAGCCTAGCGCTAAGCCGATCGAGATAACAGCTAGCGATTGAGCCAGCGCCAGCCAAGCTCCAACCAGTATCCTAGAAAGTACATCTCTTCCCAGGTGATCGGTGCCTAGCAGAAACTCCGGGCCCGGAGGCTTTCCTGCCCGCTCCGCTGCTTTAGGGGGTACAGCTCCCCATCCATCGCTTGGGTAGGGAGCGATAAACGGTCCGAGGATCGCTACAGCTACCATTACTACAACTATGACCACTCCAGCTCTGAACCGTAAGCTTCTGCTCCAAGCCCTTCTCGCTAATTCTCCAAGCCCGCCTAGGTTGGAACGGTGGCCTTTATTCATCATAGTTTCACCCTGGGATCTACGAGCGCTTGAACTATGTCCGCCAGGGTATTGGCAAGTACATAAAATAGGGCGACCACAATTATTAACCCAGTGGCGAGCCTAAAGTCGCTGGTGTTAACTGAGTCGAACAGGAACCTACCCAGGCCATCGCGCCCGAAAACGTACTCGACGACCATCGCATCCACGAGACTGTACGCAAACGCGAGACCTGAAACCTGGACGAGGCCGGCCAGCGTCGCCCTAAAAGCGTACCTCCACACAACGGCGCGCCTGGAAACCCCCCAGGCGACCGCCGACTGCACAAACCCCTCTAAAAGGGCGTCCGCCATCAAAGCTCTAGTTACTCGCGCGCATACGCCAACAGGGTATGCAGCGACCGCCAGCGCCGGTGGGAACGTCCTAGCTAAAACATCGAGGAAGACCGGGAAGTTAAGCTGTACTAGTGCATCTAAAAGGTAGAGGCCGGTAATGCTTCTAAAGCCTGTTGCCAGCGCGAGCCTGGTGTCCACCCTGCCATACGCGGTAACGCCCGAGGTGCTGAGGACCATGAAAATAGCTATGCCGAGCCAAAACGTTGGCGTGTTGGCGAGAACGAGGCTTGCTGACTGTATGAAACCGTCCAGCCATGTGCCTCGGCGTAGGGAAGCCATAACACCAATGAATGCGCCCAGGGGGATAGCTATCGCATAGGCTAAAGCGAGCAGCTCTAGGGTAGCTGCTAAACCGCGCCAGAGAATCTCGGAAACCGGCTTTTTATAAGCGATTGAGATTCCCAGGTCTCCAGTAAACGCCATTCGGAGGAAGTTAAGCACCTGCAGGTAAAGGGGTTGGTCAAGACCCAGCTCTTTTCTTGCGTTCTCGATAGCTTTAGCGGCACCCGGACCTCGAGGATTACCAGCCCACTTAACCGCTGGATCCCCTGGGGATAGTACTAGCACCAGGTACGAAAGGATGACAACCCCCGCTATCGTCGCGATACTCCAACCGACCCGCCTAACTAGATAGTTTAAACTAACCGGCATTTACCCCCTTACTTTCACATGCTGGAAGAAAATCACGTAGATGTAGAGCGGGTTCAGCGCCTTCTCTGGTACTTCAACTCTAGAGCTGACAACGAAAGGCCTTATTTCTTCCCACAAGCTTATCCCCGCCCCCTCCTCGTAAACCATCTTCTGGGCAAGCCGGTATAACCGCATTGCTTCCCCGTAATCTCTACCCTCTGCCTCGTAAGCTGCACTAATCAGCTCGTCGAACACCGGGTTGCTGTAACCCGCCCAGTTCCACTCCGTCGACTCGCTGTGGAAAAGACCGTAAAGGTAATCGTAGGGCGAGGGGAGCGTGGGCCACCAATCGTTAATTATCAGGTGAGGGGCATTCTCAGGGCTGCTCCAAACCTCTTTTCCAGCTTCTTTTACGGCCGTCCAAGCCATCGGCTTTAACTCCACATCGATTCCCAGGTCGGCGAGCCTGGATTTCAGGAGCTGGGCAAACGCCGCGTTTTCCTCGTAGTCGGCTTGGTAAACAAACTCCACCTTCACCGGGAGTTTCACCCCGCTCTTCTCCAAGTACTTTCTGGCAAGATCCAGATCATAGGTGTATCTCAGGTTTCCATCGTATCCTGGGAAGTTGTAAGGCAGCACTCCAGCTCCTAGCCTCCCGAAGCCTTGAAGCGCCACATCTACCAGCTCGCCCCAGGGTATAGCGTGCATCACAGCCAGCCGGAACGCAGTTACATTAGTCGGATACCGCCTACAGTTAAGTTGCAAAATATAGTTGTGGAAAACGCTCACGTTGATTATTTGGAAACCCCTGGCTTTGAGGTCGCCTAAATTCGCCCTTGGAACGCTAGAGGCTATATCTATCTCGCCCGCAAGTAGTCCATTGTACTGGTCGAGGGGGTCCGTCCTGATTCGTATAATGACGACGTCTGGCGCGTCTGGGTTGTTTACTACGGTCCATCCCCACCACTTCTCGAATTTCCTCAACCTCACCTCCGATTCTGGGCTGTAAAACTCAATCAAGTAGGGGCCGCTTCCCGCTTCGTTACCGGCGTTAAACCACCTTTCCAGGTTCGGGTCCAAGGGATCCTCTACCCCAGCTTTCTCCAGCGCCGATGGGCTAAAGATGTAGCCAGCGTAAATAGCCGAGGCCAGCATGTCGACTCGCTGCGGATAAGCCAGCTTGAACCTGACCGTGTAATCATCCACGATTTCGATTTCCTCTACAGAGTCCCAGATGTAGCCGCTGCCTCTGCCGGTCTCCCTGTAAATATCCCTAGCTCTTTCGATGGACAATTTAACCGCTTCCGCGGTAAATGGGGTACCATCGTGGAATATAACGCCCCGCCGCAGCCTAAATGTCCACACTGTGCCGTCCTCATTGCTTTCCCAGCTCTCGGCGAGCGCCGGTATATGTTCTCCTCTAACCGGGTCGTAGTAGAGGAGCGGTTCGTACACGGAACCTAGGACGACTATCCCCGTATCGTCCTCGATCGAGGGATCAATGCCGGTTATCACATCCAAGTACGAGTAGACGACCACCTTCAGAGCTGGGGCACGCTGCGTGGGTTGCAGGTACCAAATGTACAGTAAAAGCGCAATGGAAATCGCAGCTACAGCGCCAATTGCAGCCAGTAAGGGCCCTTTCCTCATCCCGGGGGCTTCGCTTAGCCTACTTTTTAAACCTGTCCCCTAAAATGTTTGCCGCAGGCGAATAGCATGCGAGTGCTTGTAACCGGCGGCGCGGGCTTCATCGGGAGCCATTTGGTAAGGAGGTTAGTAGCCGAGGGCTTTCAAGTGACCGTACTGGATAACCTCTCCTCGGGCCACTTGGGCAATTTAGACTGTGTCTCGAGCGAAGTGAGGTTCGTAGAGGGTGATGTAAGAGATCCCGGTGTGGTTGGGGAAGCCGCCAGCGGAGCGGAAGCTGTAATACATTTAGCTGCGCTCATAGATGTAGCCGAATCTATCGAGAAACCCCACCTCTACTTGGATGTGAACGTGCTGGGGACACTAAATGTACTTGAAGCCGCTAAAAGGGCGAAAGTCTTCGTCTTCGCGTCTAGTGCTGCTGTCTACGGAGAACCCCTCTCGCTGCCGATAGAGGAGTCACACCCCCTTGCACCACTTTCACCCTACGGTGCAACTAAGGTGGCCGGGGAAGCGCTGGTGCAAGCATATGCTCGCGTCCACGGTTTCCGCCCGGTAATACTAAGGATCTTCAACGTTTACGGACCTAGGCAGAGCAAAGCGTACGCCGGTGTTGTGCTAGAGTTTGCAAAAAGGGTTATGAAGGGCGAACCGCCGATCATCTACGGGGATGGCAGCCAAACCAGGGACTTCGTATACATTGACGACGTGGTGGAATGCTTCGTAGCGGCGACTAAGAAACAGCATGTGAGCGGCGTACTCAATGTGGGCAGTGGAAAAGCCGTAAGCATAAAAGAGCTTGCGAGAAAAGTTGCGGAGGTTCTTGGGAAGCCGAATCTAGAGCCGGTGTACGCCCCCGCTAGACCTGGAGACATTAAGCACTCAGTAGCCTCGATTAACAAGTTGAAGGAGTGCCTGGGGTACACGCCCGGTGTTTCGCTTGAGCAGGGTCTTGAAAAGCTTTCCGAGTACCTGCTCGAACTGCATGGTAAAAACTTATAGACAGCCGAATCCAAAGCTAACCGGGGATCGCTTGAAGGCAGTAATCCTGGCGGCGGGCTTAGGCTCCCGCCTTATACCCTACAGCAAGGAGATGCCGAAGGAAATGCTCCCGATACTCGTGGTTGAAAATGGCAAACCGGTGCTGAAGCCGATTCTTCAAGCAGTTTTCGAGCAGCTCTACGAAGCTGGTGTCCGCGAGTTTTGTTTCGTGGTGGGCAGAGGCAAGAGAGCGGTCGAGGACCATTTTACGCCAGACTGGGATTACGTAGAGTTCTTAAGGGGAAAGGGTAAGCTGGTAGAGGCTGTGCTACTCGAGAAGTTTTACAGGAGAATCGAGGATTCAAGCATCGTATGGGTGAACCAACCCTTCCCTAGAGGGACTGGCGATGCCGTTATGCAGGCGAAACACTTCGCGGGAAACGGTTACTTTTTCGTAGTAGCTGGCGATAACCTTTTCCTAGGCGACAACGTGGCTCAAAAACTCTTAGAACTGCACAGGGGACTCAACTCGGCCGTAATAGCCGCCAAGCGGGTGCCTGACGCGAGGAAGTACGGCGTCCTCGTAGGCCGCAGCCTCTCAGAGCGCGTGCTGAAGCTTGAAGCTATAATCGAGAAGCCCGAGAAACCGCCTACAAACCTGGCGAACACGTCGCTTTACCTGCTACCGCCGGAGATCTTCGATACGCTGAAAGAGTGCGAACTCAGTCCGCGCGGCGAGCTTGAAATTACAGATGGTATTCAAAAGTTAATCCAGCGCGGAATCGATATTTATGCATATGATGTCGGGGACGTCCATTGGGTGGACGTGGGCACCCCGGAAACCTATCTAGAAGCCCTTCTTCTATCGTTAAGGGCAAGCGGGGACCTGAAAGTAGTGGAGCGAGCGGCTGAGGTACTACTGAAGCTTTAAAGCGGTATAAAGGCTGGGTTTGAATCAGTGGGCACCTCCTTTATCGCGTCCAAAGCCTCCCTAAACTTGCGCGGCAACTGGAACAGGAACCTGTGGGTACATTCGCTGTAGAACTGTAGTTCTCCCCGCAGCGTTTTCAGCCTGGCGTTAATGTCTTCTGAGCTGAGCGAGAGCGGGTCTCTCCCCATGCTACCTATCACAAATCCACAGAAGCTGAGGAAGCTCACCACCGGGGCAGTGTAGGGTCTAGCTAACGGGAACGCAGCAGCTACGGCGTTTCGGATTTTCGCGAATGTTTCGAAGGAATAGCGGAGGGAGGTAGCCTGCGTAACCATTACGCCATTACTGCTCAACTTACGCTTAATCAGCTCGTAGAATTCTTTAGTGTACAAGAAAACCGAGGGGGTTCCCGGTATCGGATCCGTGAGATCTAGAATGGCAACGTCAAAGACCTCTCTGCTCTCCTCTATGAAGCTTCTTCCTTCACTAATAACGAGCTCGAACCTTGGATCATCAAATACACCCATGTTCCACTCTGGCATGTAGCTCCTGCACAGCTCCACAAGTTCCCCATCGATGTCAACCATAACTACCCGCTCCACAGTCGGGTATCGCAGAACCTCCCTGGCGGTAGCCCCCTCTCCGCCCCCGATTATCACCACGTTCCTCGGGTTAGGGTGTGTTACCATAGCCGGGTGAACTAGCGACTCGTGGTATATCCACTCATCGTACTCGCTGCTCTGCAGCTTTCCATCGAGGAACAGGCATTTGCCAAAGGAGTAGCTGTCCACTATGTCAACCTGCTGGAACTTGGTCTTCCCGGAGTAAATAATCTTCCTAATACCGTGCAAATGCCCCTCGAGGGGCATTTGCATCCATTCAAGCACGTACCTCCAGGATGCCTCGACCACAGGGCCTCTTCGGTAAGGCCGGTAAAAAGCTTTGTCAATATCTGAAGAGCGGTGGCAGCAACTTAGATTTTTTCCAAGCCTCCTCCACTTCCTCCAACCTAGGTTGCTCAACCCCTAGCTCTGATGCTTTCTTGGCGACCATCATCCGCACGTAATCCAGCGGTCTGAGTCCAAGCTCCAAGGGTGTGTGGATACCTGCTTCCACCAGCACCTCCGCGAGCTCAAGATTGGCGACGCGGCACATATCCGCAACCCTTACCAGCTTCAGGAGTTCCCCTTCGTCAACCCCAACCTTGCGAGCCAGCTTTCTTCGATCCCGAGCAGTTATCGCCAGCTCCACCAGCTCCCATAGGCTATGCAGCCCACGCGCCTTTAGAGCCTTTATTACGCGCTGGTCAACGAACCTTAGCTGGTCTATGCTCACCGGATCTCCCGCAGCTTTCAGGCAGTAACAGGCTTAAACTTATCACCCACCGGAACCCGGCCTATGGCGAAGGGTCTGAGCTGCCGCTCCAACGCGCGGCTGTTATCGCGGAATATTTTCAAAACTCTGGGTTTTCACGCGCACTTCTAATCGCCCCAGGGCTTCGTCGAGTGCAATTTCGGGGAAAATATATGTATCTCTATTTGGTGGGCCATCCCAATGACTCGGGATCAAGTTATAGGGGTCGGCTTAATGATTGGATCCATTACCGGCATCGCCCTCTACGGTTACTTGCTTATGACTCCTTATAGTTTCCTCCTCATTCAGTTGACAGCCTTCATTGCTGTAGCGGGAGTCCTCGGCATCCTCGCGTGGATCGGCTATACGCTAGCCACAACTCCGCCCCCCAAACCCATAGAAGAAATCGAGAAAGAAATTGAGGAAGAGCTCAAAAAGCTTGAAGAGGAGGCGAAGAAAGAGGGGGAAAGCAAGGGGGCTGCAGCGAGCATAGGGTAACGGGGAGAGAGTGAGCACGCGCATCGGCTTTTTCTCGGCTGCGTTCCTGTTTCCGGTGCTGCTGCTAGCATCAACTGCTTCAGCGCAAGCGCCTCTAACTATCTTCACTGACTCCGAAACCTACAAGCAGGGCGATGTTGTGGAAATCACTCTTCAAGGCCCTATCGGAGCGGAGGTTGTACTCGAGGTCAAGGACCCGCTGGGCGGGGTAGTCGACAGCAGGTACATGGTACTGTTCCCGGAGAAAACCGTTACCCTAAAGTTGCCGCTCGGCGAAGAAGCCAGGGAGGGTGTTTACACGGTTACCGCCAGCGTCCTAGCGTACACGGTTCAGACGACATTCACCGTGATGCGTAAGCCCTCTCCAATTATCGTTCTAGCGCCTCCTGGCCGCTGCCCTGTAGGGGAGGAAACGGTGGTAATCGGCTTTGTCTACCCAGGGTTAAGCCTGCCGCTAGAAGTTCACATTAAACCACCGGATGGCGACTGGCTACCTATGGGGGGAGTGCAATCTAACGCCAGCGGTTGGCTGACGTTCTCGGTGAAACCGGAGTCGGAGGGTGTCTACGAGGTTAGAGTCGAGTATAGGGGCTCACCCGAACTCGCGCCTGCCGCAGCCATGGCTAACTTCACTGCTACGTTTTCCAAACTACTTGGATGCCAAGTTGAACCAATTGGTACCAAGTGACTTAACGAAACCGTAATGCTAGCTTGTAGGGGGTGCGAAGCGATAGTCGCCAGGACGATACACGGGGATCGATCGCTCAAACACGGGGAAGCAGTGAGTCTTGATACTCCAGGTCCTTGGTTTATCTACCCCCTATGCAATGGAACGCTGGGAACTCCGACGGTTGTGTTGGTTAAATCGGGTGTCAGCATACACTTGGAAGCTCCCGGAGAGGTCGTGGTCGGTAAGCCATTCACAGTGAAAGCCCGCCTATCACCTCCGATTCCCATGCTGGTAGTAAAGGTTCTGGGAGAGGAGGGTCAAGTACTCGCGGCAGCAAACACAAGAGCGGATGGAGTAGCCGTAATGAAACTTAATCTTACAAGTATAGGCAGGCTCTACCTCCGCGCAGAACTTCAGCCCACAGGCGTATTCGAAGCGAGCTCCGGCCAGCCAGTCTCAATCATTGTGTGGGGTAAGGAGATGCAGGTGTGGATAACTGTAACCGATGCTGAAGGGGAAAAGTTGCACGGAGCGGTCATAGCGGTGGACAGCCTAGCGGTCGAAGCTACGGAGGGCGTAGCATGGGTTCTGCTTAAGGCAGGAGAGTACAACCTGACAGTGTTGTGGCACGGTATCACGGTCTACAGGGGGAGACAACTTATCGGGAACTTCAGCGTAACGTTGCCGACGTGGCTATACAGCATCAAGGTCAATGTGGTGGACTTTACCGGAGAGCCAGCTCCGCTCGAGCAAATAGAGCTCTTCAACGGAAGCGTTCTTCTGGCAGTGGCGAGAACCAACGAGGACGGGGAAGTGATATTCACAAGGCTCCCGCCAGGCACCTACACTGTGCGCGCGAAGGGCCTAACGACCGCGCTTAAACTGCCGGATGAGCGCGAGGCAACACTGCAGTTGCCGCCTCCTGCTTGGTTCATAGCGGCTGTGGCGTTAACCCTACTCACGGCAGCCCTGTTGATAATCGCGGAGTGGCGCGCAACGGGAGAGAAAACAGGCTTGAAAATCGTTAGGGAGACAAAAGCCGATCGGCCTACGAACGAGCGGTAATCGACGATTTTAAAAGCTCAACCTCAAACTCACGGCGTGGAGGAAGAAATAGTTGTAGAGGTGACGCTGACTTGGAGAGTACTGGCGGCGCTTGCAGCGCTGGCGGCGGCCGCGGCAATAATTGCGCACTGCCGCCAGCTTGATCTTATGATCAAGAAATTCTCGGCGAACCCCCTCCCCCTCTTTTCCCGAGAAGCGGCAGCTGAGATCACGTTGGACAAGGAAGTTTACAAACCCGGCGACCCTGTGAGGTTAAAAGTATGCCCCCTAACTAGAGTCGAGGAAATCCTCACCCCGGTAGTCGAAGAACCATCCGGGCTTGTACATACAGTCCTAACTAAGCCGGAGAGCGCGTGCATCTTAGCCACGGTACCCCTATCCGGCAGCGCATCACCCGGCGAGTATAGAGTCGCCGTCATAGGCGATGGAAAGCCCCTCGCAGCTAGGGCGTTCAAAGTCGAGGGATAGCAGCTCTGGCCCGAAGCGTCGTAACCGGCTCCGGTCTCCTTTCCACGCATCTCAACTCAGATTGTAAGTGCGTCCTTACCCTATGGGATGCAAAGAAATCAGGGGTGCAAGCGGAGGTCAAAAGCTGTGCTAAGAGAGAACCGCGGCATGTGCGCGAAACCGGTTTACACAGGAAAATAGCCTTAAAAAGGCCCGTCATGTTTTCGATATGTGCAGTTTAGTAAACGTAATCTCTTTAGCCTGGTACTTGGCTTTGCTGTTGTAGTGCTTACCATGCTGGTTTTCGGTTTAAAAGGTCGGCAGGAGCCCACGGAGACGCAAGCTATGCCGAAGCTGGGTTTAGATCGGTACAACTTTTTCGGTGGATGGAGGGGGATGTGCCAGTTTGAGAAAAAGGGTTTCTTTTACGTAGCCGAGCGGGATGGCGTGTGGTGGCTGGTAGACCCGCTAGGCTGCGCCTTTGTATCGAAGGGCGTGAACCACGTAAGCCCATACGGGGATTACTCTCCTGCGCTCGGTTACTCGCCCTACGAGAGGTGGGTTAAAGCGAAGCATGAAAGCGTTGATGCGTGGCTTGAGGTAACTGTACTGCGATTACGGTCTTGGGGCTTTAACACCATCGGTTCATGGTCATACGAGCAGCTGTTTCTACAGATGCCCTACACAGTTATTCTGGACGTGATGGCCAGCTACGGCTTCAACTGGGTTACCGGGGCCGTTCCCGATATTTTCGACGCAAAGTTTGAGGAGCACGCCGAGAGCGTCGCCGTGTCCAAATGTAAACCCAGGGTTCGCGACCCTTTGCTTCTAGGCTACTTCCTCGATAACGAGTTGAGATGGGGGCCTGACTGGCGGTCCCAGAGAAACCTGCTAGACGACTTCATTAAGCTCCCAGCCGAAGCCCCCGGAAAGCGCGTCGCTGCCGAAGCTCTAGTTGAGGCTTGCGGAGGGGATCTCGCGGAACTTGGCAGAAAGTTGGGAATTAGGTTGGAAAACTTCGAGGACCTGCTCCGCTTTAACGGCGAGATTCCAGCGGGAGGTGTTTTCGACAAGGCGCGCAGCCTTTTCCTTAGTAAGTTCGCTGAGAGATACTTCAGCGTTGCCGTCAATTCTGTGAAAAAGCATGACCCGAACCACTTGGTTCTAGGGGTTCGGTTTGCCGGCTTACCTCCATCGGAGGTATTAGAGGCCGCTGGAAAGTACCTCGACGTGATCTCGGTAAACTTCTACACTTACGGATCCCACGAGCCGCCTATCGATGCTTTAAAGCGCATTTACGAGCTTACGGGTAAACCCATAATGGTAACTGAATTTTCCTATAAGGCTATGGACTCCGGTCTACCCAACACAAAGGGGGCTAGCGAGCCCGTGAAAACCCAGAGGGAGAGGTCGTACCTCGCCGCCCGCTACGTGTTGAGAATTATGGCGCTGCCCTACGTGGTCGGGTACCACTGGTTCCAGTACACTGACCAACCTAAGGAGGGTAGGTTTGACGGGGAGAATAGCAACTACGGGCTAATGAAAATAGAAGACGAGCCCTGGGAGCTTTTGACCAAAGTCTTCCACTATGTTAACGGCAAGGCTGAGGAGGTGCACGCGGGTTTGGTGGGAGCAGAGGACGCGCTAAAGCAAGTAATCGAGATGGTGAAGCGGGGTTAGCCCCACGCCAGCCCTACTGCAACAGTTAAGCTCACCCTCTCTCCCTGCCCGTAGGATACCTGCTCAAGCGGGGATGGAACCTGCCCCTCGACTCGTAAGGACAGGCCAAAACCAGAGGGGTTAAACTTAAGCAGGCAAAGTTGCATGCAGTAAGTAGAGAGTGGTATGTTTGCCGAATTTGCTGAACGGGCTGCGCAGCCGGCCTCGGGAGGTTACCTGGAGTAGGTGAAACGCATGTTTAAAGAAAGTAGGAGGGTTTTACTCTACCTCTTTCTCCTGCTACCGGTTTACTTCTTATGTTCAAGTACAGTAGAGTTAAGCAACGTGAAATTGGTTTACTTATTCGACGTAAAGCTGTTCAATTTCATACTTTCCTTAAACATTGTAGCTGTGTTGCTCTTGGTTATCGAGAGCAACGGATGTACTCTAAGGATACCATCACATTTGTGGAAAGCTATCGCCGCTCTTTTCCTTCTAGTAACTTTGGGTTGCGCGGTATATCTCGGTTCGAATTTTCTAAATCTTGGCAAAAAAGCGTTCGCTGAGTGGCGTGAACTGCCCTTAGGTCTGCCCTTATTTTTCATGCTAGCTTACCTATGCGCGCTCTACGTCCCGGCTTACGTACTGGATTCAATTATTCTGAAAAGCCAATGGGCCCCCCTGGAGAAGTTGGTTTTCTACCCGATAATTAGTTTCGCCGTGCTGGGTTCTCTGGCTGTGATTAGTGACCTTACCGGGATCCAGGGTTTAGGCAGGATGGTTTTGTTACTGGTATTTTCCTTGGGGTTGCTGCATTTATACTCGAGGACTCTGCTCACCAAAAGGGCTCCTGGTACCCGGGAAATGTTGGAAGTCGATGTCGTAAACTCGATAACACTTCTGGCCGTGCTGACTTTCAGCATGTTTAATCTGTTTGTCGCACTAGGGGGTGGGGAGGCGAGTCTAAGGGGCGATATGCACAGCGATGCACATAGGATAGCTTTCTTAAGTAAGTACGGTTTACCCGCGTACTTTTCCTCACCCTCGAGGGGTTACCCTGTAGCGTTCAGCCTCTCCTAGCTCTCCGCTATCAGGCTGATACCGTTTCCTTACGTAAATGGTTTAATACTAATCGCGTTTTTTAACCACTTTTACTTTGCCCTAGCATTGTACCTTGCAACTAGGGCTTTCTTAGGGGATCCGAGGCGTGCAGCCCTTGCTGTGGCCATGTGGACACTGTTGTCGGGATTCTCTTGGCTTTCCCTGATTGCGAAAAACCCGAGCCTGTTGCAATCTAGCGATGGATGGGTAAAAGTGTTCAATGATATCTGCCACCGCTATGGGCTCTACTCTGGCGCCATAGTTTCTCACATATACGCCGATGGCCATACCCCGACTCGTCTGTGGGCTTTAGGTCTGCTTCTAGCGGCTCTGGCGCTGCTGCTGAGATTGCACAAATGTATTAAAAGCACTCGGGGAGATGTAGTGGCATTCATCCTAGCGGTGCTCCAAGTGTCGCTCGGTCACGTGGTCGAGTCCATTGTAATCGCTGAAGGGTTCCTCGCCTTAGCGCTTATTATGAAAGAGTATCCTGCGGGTAGAATTGCTCGCCTGGGGGTATCCCTTCTTCTTGTTAACCTTCCTCTTTCTATCGTCTCTCTCCCCAGTATTTTCACAGTGCTGGCTACCACGCTCCCCTCCCTAGCTGCTTTCCTTGCAGCGGCTCTACGGAAACTCGCTAGCAGGTTGAACCATAGGAACTACCCCATTAAGCTCTGTAAACGGTGCTTGTATGCCTCTCTCCTGGCTTTAGCGGCTTACGTATACTGTCTAGCTTTGCTAGCTTTTTTTATTTAACCCTATGCTGGATCCGCCCATTGTTACGCTATGGTACACGCCAGTCATAGTGGGGCTTCTTAGGCTTGGGGGCGTTAACCACCTTAGCCTGCCTTCTTGCACGCAAAGAAAGTCCATCCCTTGGGTTAAAGTTTTCAATCTATGTCACAGTTTTACAAATACTCTTCATCATTTCTCTGAACGTATTCAATGCCGGCTTTTTCTACCTAATAGAGCCATACCCAATGGAGCCAATTCTCTTCCGCCCTTTTCTTGCGATGATAGCCTCACATATAGCTCCACCAGAGGGATCTGTATCACGCAAGCGGAAATTACTGCTGGCTCTTTTACTGGCGGAGTTTTTTGCTTTGGGAGCGCTGAATCACGCACTTTCCGCAAGCCATTGGAGGTGGAACGATGCCAGGAATCCGCTGCTGCATTTAGGTCTAACTGAGGAGGATCGCGAGCTGGTAAACGCTATCTATGGGCAGCCTCGAGCCTATAAGTACGAGTACGTAGCTTCAATATTCAGCTGGGCGGCCCCCTCTGCTCAACTAGTTCACGCGAGCGGGGCACTCTTGTTCCCGAGATCGCTAGGCGACCTCCTCAACAACGCAAGCAGCAAGGAAGAGTTAGCCATGATCGTTAGCGCCCTTCCCACACCTTTTATTTTGGTTCCATTGAAGGAACTGCCCCCCGACTCCCCTCTTGTAAACGCTACTAAGGGCCTCGAGGTAGTTTTCTCTAACAGCAAGTATGTCCTTGTTTCCTCATCCCAGTTGAGCCCGATAGGTTCAAAATACAATTTAACGGAGTTTATAGCGGTTTCCGGCATAAGCTTTAACGGGAGTGCCTGCATCAGAGACGAGCGAGCCACGATAACGTTGCTCGACGTCGTTAACGGAGCTTTGCTCCCCCGAGAAGGCGGTTACGTCAAAATAATAACATCCTCGAATGTGACGACAGCCCTGAACCCGGTAGTGGAAATTAGAGGCGACATAATCTTTCACAGCTTCAGGGCAACGCGGGGTTACGCTAGCCTTCTCGGTTCCTCGAGTGCTGAGAAGCTGGAATTAAGAATGGAGGAAGTAAAGTTCAAGGTTTACGCGTCCTTCAGAGGGGAAAGAATGTACATTGGGGATTTTAGCACCGAGAGGAGTCGCACAACGCCCTGGTTTACGGTACGCCCCGTGCGCGCAAAATGGATGTTGGAAGCGTACATCGATCGCAACTACGTAGACTCGCTTGCAGTAGCTACATCAGCACCGGGTAAAGTGGTGACTTTGATATTTGCCTTGTGGGCCCTACTCACGTTTCGGAAACGCTTAAGTAGGCTGCCCTTTGGTTTATTGCGAAAACATTAGTTTTCATTTTAGCAATTATTCTGTTTTTCTTCTAAGTTTCCTTATACCTTTTTCATCCGCAACGCGGGCTAGCCCGCAGTTTTCGAATTCAACCACAACGATTTCCGCAAGGTAAAGTACTCTGCACCCCTCTTCCAGGTGGCCCGCGTAGGCTTTTTCTGTATCTGAGACTACGGCGTGAAGGTGCGGCTCACCGCCCGCTATGATTCCCGAGAGGGATACTAGCTCTAACGGCTCACCGTCCCATGCCCTGTAGTACTCCTTGGGCGGGTAGCCCGTAGTTGTTACCATGTGTAGCACGCACTTATCGAGTGTCCCGATACCCGACACTATCACCGCGTCGTTAAGCCCCTCCTTTTTGGCCAGTTCCCTTAGGCTCTCCAGCACAAAGTCCCCGGGATCCAGCCTTACTACAAGCACATTGCCGGTGGTTTTCACCTTAAAGTACTCCACTTAAGGCACCCTACGCGAGCCGTAAACCCAGTTTTTCTAAAAGGGGTTTTTGCGCCATTCTATCGGCTTCAAGTTGCTTCTCCGCCTTTTCAACCACTTTATCTGCTATGTCCCTCGGTACCACGACGAGTCCGTCATCGTCACCAACTACGATGTCGCCAGGGTAGACTGTTACCCCTCCTATCGTCACTGGTATATTCACGCCGTCAGGGGGTATCTCAAGCCGGCCGACAACCTCTGTTCTGCCGTGGGTTCTGCAGAAGACAGGTATTTGCAGGAGCCGTATCTCCCCCGTATCTCTGCATCCCCCATCTATTACCACGCCCTCTACACCCTTGGCTTTTGCCTGTAAACCCACGTTAGAGCCCCAGAAGCCGACGTCCGGGCACTCAGCCGAGTTAACAGTAATCACGATGCCGGGGCCGGCGTACTTCATAAAGAGTTCGTAGTTAGCCCTCTTGTTATACCATTCCCCGGCGTACTTTTCCCATTCCTCCGGGCTCATCGAAGGGATTTCCTCCCTCGCTCTCCTAGTCTGCACGGTCAAAGCGTGGCCAGCCATCCTGATACCGGGATAAAGCGGTCGTATTTCCCTCGAGATGAGAATCCTATCATGGTACCCATAGCGATCAAGCGCGTCAACGACATCAGCTACTCTGACCCTCTTTAACCGTTCGACTAATGTGAGGTCTACTTGGAACATTTTCCCCGAGAAGAGCGGAGGCGAGAGGTATAAGCCTTTAACGTTACTCAATATCACCGCTGGGGCGATTAAAGGGAAAAAGCGGCAGGCAACCCTCTTTCACCGCATTTCCCTCGAACCAGTCAGTTTTTCTCGGAGAGTAGCTCTTCGTACAGCCTCACGTATTCTTCGGCTACAACATCCCAGTCAAACCTCTCTCTAACCCTTGCGTACGCTTTTTCGAGCAGTTCCCTAGGATATTCTTCGACAAACATGTTAATCGCCTTGGCCAGTGCAACCGGCTCCCCCGGCTCTACTAGAACGGCGCAGCCCTCGTCTACGACGTCGAGAACCCCGGGTATTTTGCTGGCAAGGATAGGCACTTTCAGCGCCATGGCTTCCAGTATCACCGTTGGAAGTCCCTCGACCCTTGAGGGAAGGACTAACAAATCGCTGCCGGCGATCACCTTGAGAGTTTCCTCGTGAGGTCTGTAGCCGAGGTAGTGGAAGTTCGGCAATTTTTTCGACAACGCACGCGCCTCCTCCTCCAGTTTTCTAAGCCCGGATCCCAGAATAACGACGTGAACACGGGGATCCAAAAACTCGGCTGCTTTAAGAAGCACATCAAACCCTTTCTCGTAGCTTAGCCTTCTCGCGTACGTCACTTGCCTCTCGAACAACCTAAGCTTATCCTTCGGTAGTTCTTGGAAGTCTACAGCGTTGGGAATAAACCGCACCCGAGCACCCATTTCCTCATAGTGCTTGCACGCGGGACCGGAGACGCAGGTTAATGCGTCCACTCTCTTAACAGCGGCGAGTTCTAAACCCTCGGCGAGGCTGCCGGCAAGGTTGCCGTAGAGCAGCCGAATGCTTTCGGAGTAAACGCCGTGCTGCGTGAGGACTTTCACGCTCGCAGGAGCCAGTTTAACGCATAACCATGTAGGGAGGTTGTGCCGTGAGCCACGTCGTAGTGTTTACCTTTGAGACGCCGCCATAAAGCTTTCAAAGCCGATGTGGCGGAGAAGCTGGGATTATACAGCCCTTTCACCGGTAGATGCGGCGTATTCTCCACGGAAATGACATCGACCAGGAAGCCCCTATTCTCCCTCAGCCTTTTAACGAGCGCCGTGACGTGGCGAGCTACGCCCCCTATACCTGATACCTTGGGACTCACCATTAAGATGTCCATGCCTAACCCGCCTCCCTAAAGCGCCCATATGTTTTTCCCGCAGCACAGGACATCGGGCCGCTGCGACTCAAGTAGCGGGTACTCAGGTTAAATCATTTGAAAAAGCCCCGTATCGAATTTATAGGAAATCGTTGTCCAGCATGGCGCGTCCATTCTTTCGCGTGTCGAGATGCGGTGCTGGCTTGCGGCGGCTTGTAGTGTACGGAGCTCAACTACCAGTACTGCCCTGGGACGTGAATGCGTTCCGCAATTCTATCAGCATGCCGAAGAGGAAGGCGTACCGACGTAGTACCCAGTAGGGTAACAGCTGCCAATTGCCTAGCCGGAGAGCTAGGAGCAAGCCTTTGAGCGGCGCCAGCATGGCCGCCAGCATGGGACAAAGGTACGCGAAGTCGTTGAGCAACAGATACACGGCCCTGCTCCACCTGTAGCGCTTCCAAAAAGACTCCTCATTCCTGTACCTCGCGATTACGTGCGCGTAGCCCCTCCCCCAACCGAACTGCTGTTTCATTAGCTCCCGGATACCCCTCCTGAACCTGCCGTAAGTACCTGGGGACTCAATGACCTTGATCTTAAAGCCAGCCCTGTGCACTCTATAGCTAAAATCTAAGTCGTCGCCGCCGTACGGTGGGTAATGCCAGAAACCTTTCACTTTTTCAAAGCCCCCTGGCGAAACATCGATTTTTCCTCAGCTCCTCGGAATAGGCACGCCCTTTAGCCCATATGATGCTTTCTATCTTCTCTAGTAGCGTCTCTGAAGGTCCACTGCATTCTTTGACGTCAACTAAGTCAGCCCCTTCTTCGATGGCCTGAATAATCCTTGCAAAGTGCTCTGGACCGACAACGCAATCGGCGTCTACGAAACATATCATATCGCCCCAGCTGAAATTACACCGAGGTTCCTAGCTATACCGATCCCTTTACCCTCGTCGTATACCACTTTAACATACTCCCCGAAAAGCGACAAAATTGCGGGGGTGTCATCGCTGCTGTGGGCGTCCACCACCACGACCTCCTTATACCAACCCGGAGGGGTTCTCGACTTGAGAATGCTAAGCAGAGTTTGCCCAAGGGTTCTCCCGTTATTTTTTGAGAGGACTATGACGCTTACCGTGGGCATGTTTTTCATGGGTTCACCTAAAGGAGACGCTTAACTGTTTGCCGCGGAAAGTATGAAATCCCTGTAAACCGGCGCCAGCTTATCCCATTCGAAAAGCTTGGCTCTCTCCATGGCTCTAGCGCTCAACTCCTCTCTCAGCTCCTTATTAGAGTAAAGTTCCACCATGGAGTCGGCTAACCCCTCCACGTCATCCAGGTCTACGTATAGCGCCGAGCCCCCGAGAGCGCTCAAAGAGCCAGCCGACCGCTCGGCGAGTATCGCTTTTCCTGCAGCCATGTACTGGAAGAGCTTTATTCGCTCAGCGTAGTACGCGATTGGATGCCTGCTAGTAGGTGCCACCAGCACGTCGGCCGCGGCAAAAGCGCTTTGTCTCTCAAAACTAGCGTAAGGTAGGGCGCCGATCAACTTGATTTTACCGTGGATCTTCAGCTCGCGAATCAACCTATAGGTTTGCGTGTCGATCTTCGATACCTGGAGAACAAGCACGGCTTTTTGTATCTTGCCGCTAGCGTAAGCGAACGCCTTCAGCAATTTATCAGTCCCCTGCAAATCCACTCCCTCAACCCTCCATAAAACGCCGCTGTAAAAGAAAATAAAGCGACCGCTAAGGCCGTACTTCCTTCTGAAGTAACCCGGTTTTCCAAACCTTGGTGGATTGAAGCTCGAAGAGTCGATCCCGTACGGAACATAGACTGAACGCCTAATTTTGATCCTTCGCGACATGATCTCCATCATCGGCCTGCTCCAGAAGACCACCCCCTCGGCTTCCTGGACGGTCTGTACGTCGAGCGGGTTAATCTCATCCCGCGGCCACATCCAGACATCCATCCAATCGATGACTACAGCGCGGTCGCCCCATATGCGCCTCGACCCTAGGTACGGGTTCAACGCTATTACCGCGTCTGCGGTAATGCCACCTAGGTATGCGGAGTTTAGTGCATCGTGGAGTAGAGCGGTAACATAATGGTCTCCGCCGCTCCTACTTCTCTTAGAAAACACGCTCTCGACTTTCGAAAGTTTAAACACCGAGGAGACAACGATCGGGTATAGCGTTTTTGCACGTTTTAGCGCGTCCAGAGAGGTATAAACTTTTAAAAACGGGATAGCTTTCCTAGCGAAGAGCGGCCTCCTATAGCTAAAGGGTTAAATCCCGTTACGTATGCTTATGTTAAGCTCTCCGCTTGTCGAGCACGGCACGTTTTCGGACTGCGCGGCTCAAACTATAAAATAGTTGCCTGCGCTTCCCCCATTCCTCGATGCGATTTAAGCACTGGAATGGAGGCGAGAGCACTCTCTTCCAGCATGCAACTTCGAATCCCGCTGCAGCTTTCCGCATTACCGCCGCGCTGCCTCGGCGGCCTGCGCTATGCAGTCACATATGTAGCGTAGATCCTCCGGGGTTAAAGCCGGGTGAACCGGCAGGCTGAGGACTCTCCTGCTGGCTTCGATGGCGTTGGGGCATATATCCTGGGGGTAGCCCAGCCTCTTGTACAAGGGTTGCTGGAAAATAGGCAGCGGGTAGTGCACAGCCGTGCCGATACCCTTGTCTCTAAGGTACTCCCTGAGCTCGTCCCTGGTGAGGGGATACTCGTCATTTACGCGTATTACGTACTGGTGGTAGACGTGCTTTACTCGGGGGTCCTCGTAGGGGACCTCCACTCCCGGTACCTTGGATAACCGCTCGCTCAGCTCCTTGGCGTTCCTCCTCCTAGCCTCGTTGAATCTGTCGAGCTTTCTTAGCTGTACGCGCCCTATTGCAGCTTGTATGCTGGTCATTCGCAAGTTGTATCCGAGTTCAACGTGGAGGTATTTCTCCGCCTGCCCGTGGTCCCTGAGCAGTTTAACCCGCTCCGCCACCCCCCCGTCGTTTGTTACAACCATGCCTCCCTCCCCGGTTGTCATGTTCTTCGTAGCGTAAAAGCTGAATATGGCGGTGTCGCCAAGCGCGCCAGCTTTAACACCCATGAACTCCGCGCCGTGGGCTTGAGCGGCGTCCTCGATTAACGCCAGCTTGTGGTCCTCTGCAATCTCCCTAAGCGCCTTCATGTCCGCGGGCTGGCCGTAAAGGTGCACAGCTATCACAGCCCTAGTCCTGGGGGTTATAACCTCCAGTACGCTGCTAGGGTCTATGTTAAATGTCCTGGGGTCTATGTCGGCAAAAACGGGTTTAGCGCCTTGGTAGAGCACGGCGTTGGCAGTGGCAATGAACGTGAACGGCGTGGTTACCACCTCGTCCCCGCTGGAGACGCCGTAGGCTTTAAGCACCAAATCCAACGCGGCCGTGCCGTTAGCCACGGCGATAGCGTACTCGACACCTATGTACTCTGCGAACTCCCTTTCGAACGCCTCTACCTCGGGGCCGTGAGCAATTATACCGCTTTCAAGTACCCTTTTCACCGCCGCGAGCTCCTCATCGTCCAATAGGGGTTTAACCACCGGTATGTTCCGCATCCGGAACCCTGGCTCACGCGGAATCAGGAACATATTAAATCTTGCTGATTGCGTTAAACTAAAATCGTTCCCTTTGGAAGTGCATACCGGGGGTTGCTTGGCCGGGGTCGCTTCGGAGCCGGTTAGCGGGGTCGCCTTCTCCTACCGAGGTGGGGCGTGCGTTGTAGTTTCAGCTCAGGGTTACACGCTAGTATTCGACCCAGGCGACCTACTTTCAGACGAGGAAATCGCCGCGCTTCCCAGCCCGGTCGCGGTGCTGTTCACGCAGTCTCTAGACGACCATTTCCACGCTAGAACCGCGATGAAGCTGGTCAGCATGAAAGGTGCTTTGCTCATAGGGACAAGCGAGGTATGCAAAGAGGTGGCAGATTTCGTCCCCTCAATTAGGCTTGTAGAGCTGCTGCCCCGGAGAGGGGTTAGAATCGGCCCGCTCAGGGTGTTCGCCATTGAGGGGAAGCACGAGGTTCCCGTCAACCTATACTACGTAACCTGGGGGCCTTCCTTCCTATTCGCGGGGGACACGGGTTACGTACCGCTCTCGAAGCTGAAGGCGCAGCTGGCCTTCCTTCCAGCAGGGGGGTCTTCCTTCGCTAACCCGGAGTCCTCTGTACGAATGGCGTTGGACTTGGAAGCCCGGTATGTCGTACCAATCCACTGCAGCGAGGAGGAAGCTAAGCAGGTTGAGGGGTTGCTGAGCAGTAAAGCTGAAGTCATAATCCCGGTTCCGCGCAAGGAATACATTGTTAAGCTCTGAAGAGGGGTCTCCACAGCACGGCAACTTTATCTACATATTATTTCCGCTGCTGGCAGCACACCCCATAAATACGGGCAACTCTAACGCGATTGCGATGAGCAGGGAGCGCTCGCTGGCTGTATACGGATTGGGTTACGTGGGTAAGGCCGTTGCATCGGTGATGTTGAGGGCTGGGTTCAACGTCGTAGGAGTCGATTCCTCGGAAAACGTGGTTCGCGAGGTTAAGGCGGGTGTGGTGAAGCACGTCGAAGAAAAGGTGAGAGAGGCACTGCTGCAGGGTTTACGCGCCGGGCTTTTCGACGCTACTACGGATGGGGTAGCCGCCTCGCGGCGATGCAGAGTTAAAATCGTTACAGTTCCGGTTTACTTAACCCCCCTCCACGAGCCGGATTTTTCAAGGCTTAAAGCAGCCGCGGAAGCCATCGGCATGGGGGCCGAAGAGGGCGACCTAGTAATAGTCGAATCCTCGGTGCCGCCGGGTACCACGATGGAGGTTGTAAAACCGGCTTTGGAGGAGGCGAGCGGCCTACGCGTTGAAGAGGAGCTGCTCCTAGCCTACAGCCCAGAGAGAGTTTACATTGGGAGGTCGGTGCAGGATATCGAGGAGCATTACCCGAAAATCGTGGCGGGAGTGGGTCCCAAAAGCGCCAGGGCCGCAAAGGACGTCTACTCGAGAGTGGCTAAACGGGGAGTGATCGAGCTCAGCAGCCCCACTGCCGCGGAGCTGGAGAAGCTGGCAGAGGGCGTGTACCGCGACGTGAACATTGCCCTAGCTAACGAGCTAGCGAAGCTCTGCACAAAGCTGGGTGTCGACTACATCGAGGTTAGGGAAGCGGCGAACAGCCAGCCGTACTGCCACCTACATATGCCGGGCGCCGGTGTGGGCGGGTACTGCATCCCCGTTTACCCCCACTTCCTCTTACACGCTGGCAGGAAACTCAACGTGAGTCTACCTTTGGTGGAACTGGCCAGGGAAGCCAACTTGGCAATGCCGGGTTACACCGCAAGCCTGGTGGACTTGGTGGTCAGCGAGCTGGGGTTGAAGGAGCCTAAGGTCGCTATCCTAGGGCTAGCCTTCAGGGGTGGGGTGGATGATACGAGGCTTTCCCCCACGTACGATTTAATCGACAACCTGTTGAAGAAGGGTTACTCCGTCGAAAAAGTTCACGATCCCTATGTTGAGCGGGACGAGACACTCGCCTCCCTCGCCATACAGCTCACCAAGGAGATAGGGGAGGCGGTAAGGGGTGCCGACGTCCTAGTACTCGCGACAGACCATCCCGAGTACTCCAACCTTACGCTGGCCGCACTCAAGGAGCTATCCGGGGCAGGGAGGCTCGGGGTAGTTGACGGGCGCTTAGTTCTAGGGGGGTGGAAGGAGCCGCCGCCGGGCGTAGCCTATGTGGGCATTGGGAGACCCCTGATCAAGGGCTAGTGAACCAGCCCCTGAACGAAACTATGTTGAGGTTTCTTGCGGCTTCCAGGGACCACCCGGCCAGTATCTCAGCGATCCTCCTCCGGGCTTCCTCCCTGGTGAAGTTGAAACCTAAGCGCTTGTAAGCTTCCTCGGCCACCTCAGGGTTCACGCGGGGGATAAACTTTTTCACAAGCATTTCCCTGACCTCTAGCAGGCGAAGCCTGCCGGCGCTCTCAACCAGCTTTTCGACAAATTCTAAGTCCTCCCCCGTTATCGTCACCTCCTCGACCCCTTTCTCCCTTGCAACCTCCCAGTAGCTGTAAAGGGGCTCGTAGCTACCGACTATACTCCCATCAGCTAGAAGCGGCCTTCTCTCCACAGCATTTCCGTTTCTCCTGCGGGAAAAACCTTGCTGCGAGGGGTGTTACATTTAATTAAGGTTGGAGTGCAGGGTACGCAGTGTGCCCTGGTGTCGAAGGTAAGCGGTAAGGCAGGCTACGCGCTAGGTTTAGCCATCGGAATAGCTATACTGGCCATCGTAGTCGTCTTAAGCGACCCAGCGGCCGTTGCTTGGAGAATTGCTAAGGCGAAGCTCGTATACGTCGCACTAGCGTGCTTCCTCGACTTCGTGTCGATAGTGTTCTACTCGTTGGCCTGGGTTTTAGCTGCGCGCGCGGTTGGGGTTGACGCCGGCTTAGCAGACGGTTTAGTCGCCTCGATACTCGGGCTTTTCGCCGACAAGCTCGTAGCCTCTGCCTCGGCCTCCGGAGAGATAGTGCGCCTGGCTTACATTAAGAGCAGGAACAGCGAAGTCAGCTACGCGGACTTGCTGGCCACTATAATGGTCCACAGGTTCCTTTACAATGTAGCCTTTATCGCGCTCTTAGCTATCGCGTCAACAGATCTGGCACTGAGAGGGAGTCTCCCGCATATACTGGCCTTTCTGGTAGCACTGGCCGTCGCTAGCACACTAATCGCCTCCTACGTAACTTTGAAGCCTGAGACTTTGAAAGGAGTTGCCCGCGCGACCGGGTCATTCGCCGAGCGTATAGCAGCTCGCTTTTTTAGCGGAAGAGAGCTTAACCTGGCTGTTAAGGCGGAGGAACTCGTGGAGGGGATTTCGATCTCCGTGAAAAAAGCAGCGGGGAGGAAAGCCTACATGCTCCTAGCGGCGCTGCTCATGCTGGCCCAATGGGTGGCGGGAGCCTTCGAGTTCGGCGTCCTCTTCACAGCTATCGGTCAGAAGGTTAGCTTCTGGGTGTCACTGGTGATCTTCCCGCTCCACTGCTTTTTAACAGCCCTACCGGTCGGCTTGCCGGCGGCCGTCGGGGTTACGGAGGCGGGAACCCTGCTGGGCTTGGTAGCCTTCGGAGTGGACAGGTCGAGCGCAATGGCCGTAACCCTCCTAGTTAGGTTCGTGGAAGTATGGTTTGAAACACTCTTGGGAGTTACGGTTGCCACTTTCGTAGGGGTTTTCCAGTACGAGGCGCAGGTATTCGAGTGGATAAGGAAGTTAGCTTCAAGCGGTGGTTCAGGTGGGCAAAATAGAAGTTGAGGTTAAGGCGAAGGTAAACCTACACCGCGCTAGGAGCGCGCTGTTAGAGCTGGGAGCCAAGCCGGTAAGGATCGAAGCCCAAGAGGACATATACTTCAACCACCCCTGCAGGGATCTACTGGGGCAGGATGAGGCCCTAAGGCTGCGGTTGAGGGGGGAGGGTGCTGAGCTTACGTACAAGGGCCCCCGCCGACCCGGTAGCGGGAAAGCTAGAACGGAGATTACCGTTGAGGTAAGAGATGCGGCCGGGATGCTGAGCATTCTCGCACGCCTCGGCTTCGCGGAGGCTCTCAGGGTGAGGAAGATTCGCGAAACCTACGTGCTGAGCGGCATCGAAGTAGCGCTTGATAGAGTCGAGGGTTTAGGGGAGTTCGTGGAGGTCGAGGTCGGCGAGCATGCCTTAAGCGAGGCTTTCGCGGTCCTGAAGAAGCTGGGCGCGGAGGAGGTAGTGGAGGAGACGTACGCCGAGCTGCTTCTCAGGAGCGAGCGATCAGGCCGTGGAGGTGGGGGCTCGCGTACCACCTGAGCTAGTAGCTTTTTCGATAACGGCGAGTACCTGCTCCAGAAGTCCCCTTTCCTGAAGGGAGTTGCAGAGTTCGCACATCGAAACGCTCCTCCCCTCCGCAAGTTTCGCAACGGTTTCGTCCAGGAGCTCCCTTATACCGGGAACGGATTCAACTAGCGAGCGGTAGAGGCCACGCTCCATGTGGACGTACCTGCTTACCGCGCTCTGGCTAACGCCTACAAGCCTGGCGATGTCCAGCTGCTTCATACGCTTTTCGCTGTACATGTGAGCTATAAGCGCGCCCCGCATCGCTGGCAACACGTACTTGGCGAGCCTTTCGCAAGGGCTTTTCAACATACCAGGATAATTATGACATTGGAAGTAAAAATTTATCGTTTAACCGGATTTAGCCTCCTCTTCAGGAAGATCCTCAGCAGCTCCCTCCTGCCGATCCTCACCTTAACAGACTCGATAACCTCCATCTCCTGCAAGCGCCGCGCAATCCTCCAGGCGGAGGTGTGGGGCATGCTAAGCGCGCGCCGCACCTCGTATAGGTAAGCACTGCCGCCGCGCTCGGCGAGATAGGCTACGAACCTCCTCTCGTCCTCGTTCAACCTCATCGTCCCCTAAACCTTAAAGGGCTTGAGTAAAAAGCGTTTTCCTAATTGGCGTTAGACTGTCAGGATTTCGTGAACAGCTTGAAGCACATCCGCCTTACCAACCTTGGCCGCTTCAGCGAGCGCCCTCGCAGCGTGCTCCCTCAGCACCTGTTCGACGCCGAAGCCCATCCTAGCGTACCTCCTCGCCTGCAGGACCACTGCTAGCTCGTGGGCCAATTCGGCTAAGCGGGCCTCCAGCGAATCCTCCTCGCTCTCGCCAGCCGAGGACACGAGTTCCTGAAACGCTTTCCCCAGTTCACGGGCGACCGCGGCGTAGACGACCCTGGCGGCGTCGCATCCGCAGCACGCGGCCAACTTAACCGCTATGAGGATCTCCTCGGTCAAATGGGCACTCAGCGGCTCCAACAGGCTGAGCGGGATACCCGTGTTGAGCCATAGCTCGTTAACCTTGAACTTCGAGGCTTCAAGCAGCTTGGTGAACTCCTCCACACCCCTTGATCCCGGAGGGAGAGAAATTCTTACCGGGGATTGGTGCGGGGGCCGGGATTCGAACCCGGGCAGGCCTCCGCCAGCGGATCTCTCCGCGTAAAACCCTTAAGTTTAGGCCCGGACAGCCGGTCCGCCCCCTTTGTCCAGGCTCGGGCACCCCCGCGCCTAAGACGTAGGGACGGCGGTGGGTTTAAGGCTTTCGATGGGCTTAACCCTCAAGCCCCCGCGAGGCTTGGATTCACTCAGTTCTCTCGTAGAAGGTCTGCCTAGCGTTCCTCAGGCTAACCACCTTTCTAACCAAACCCCTGCGCAGCAGCTCTGAAAGCGCGTACCTCACTGTCCTCTCGGGCAGCATCGTTTCCTCCGCAAGCTCCTTAGCACTCATCGGACCTTTAAGCTCGAGCATTTTCAACACGAACTTGGCGCTGGGCGGCACGTCGAAGAGATCGGAGGGGAGCTTCTCCTTGAGCGTTTCCCTTACGGAGGGGGTTGAGGAGATCCTGACCAACCTTAAGGGTGCGGCAGCTTTCCTAACCTCGACGCAGCTCTTAACGCGCACCCTCGTACCCCCATCCGCTATAGCTTCACACGGGTGCTTGCTCGATATAGCCTTGACCTCGATCCGGGAGGAATCGGGGACTATCAAAGGCCTCTTGGACGGGTCGATGCTGTTCACAGGTAGGAGCTCCAGGACCTGCGCCCCCTCAAAGACCACCGCTCCGCCGGCCGAGAGGGCGTACGCGGTAGAGCCTATTGGGGTCGCCACTAAGACGCCATCCGCCCTGTCCCTCCATACCAGGTCCCCGTCCACGTAGAGCTCGTAGCTCATCAAGGTAGCGCTTTTCGACGGGAAAACGGCTACCTCGTTGAGCGCATGCAGCAGGGTCTCTTCGTCAACCACGCCCTCTAGCTTAGTATACTCCACTATCTCGTACTCCCCTTTCTCGAGGGCTTCAAGCGCGCTGCCGAGGTCGTCGAGGGTAGCGGACGTGAGGTAGCTCACCCCTCCGGAGCTCACGCCGAGTATGGGTGTGTTCCGTTTTCCAAGGACTTGGATAGCGTCGAGCACGTCCCTATCGTCGCCTATCACCATTACGAAGTCGGCCGAGTCTAAGTCCTCAGCCCTGCTGATGCCGTGGGCGGTTAGAGCGGCTGCTACTTCCTCGGAGGGGACGGCCCCCCTACCGAGTAGCACGTAGACCTCGAGCTGCAATCCTTGCGCACCCCCGCAATTCCGCTATGCGGTTATTGCCGGTAAAGGGGGCTTTATTAACTCTAGCGGTAAACCCCTCGGCTGATGGTAGCCATCGAAGAGGTTAGAAAGCTGCTGGAGAGCAGGGGCGCGGTGCTTCTAGCTCACAACTACCAGCGCCCAGAAGTACAGGACGCAGCTGACTACGTGGGCGACAGCTTAGAGCTAACGTTGAAGGCGCTCGAGTCCAAGGCCAGCACTGTAGTTTTCGCCGGCGTAGACTTCATGGCAGAGCAGGCCGCTGCGCTATGCCCCGGCAAAAGAGTTCTTGTCCCCGAACCGACCGCGAAGTGCCCCATGGCAGCAATGCTGACCCCCGAGCTCGTGAAAAGGTACAGGAAAAGGTACCCCCGTGCCCCCCTCGTAGTCTACGTCAATACCATCGCCCGCGTTAAAGCCTTGGCTGACTACGTGGTGACGAGCGCGAACGCGGCTAAGCTGATTTCCTCCCTCGACGCGGAAACCGTCCTCTTCGGCCCGGATAAAAACCTGGCCGAGTACGTCGCCGAAGTTACGGGGAAGAGCGTGGTACCCGTTCCCAAGCACGGCCACTGCCCAGTGCACGAGGTAATAACGCTCGAGTGCCTGCTGGCCAGCAAATCCGAGCACCCGAACGCGAAGGTATTGGCTCACCCCGAGTGCCCACGGGAGGTGAGGCGACTGGCCGACTTCATCGGCAGTACCAGCCAGATGGTGAAGGCCGCCTCGGAGCTAGGCGGGAAGGAGTACGTAATAGCCACGGAGGTGGGGCTTCTACACAGGGTGCACAAAGCGGATGTGGCTGCCTACCCCGCAAGCCGCTACGCGGTTTGCGTGGAAATGAAGAAAACGACGCTGAGTAAGGTAGCCGCCTCGCTGCTCGAAGGCAGGAACGTAGTGCGGGTGCAGCCCAGGGTGGCGGAGGGCGTTAGGAGCGCTATCGAAAGGTCGTTCGAGCTCTTAGGGGTGGACGCGCCGTGGCTGAGGAGGTAGTGTACAGGAGGATGCTGGATTGGTTGGAGGAGGATATCCCGTTCTGGGACGCTACCTCACAGCTTATACCGCCTGGCCGCGAGGCCCTAGCGCTCGTGCTCGCCAAAGAGCCCGGAGTCGCGGCGTGCGTGGAGGAAGTGGCCCACTTCCTCGAGAGACTGGGTTTTCAGGTTAAGGCGAATGTCTGCAGCGGGCAGGGCTTCGAGCGCGGCTCCGCGCTGCTACAAGTGAGGGGGGACCTTAGGAAGCTGCTCCAAGTGGAAAGACTCGTCCTGAACATCCTCGCGCACGCATGCGGGGTGGCTACGCTCACCAGGAAATTTGTCGAAGCTGCTAGGGAAGTTAACCCTAAGGTTAGAATAGCTGCAACTAGAAAAACCCTGCCCGGGTTAAGGTACTTCGAAAAGCGAGCCGTTATAGCGGGCGGCGGCGACCCGCACAGGCTATCCCTCTCCGACATGGTGCTGATAAAGGATAACCACCTCAAGTGCTTCGGGTCCGTCGGCGAGGCGGTTAAAGCGGCGAGGAGAGCGGCCAGCTTCTCGGCGAAAGTGGAGGTTGAGGTTTCCTCCCCCGAGGAGGCAGTCGAAGCGGCTAAAGCGGGAGCCGACGTGGTAATGCTCGACAACTTCGCTGTGGAGGAGGTGGTTAAAGCTCTTGAGTACCTGAGGAGGGAGGGCCTCAGGGATAAAGTGGTGGTGGAGGTCTCGGGAGGCATAACCCTGGAGAACGTAGCCGAGTACGCGAAAACCGGGGTCGACGTGATAAGCGTCGGGGCCCTCACGCACTCGGCGCGCGCGGTCGACCTCTCCCTCGAGGTTATGGAGGTGAAAGCCCCGTGAAGGGCTTGGCGATCATCGGCTGCGGGGCAATTGGGGGCATAATCGCTAAGGCGGTGGATGAGGGCCTCGTCGAGGCCGAGCTGCGCTACCTCCTCGACGCAGACCGCTCGAAGGCGGAGCGCCTCGCCGCCAGCTTGCATCGCCAGAAGCCGCGCGTAGCCTCGGGCATCGCCGAGGTAGCCGGAGACCCCAGGGTCAGTATAGTGGTCGAGGCCGCCAGCCAGGAGGCCGTTGTCCAGTATGCCGAGCGGCTGCTCGAAGCCGGGAAAGAGCTGGTAGTGCTCAGCGTCGGCGCTTTGCTGAAACCCGAGGTTAAGCCCCTGCTGGACAAGCACTGGAGCCGGATACACGTGCCGTCGGGCGCCTTGGCTGGGCTCGACGCGGTTAAAGCGATGGCGTTAATCGGGGTGGACAGGGTCGAGCTGACAACCCGCAAGCACCCCTCAAAGCTAGCCGACACACCTTACGTGAAGAGCAGGGGGCTGGATTTAAGCCGCCTAGAGAAACCCCTCGTGGTTTTCGAGGGCACAGCAGCTGAAGCCGTTGAGGCTTTCCCCCGCAGCCTAAACGTCGCGGCAGCTCTAGCTCTAGCCTCCAACGCTCCGGTCTACGTTAAGGTGGTCGCTGACCCAAGCGCGGAGCGGAACATCCACGAGGTGACGGTTTACTCGGAAGCCAGCACCCTGTTCCTGAGAGTCGAAAACGTGCCGCACCCGGATAACCCGAGGACCAGCTACTTAGCGGCTCTTTCCGTTGTTTCGTTGCTGCGCGACCTCTGCATGCGTAAAGCGTCTTAAGCCCGGCGATTCCCGGCGCTGCCCGCGTGGCTTTTACCTCCGCTGACCGCCGGTGCCCTGCTCCGGTGCTCAGGTTCCGCTTAGAGCCTCGCTGCACTTCAGCCCGCCTATGAACGTCCTCCTCCCTCTCAAGCTCTTTTCGTAAACCTCCCTCACCTCCGCTGGTTCCGGCACTACCGGCCCGTTCTCCAGGTTCCTGCGGTACTGTAGCGCGTCGTTAACCATTCTGTCCAGCTCCTCAGGGCTAACGCCTACAGCCGCCAGGCTGTCCGGGATCCCCACCGCCTCCTCCAGCTCTGCGATCCTGAGCACCAGGCTGCGCCAACCCCCAAACCCCAGGGCGTTTGCCAGCTCGTCGACCTTGCCGCCCGTCCCCGCGTAGTACTCGAGGGCGTAGGGTAGGAGGAGGGCGTTAGCCACGCCGTGGTGCACGCCGTGCCTAACGGTTAGGTAGTAGCTGAGGCCGTGCACCATCGTCGTCCCAGCCTGGTTAATCGCGACGCCGGCTAGCATGCTGGCGTACATCATCGCCTCCCTAGCGGCGCGATCGCCCTCCACAGCTCTGCTCAGCTCGCGCAGGATTACTGTAGCCGCCTCCCTCGCGAATAGGTTGGAGAGGGGTGAGGCGCGCCTGCTCAGGAAGGCCTCGAGAGCGTGGGAGAGCGCGTCAAACCCCGTGCCGGCTACCAGGCGGCCGGGCATGTAGTCTGTGACGTCGGGGTCGAGGAGAGCTACCCTGGGGATTATCGCCACGCCCTGCATAACGACCTTCCTACCCGCGGAGGGGTCGAGGAGCACCGAATACCGCGTGACCTCGCTGCCGGTACCAGTGGTTGTCGGCACCGCTACGACGGGCAGGGCGTCCTCAACAGTTTTCGGGTAAAGGTGATCCTCCGCCGAGCCCCCCAGCTTGGCTACAGCGGCTATCGCTTTCGCGGCATCCAGGGCGCTCCCGCCCCCGAACCCTAATACGACGTCGATACCTTTCTCCATAGCTAGGCGGGAACCCCTATCCACAGTACTTATCGAGGGGTCCGGCTCGACTTCCGCGAAAACCGCGACCACCAGGCCCGCCTCCCTCAGCGAGCTGACGAGCTTGGTCAAGTAGCCGCTGCTTGCCGCGAACCTCCTACCCGTTACTATGAGGGCTCTGCCGCCCAGCCTGGCAGCGGATTCGCCAACGCTGCTCAGCGAGCCGCGACCGAACACTATCCTACCCGGCTGCTCGAACACGAACGCGTGCATAGGCAACCCGCTGAACGCGGGTTAAAACTTCACCGCTACGCGACAAGTTTAACTGCGGCCGAAGCCCTGCTACCCGGATGGCGCTTAGGGAGAAAGTTCTAAACTATGTGAGGGACTACTACGCGGCGAAAGGGCTGCCTCCTAGCACAAGGGATATCGCGGGGAACCTGAAGATCTCCACTAGAACCCTGTACTCCCTCTTCCCGGGCGGTGTGGAGCAGATCTACGAGGCGGCCGGGCTAAACCCCCGGCTCGGGAAAGCGAGCAGGTACGCCGAGCTATTCTCCCTTTACCGGGAGTACCTGCAAGCGAAAGGCCGCGGGGAGAACATGCTCACCCTCATCGAGTTCATCGAGGGCGTGAGGGAGTTCGTGCGGGAAAAGCTGGGAGCGAGTGCGGCGGAGAAGCTGGAGAAAGCCCCCCTCAGCACCTTCAATAAGGTCGCGAGGATCTACGTCAAGAGAGTTAGAAGCGGGGTTCAGGGGTGAAAGCCCCGTCCACCCGGCTAGCACCGCCGCTATCGAGGCCCATCCGAGCTAACCCTCTTTCGAGGCGAACCTGCGGATCCTCTCCATAACGTCCGGGGGGAGAGCTTCGTCCTCGGCTCTCCTGGCGAGGGGCCTCCTCAGGACGAGCCCCTGGCCGTCGAGTATGTCCAGCTCCCAAGCCCTTAGGTCGTGGGCCGTCTGCCTCATCTTCTCTACGATGAGGTACCTCCTCAAAACCCCGTTCGCGACCGTGCGCCTGAAGTGGATGATACCGTCGGCTACGTGCTCGATCCCCCACCCGAAGGCATACCCGGTGGTTATCGCGTACTGGGAGGTCGCGAAGATCGTGAAACCCCAGCGGTTCAAAACCCTCTTCACCGTGTAGCTCTGCTCCCTAGCCCGCACGGGCGCGCGCAGCCAGAAGGCGCTCATCGAGTCGATGACGAGCCGCTTGCAGCCCCTACCCAGCGCTTTCTTCGCCGCGATCACCTTATCCAGCATCTCCTCAACGGTAACATCCCTGAGACTCCACTCGTCCTCCCTCTCCCTCATCAGGGCGTCGATGACCACCAGCCTACCCTCTTTGATCGCGGACTGGAAGTCCATCTTGAACTGCGAAGCCTGCTTCACGATGCTCTCCCTGCTCTCCTCCGTGGTCACGTAGACGCAGCTCTCCCCCTGCTTCAGCCCAGCCCAAACGAAGTGCAGGCAGGTGACGGTCTTCCCCGTCCCCGGCATGCCGACGAGCGCCACGAGGAAGCCCTCCGGGACGCCCCCAGCCAGCAGCTCATCCAGCTTCGCAACGCCGGTCGACAACCTGGCGATCATGCCGAGCTATGGGCATCCAGGCCCTAAAAACCGTTTCCACGCGCTAAGCCGGGTCTCGGCCCGCTGCCTCGAGCGGCGGGCTGGGGCGCGCAATCCCCCTAAAACCTGAGGTGCGCATCCCGAGAATCGTCAAATGGTAGCCCGGCGGGGATTCGAACCCCGGTTCTCGGGGGCCTGCTCTCCGGCCAGGTGCCCGGAACAGAGCCCCGCGTGCTTGACCGCTACACCACCGGGCTCAACCCCTCTTGTAGGGGGCAAGCCTTTAACCCTTTCGCCCCAGCTAAGCGAGCCTTACGCAGGGGGGCTTCCGGGTGCGGCGGGTTCGCGCTCGGCGCGCACATGCCAGCGGGTAGCCTATCAGCCTTCTAAAGGCCGGGGATGCGGCAGCCCCTCCCCGAAGCGCCGCCGGGATACCTGCGGTTCATAGCTCCAATCGTGCAGGCTTGCTACACGGCCGCTTTCCCGCATACGATGATCAAGTCCTTCAGCTCGGGGTAGTCGAAAACCCTCGCGCCCCCCAGCTCGCCGAGGATCCGGGGCAGCAGCTCGACTCTCTTCCTAAGCAGGGTGACGGCGAGCAGGCCCCCCGGCTTCAGCGCCGCTACGGCCTCGCCGAGGAGGGCCGGGGCCTCGTGCACCACGGTAACCGAGTACACCACCGCGAACGACCGCTCCCTGAAGGGCATTCTCCCCGCTTCGCCCAGAACGAGGTCCGCGAGCCTGCCGGCGAGCCTGCGCTTAGCTACCCGCAGCATGCCCCTCGAGGAGTCCAAACCCACCCCGTACACCTCCAGCGCCTCCAGCAGAGCCCCGGTCCCGCACCCCGCATCCAAAACGGGTTCGGCGGGGGGTACCAGGCTCAGGAGAGCCCGGTGCTTCGCGCGCTGCTCGCCGGAGTAGAGCTCGTCGTAGCGCTCCGCGATCCAATCGTAGCTCAAGCTCACGGCGCCAACCTACTAAAGTTTAGCTTAAAAACGATTTCTAAAACCCAGAACTACACTGCCCATATATACCCCGCGCAGAGAGGGTAACCGACCCCAAATGAAGGGGGAAGCGTATAGAAGCAAGGTACTGGTACTGGCTTTAGGAACCCTAATAGCCTTGGCGGCCCTAACCTTACTGGCGCCGACCGCTCAGGCGCAGCCCCAGTACTATAAAGCAATCTACATGGAGCTGGTAGATTGGAGCGGCAGACCCTTCGCGAACGAGAGAGTTAGGGTAGTCGTATGGAACAGCACAACAATAGAGAATGGCAAGTACCCCGGAGGCTACCCGCTCGCCTACTTCGACGGGACAACCGATAAGGACGGCCGCCTTTACCTGACTTTAACGGGGATAACGCCCATACCGATTGACGTTAACGAAGTGTATGCCGGTACCACTTACAACGTAACGATCGCCATACAGAAGTACGGGAGGTGGTTCCTCCTCAGACAGGAAGCCAAGATAACTTTTGCCGCCCTCAACGGTACTTATTTCAACAAGACTGTAGTGGCCGACCGCTGGTGGAGCTTCAATTTCTCCGCTATAGACTACCTTTACGGCGGTGGACTGTACTCCGAAACAATCTTCGGCGGCGAGTACGCCAGCTTCAAGGTCTTCCTGGGCGGAACCCTGCTGACCGAGATCTGGGCCGACAAAAACGGCGTTGCGAAGCAGCTGTTCAACATCTCCGACACGGAGGTCACCTTCAAGGCACCTAGAACGGGCTGGTTCCTCATCGCCAGCAAAAGCAACGTAATGCTGACGAAGGAGGTCTACTGGAACCTCCTTAAGAATAAGAAAGAGGTAGTGCCTGTAAGAGTCGGCAAGGACCGCTTGATAGTGGGAAGAAAGGCAGACGACACATCCTTCTATAACATGACTAACCTCATAACCGGCGACTCCACCGTAGAGGATTTAGTATTTGAACAGGTAGCGAATCTAACCAACTTCGCGTTCACTAGGAAGCTCAATATAACGATAGTGGACCCGTGCGGTAACGATCTTAAGTTGGGAGACCCGACGTTCTGGGCCGTCACGGTGCAGGCCGACATCGACGGCAGGAAGGTCATACTGAGGAGCGCGAAGCCGCTATATAATGGAACGGTCCCCGAGCTGTACGTCCCCGACATCTCAAGCGTCTACGGGAGGAACGTCACGATCATAATTACGTACTACAACGTACCAGTGCTCTCGCTATCCCTCAACATCACCGCGTTAGAGGACATCACCTACGACTTCGACCCCTTTGTAGATGGCGATGAAGTGACGACGGTTGATGATGTAATTTACATTACTGCCCCCGTCTCGGTGGTACCGGTCAGCATACAGGTGTTCGATTTACAGCCCAATCCCCAGCCTCTCGCCGGGGCTAGGATACTCATCGAGGCTTTGATCGCCGACCCGATCTACACCGCGACCGGCTCTGAAGGTTTCGTGCAGATGCCGCCCTTCAACATAACTGGAATTGCCGATACATCGAACCTCGGCGGTGAAACCTACTGGGGCTTAGTGCTGCGCCCGGTCTACGGAGACTACGGTTACCTGCCGGTGCCCTACGAGTACAGGAAGAGCGCCGATCTAGTTTTCAGCTACAGGGTTAGGGTGTTCTGGAGGCTACCCGGAGGCACGAGGTGGGTCGAAGTAACCAACCCCGAGAACGCGACGATCAACCTAAACATCGCAAAGCTGCTGGAGAAGAAAACTATCTGCGATACTCAGGAGTTCTGGATCTACGCCAGGGTGTTCGAGGCTAAGGTGAGGCTGCAGGACCTGTGCGGCAGGGACATATCGCCCGCCGCCTTCCCCGGGGCGACGGCCATCGTCTTCCTCGATGACACGGAGATCGGCGGCGTTACGCCGGGCCCGGACGGCACCGTTACTCTGAAGTACGTCCCCGGAGGCAGCCTGAAAATCCGGTTAACCTGGAAGGGCATCCTGATGAGAGCCAACGTGACCCAGCCGGAGCCGGTGATAGCTGTAGAGAAGAACGTGGCGATTGCGCCGACGCTCGTGTTCCCGATCGGCGACTTGAACGTGACGCTGACGATGTGGGACGTCAACTACCCGATCGAGGGGCTCAACGTCACGCTGCAGTACTTCAAGGACGGCAAGCTCGCGTTCAAGGAGGAGTGGGCTAGAACTGACTGCAGCGGCCTGGCCACCTTCGAGCGGGTGCCGCTCCTGCCGCTCGAGCCGGCCCGCTACGAGGTAAGGGTCGTGGCCTACACCAACAATACTCCCTACACGAGGGATGTGGACAGCAACCTGCTCGTGCTCAGCGAGACGATTAAGTGGGATCTGCTGGCGAAGGGAGGCGTCCCCGTGTGCAAGAACGCGCTGACCCTGCCAACATGGATCTACAGCTTCACCTTAATTGCGGCCGACCACCTGGGCAACACGCTGAGGAGCTTCGAAACGAGCGCTGGCACGTACCCGGTCGCCGTCCTCCTGGTCGATAAAGCTTACGAGGAGGAGCCGAGCTGCTGCAAGTGCGAGCTGCCGCTCGCGTGGGTGGTAGTCGACTTCAAGATATTCAACAAGACCACGGTTGACAAGCCGGAGGCGGTGTTCAAGTACATATCGCAGCAGTACTACGAGAGCGACCCCGAGGCCGAGAAGTGGGGCTTTAAGCCGCACATGTTCATCGCCGGCGCCAAGTACTGGTTCGCGGTGTTCCACGGCGGCGTCCTCGTCTACAACTACACGATCACCCTGCCGAGGCCCGACGCGAAAGTCACCGTGACGGTCAACGAGACCGGCGTAGTGCACCCGATCCTGGAGTTCGCCGGAGCCCCGAGCCACCTCAAGGGCGGCGCTAGGGCTCAGGCCACGCTGAAGCTGATCACCTGGGTGCAGCACATCAGGGTCACCACGATGAGCAACGCCGCGACCTACGCGGTGCCGAGGCTCAACCTAACGCTGGTGAGGACCGACGCGCTCAACTGGACCCTCGCGGACAATTACGATACTCTGACCGAGGGGCTCACAGACCAGGCCGAGTGGAGCAAACTGTGGACCGGCTACGCCTGGAGCGCCGTAGGCGACGATAAGGGCGTGGCAACGATACAGGTGCCGGTGTGGCTGCCCACCTTAAGCGGCCCGTGGCTGGACAAGGTCAAGTTCGGCACCAACGTAACCGAGGTGTACGTTCTGGCGGGCAAGAAGTGGGGCAGCCCAGGCGTACCCGACACGCCGATATCCGCCAACCTAACTATAACTGACGCCAAGAAGCGAAATATGACCTACGGCGTCTACGGCTACATCGTTAACTGGGACCACACGGCGGCTAGGGTGACCGTCAAGGCAGAGGAGTTCTACAAGCCGTGGAACATCACCAAGTGGTGCGGCGTCGACAAAACCGTGAGGACCCTCGCGATGGACGGCTTCTGCGTCGACGTGCTGGCTCCGCCGCCCTGCCCAGGCGGCGAGAAGACCGGCCTACCGAACCAGCTGGTCTGGGTCGACGTTATAGGCGCGACCGGCGCCACGATCGCAAGGTACGCCAGCGGGGTGACGGACGCGACCGGCAGGGTGACCTTCAAAGCCCCGCCCGTGATCACCTACAAGTTCTGCGCTGATAAGGCCATAGGGCCGAAGATCAACTACACCATCAGCACCAAGCAGAACTTCGAGGAGCTGCTGAAGCCGTACGGCCTGACCGAGGAGGCGGCCGGGCTCTGCCCGGAGATCCAGAGCACAACCGTGTGCTTCAAGGAGGACCACAACGCCGGCAAGGTGTGCGTTGAGCTGGAGTGGGAAGCCGTCTACCTGACGATCGAGGACTGGAGCGGTAAACCGCTGAAGAACATGCTGGTGACCGCGAGCAAGATGTACCCGGAGGTTGCGGGAGGCATATCGACCCTAGCGTTCAGCGGCGACGGCGGCATCACCAGGCTGCTGGTGTCTACGGGCAGCGCCTACTCGGTGAAGGTCTTCTGGCGCGACAGCTACCTGCTCTTCAAGGCCGGCAAGATACCCGCCTTCATCGACATCTACGACAGCATAGCCGACGAGTGGCCGAAGATGCTGTTCGCCCACGAGATCATTCCGGTTACGGGCTTCACCGTATCGCCCGGCGCCACGATCAAGACCTTCGTGTACGTCGGGCAGCTGCAGCTGCTGACGAAGGACGGTAAGCAGCTGAGCCCTGATGCGCTCGGCAAGATAACGGTGACGATAACTTGGCCGGACATGGTTAAGACGAGGCACAAGCCGGAGAGCGATGGCAGTGTGCCGATAATCCTCAACAAGAACACCGTGGTGAGCTGGCCGTTCGACGCCAGCAAGGCCTACAGCCCAGAGTCCGCGTTCCCGCAGTCTCCACCGGGCAGCTACTACGTTGTCGTTGAGTGGGAGGGTGTGGGCAAGGTAGGCGAGAGGACGTTCAGGATACAGAGGGCTAGGATGGATACGCCGGAGTTCAGGGAGACTGTAACCGTTGACGTATCTGACGTGGCGTTCACGCTGAGGACTCCCTTCGGCACACCGATGGCTGGCGCCTCCGTAACGGCTACGAGGCTCGACGGCACAACTCTGAAGCTAACCGCTGACAGCGAGGGTAGGATCACTGTGCCCGAAGCCCCGCTGAGCGTCGCCACCGTTACAGTTGAGAACTGGAACGGGCAGCCCATCAACTTCAGGTTTGAGAAGGCCGCTCCCGGAGCGCTGACTGTCGGCACCATCGGCAGGCTAGTGGTCACGGTTGTCGGCGCTAGGGGCCAGGGCCTCGAAGGCGCTAGGGTGAAGATAACTGGACCGGGAGCCGCTATCGTAGGCACAACCGACTCCGCAGGCAAGTTTGCGGCTGAGCTGCCCGCCGGCAGCTATACCGTGGAAGCCGAGAAGGGAGGCAGAACCACCTCAACCACCGCCACCGTAAGCGGCGGCCAGACCACTGAGACTACGTTAAGGGCCGACGTGTTCATGACGGTGGCTGGCTGGGAGATGAGCTTCTCCGAGTTCGCCGGCCTGCTGCTGCTGATCGCCGTGCTAGTGATCGTGCTGTTCATCCTAGCCCACGAGTACGCCGTCTGGAGGCGCAGGAGGATCGCCAGAGCTATCGTACCCGCGAAGCCCGAGGGAGCTTAAAGCCAGTTTAAAATAATTTCCCCTTTTTTACCTTCCTCCCCTTTCACTCACATTTTTATTGCAGCGCATTTTATCATGTGAAAGTCTACCTCAGCAGGGGTGCCCGCTCCAAGCTGGCGAAGCTAGGCGCCCGCAGGGCCCTGGATGCCGCCTTGCTGGATCCCGATCTCGCGCAGTTCATCGGTAAGGTGAGGGTTGAGGCTAGCCCGCCTATTTCCACGGGCCTGGATATCCTCGCCCGTAGAGCGCGCGTCGAGCGGCTGAGCACGGGGGTTCGCGGCCTCGACTCGCTGCTCGGCGGGGGGCTTGAAGCAGGCTACGTGACGGAGATTGCGGGGGAGTTTGGGGCCGGTAAGACTCAGCTTTGCCACCAGCTCGCTGTCATGGTTCAGCTTCCGCGTGAGCGGGGTGGTTTGTCGGGTAAGGCCCTCTACATCGACGCTGAGGGGACGTTCAGGCCCGAGCGCGTAATCAGCATCGCCAGGTACCGG
>CALHPJ010000020.1 GCA_938036345.1 uncultured Thermofilaceae archaeon | reverse complement strand
CCTATGATCTAACTGCGAGGAACGAGCTTATTGCCATGCCCGTAGGCCTCGAGGAGAACGGGTCGGTGCGCAGAGGCGTCCCCGAGCTCCCGAAACCTGGGCAGAAAGTCTACGCAGCTGACACCGGAGACCTTGAGAGGATCGCGGGCGCTGGCGACCTCGAAGTTGGGAGGCTGAGCTGTGACCCGAGCGTACCCTTCACGCTTAGTCTCAACATGCTCTGCTCTAGGCACTTCGCAGTACTGGCGATGACAGGCGCAGGTAAGTCGAACGCAGTTGCTGTAACTCTTGCCTCGGTCCTCGAGAAGTACCCCTACTCGAGGGTTCTCGTCCTGGACACGCACAGCGAGTACGTCCCCCTGGCGCGCAAGTACCAGGGTGTGAGAGTGGTCTCGCCTATCGGGAGGACTGCGCACTTGCTCGAAGCGAGGTACGGGCTCAAGCCGCTGCCTCTCGAAGTGCCGATGTGGACGCTGGGCTTCGAGGAGATTGCTGGGCTCTTGAGGCTCGACCCTTCGAGAGCGACGAAGCAGCTCATGTACCTGAGGGATGCTTTGCAGGAAGTCCGGCAGAGGCGGTACGAGCGGGCTAGCGCTGACGCTATCGTGTACTTCGAGGTTGAGGAGAAGCTCGTGGAGCTCGCGGAGGAGCTATTCGCGGCTGTGGAGGAGGGCAGGTTCTCGGAGAGCTACGCGAAGGAGCTCAGAGCCCGGGTGAAGAGCGTGATCGCGGGTTAAGCGGAGCAGAGCTGCAGCGGAGCTAGGGCGGTGCTTAAGAGGCAACGCTCCGGAAGTGGGGGACCTGCGCGCCCCGCGTGCCAGCTCACACGTCTCCAGCTTGCCTGCTAGCTCAGGGTTGCGCAAGGCTTAACTTCGTTTCTTTTGCAGCGCTTGCGCGAACCTTTAATTCCGGCTTCAGCGAGGTAAGAGCGGTCGGCTTCCTTGCTCGACAGAGAGGAGTTCGCGAGGTGGTTTGAGACTGCGAGGAGGAGCCTCGAGTCGGCCAGGGGGGATGCGGAGAGGGGTGACTACAACTGGGCTTGCTTCAAGTCCCACCAAGCGGCCGAGCTATCCGTGAAGGCCTTGCTGCATGGCCTCGGCTTGCACGCGTACGGGCATAGCGTCTCGAGGCTCCTGAGGGAGGCTGCGGGCAGGGGCTTGAACGTACCGGAGGAGGTGCTGAGCTACGCTAGGGAGCTGGATAGGCTGTACATCCCCACAAGGTACCCTAACGCGTGGGCTGAGGGGGCGCCGTTCGAGTACTACGCCTTAAGCGATGCTGCTAAAGCTATTAGTGCGTCGGAGAGAATACTGGATTGGGTTGAGGCTACGTGGAGGTCATTAGAGGGAGAATTGAGGAAAGAGAGAGGGTGATAGAGGAGGCGAGGAGGTGGGCTTCGGGGCTGGGCTTCAAAGTAACAGCAGTCCTAGTAGGCTCGTACGCTAGAGGGGACTTCAACAAGTGGAGTGACGTGGATGTGGTGCTGATAACGGAGGAGCTTGGGGGCAGCCCATTAGAGAGGCTGAGAAGAGTGGAGCACCCGCCAGGCTACGAAGTCGTTGTGTGGACTCCGAGCGAGTTTGCGAGCATGCTGGGAAGGGGCAACCCTTTAGCTCTTGAAGTGGTTAATAATGGCATCATTTTAAGAGACGATTACAGCCTCAACCTCATGAAGTCGCGTGGCACTCAGCAAAGGCATCTACACCAAGCTGAGCGGGACAGCTGAGGCTGCTTGCATAAGCCTCTAACGCTTATCCAGCAGCGCCGGGGCCTAGCATGTAGTCCCCGGCATTCTCTTCGGTGAAAAATCTCGTGCTAAAGAGGTAAGTCTAGTGCAAGCGGGAACCTGTGCCAGGCTGAAACAGGAAGAAGAGTACGGCTAGGAATAAAGCTAGGAGAGCAAGTAGCACAATAAGTGCGAAGCCTGGCAGTACCCCGGGTACTTGGTAGGCTGGCCACCACCATCTACACATTGGGCAATGCCAAGGTGTCCAGAAGGGGGTCCAGAAAGCCAGGAGAAGCCACAGGGCGAGGATCAGTAAGGACAGGAGGGCGAGTACTAGCAGTACTGCTCTTGGTGGTGGAGAGTTTTGCCGAATCCCTGACTTGAGAAAATATCCGCAGTGAGAGCAGTAGTTGTCGCTTTCGCGGACTTCGCTACCGCAGTTGGGGCATTTCAAGCCCATGATCCTGATATGACTGCGTCATATTTAAACGTTGCTGGGGCTTCTCGAGAGCCGGGGCTGCTATTTTAAGAGATGATTACACGCCGCCAGGCGGCAACCGCGGGTGCCGCCCGTTCCCCTCTCCAGGGCTAACCCCCGGGGGCTAGCCCCTTCACTGTGGGGCTGTCGGCAGCAGCGATATGCGCACCTCATCCCTGGCGGCGACAACGGGTTAGCCGCCGCCCCGCGCCCCGGCTTGAGCCCATCTGTTCGATGAAGTGTGCGTACTTCCTCGCTAGCTTTCCCCACGATGGAGAGGATTTCGTAGTGATGGTGATCTTTACTACGTTATTCGGCAGTGCTGCTCACCAGCTCGTTCACAGCCCTCGGCTTCGGCCTCGTCTACGGAGCGCTCGTCTTCCGCTTCAAGAGCGTAGGCCCTCTAAACAGCGTGCTTCAGTTCGCCCTCCTCGGCCTCAGCGGGATCTTCTACCCTGTCTCGAGCCTCCCGGGGCCGCTGTACAGCGCCGCGCTCGCTATACCCTTCACCTACGTCGCCGACCTGCTCAGGTTCTACGCGATGGGGCACCCGACAGCCCTGCCGCTAGATATTGAGTGGGCAGCCCTCCTAGCCTACACGCTGGGGCTGGTCGCTGCAGGCGTGGCCCTGCTCGGAGCTATCGAGAAAAACTGAAGAAAACCGGCGGCCTGGGCGCGTACTAGCAGCCAGAGGCCTCACGGGAGCGCGAGCCGCTGAGCCCGGGCTCACCGCCGCCCAGCGCAGCTTTTTTAGCGCTTTCCAGCCGCTATATGGTGATGAAGGTGAGCGGGCTCAAGCTGGAGGTCCCTGAGATCCCGGTGGTAGAGCAGGTACAGCTCCCTGCCCGCGAGACCGCTCTCATCGTTGTAGACATGCAGAACGACTTCGTGAAGCCCGGGGGGAGGCTCGTCGTCCCAGCCGCTGCGAACACTATCGAGCCGATCAAGCAGCTCCTCGCGAGAGCAAGGGCGAGGGGGGTCAGGGTCTTCTACACCCAGGATACCCACTACGAGGGCGACCCCGAGTTCAGCATCTGGGGTGAGCACGTCAAAGCAGGGACCTGGGGCTGGGAGATCGTCGACGAGCTGAAGCCCCAGCCGGGCGATATCGTGGTCCAGAAGACGAGGTACGACGGCTTCTACGGCACCCCCCTAGAGGACCTGCTGAGAGTCTATAAGGTCTTAAACCTCGTCGTAACAGGCACGGTGGCGAACATCTGCGTCCTCCACACCGCGGGGAGCGCCGCGCTCAGGTGGCTCCGGGTCTACGTCCCGATGGACACCGTCAGCGCGCTCAACGAGTTCGACTACTACGCAGCTCTCAGGCAGATCAGCTTCCCCTACCGCGGCACGATCGTGAGAACAGCAGCCGGGGTCGAGTTCGTCTGAAAGCAGGGCTGGAAGCCTGCGGACCGCCGGCCCGTGCTCGTCAGGCTACCTCGGGATGCCGGCGACCGCCTGGGTTGATGTAGCGAGGGCCTTTTTTCCGCTGCTCGATTAAGGCTAGGGCGTAGTCCTCGTACTTGAAGATCTTCACGGAGACCGCGAACCGGAAGCCGCTCGGCGTGCCGACGACAGTAGCCTCCCCCTGTCGAGCACCTCGACCTTGCTCTCAGCCTCGCCGGGGTAGGGGCTGTGGTTGACCGCCGTGGTGTAGCCGGGCCTCGTAGGCAGCGAGGAGACCATCTCGTCGGCGTTTGCTCACCACCGCCTCCCTGGGCTCGCTGGGCATATGCGTAATGCAGAGCCTGCCGACCTTGTAGCTCCACTCCCGCCCAATCTACGGACCTTCAAGGTCTGGTCGGGTTGCCCAACATGAGCCAGTAAACGATTTGTTTGAGTGCGTGTACCATAGCCGCGTGGTCGACCCATTGGCATTTAGGGTTTTACCCAGCGACTACCGGGAGATGCTCCAGGACCACTACGCCAGGCTCTGCCGAGAGCTCGACCACCTGCTGCGCAGGCCCTCCTCCCCGGGCGAATTCGAGGAGTGGGCGCGCCGGCTGAGGACTCGGCTGTGGGAGGCGATGATGGTTGAGCCGGAGAAGGGGGACTTGAACGCCACTGCTGTCTCGCGCAGGAGGAAGCGCGGCTACGTTGTTGAGAACGTCGTGTTCGAGAGTAGGCCGGGCTTCCTCGTCACCGGCAACTTCTACCTGCCGGAGGGCGGGGGCCCGCACCCAGCCGTACTGCAGGTCCACGGGCATTACCCGCGGGGAAAGTACGAGCTGCACGTCCAGGCGATCGGGGCGACACTGGCTAGGGCGGGCATCGCGGTTCTAGCGGTGGATACCGTTGGCTACGGCGACCGCTGGTTCCAGGGGCACAGGGAGGGGCTCTGGCTCCTAGCGGTGGGCATGAGCCTGCCGGGGCTGGTGCTCTGGGACAACATCAGGGCGCTCGACTACCTGGAGAGCAGGGAGGATGTCGACGCGAGTCGGATCGGGGTGACGGGGAGCTCGGGGGGAGGCAACCAAACGATGTACCTGGCGGCCCTCGACGAGAGGGTGAAAGCGGCTGTGCCGGTGGCATCGGCCGAGGTATTCGATGACCAGGTGGTTTCCGGGAGGTGCTACTGCGAGTGCGTCCCCGGCATCCTCCGCTTCGCAAACGCTAGCGACGTGCTATCCCTCATTGCCCCTAGGCCCCTTATGATAGTCAGCGCCATCCACGACGAGGTCTTCCCGGCGCTGAGGGCGAGGAGGGCCTACCTCAGGGTCCGGAGGGTCTACGAAATGCTCAACGCACTCGACAAGCTCGCCTACGTCGAAGTCCACACGGGCCACGGTTACTTCGGCGAGATGAGGCGAGCCGCCTACCGGTGGTTCACGCGCTGGCTGAAGGGCTCCGAGGAGGGGCTGGAGGAGGGCGACTTGGATCTTGAGCCGGATACCTCACCTTCGCTGGCCTGCCTCCCAGCCCCGCGTGGCGAGACGATCTCCTCGCTGTATTCCAGGAGGGCCGAGCAGCTGGCGTCGACAAGGGTTGCCGAGCCGGGGGAGTGGGTGCAGGGGTTGCCGGAGCTCAGGGCTAGGCTCGCCGAAGCCCTCGGGTGCTTTGCCGAGGAGCCTTTAGCGGTCGAGGAGCTCGGCTCGGAGGTGGTGAACGGGCTGGAGGTGGAGAAGTTAGTGCTGAGGACGGAGCTGGATATCATTGTGCCAGCGGCGCTGGTGAACGCCGCTGGATCCGAGAGGAGGTGCCTCGTCTTCCTCTCGCCGACGAACGCCGCCTCCTTCCTCTCGCTGGCGCCTGTTTCCAGCTGGCTGGAGTCTGGGGGAGCAGCGATGGCGCTCCAGTACCGGGGGAGTGGCGAGACGGCTTCGAACGAGGAGGTGGCGGTCAAGAACTCGATCGTAGTCGGCAGGCACCTGCTCGGCGCCAGGGTCTTCGACGTCCTGAGGGCGCTCGACTACCTGTACCGCGAGCGCGGGTTTGCCGAGGTCCAGCTCTACGGCGAGCGGGACGCCGCGCTAATCGCGTTGTTCGCCGCCGCGCTAGACGAGCGAGTTGCGGCGCTCCACACCCTCTCCCTGCCCTCGACCTTAACCTCTAGAGGCGGATTCCGCTACCCTCCCTCCTTCTTCCCGCCAAACCTGCTGAAGTACGCGGATATCCCGGAGGTAGCCGCGATGGTTGCTCCGCGCCCCCTCACCGTAGAGGTGCCCGTGGACCCCCAGCTGAGGCCGATGGGGAGGGAGGAGGCCGAGGAAGCGTTCTCCTTCACGAGGAGGGTCTACGAGTTCCTGGGGGCTGAGCTGAGCTTTTCGCTCACCACCGTCGACGACCTCGTTGCCTGAGGTTTTCAGCCGCAGGTGCAACTTCAGGGTGGCTTCCGCCTTTCGAGTTCCGCAAGGTTTTTAGCGAAAGGGGGCTTGAGAAGGCGATGAGGATAGCTGAGCTGACCGAGGAGCTCCTCGGCGAAGTGAGGCGGGTCGCGAACCTGAGCCTCCGCGAGGACGCTATCACGGACGAGAGCCTAAGGAGGGTAACCTTCGGGGATCCCAACTTCAGCAGCAGGTACGGCTTCGTGGCCCTGGAGGGCGGCGAGGTGGTGGGCTTCGCCATCGGGGTTAGGAGGTTGAGGGAGCCCGCCGAGGTGGTTGAAGCGCAGAGGGATCTCGCGTGGGTCAAGCTCTTCGCCGTTAGGGAGGAGTGGAGGAGGAGGGGCGTCGCCACCGCGCTCTTCAACGAGCTCGAGGGGAGGCTGAGGGAGGACGGCGTCAGGAGGGTGCGGATCTGCGACTACCCAATCTGGTACCTGTTCAGCGGCGTGGATCTGAGGTACGAGGACGCGGTGGAGTTCCTTTCCAGAAGGGGCTACAGGAAGGTGGGCGAGGCCGTGGACTACGAGGTCGACCTTCTCAGGTTCTACGTCCCCAGGAGAGTCGCGAACATGGACCTGGGCCCGGTGACCGTGAGGAGGGCGCGGCACGAGGACAGGGAGGCGGTTCTCGAGTGGGTTAAAAGGGAGTTCTCAGTCTTCTGGGCGTACGAGGCGAATGAGGGCTTCAAGCACGCCGAGCCCAAGCTGTGGGTAGCCGAGGAGGGCGGCGAGGTAGTCGGGTTCGCGGTCTACGGTGCGCTGGGCCCCGACCGCTTCGGCCCCATTGGCGTCTCAGCTAAGGCGAGAGCTAGGGGGATCGGATCCGTTCTTCTCTTCAACTGCCTGAGGAGCATGAGGGAGGAGGGCCAGAGGTGCGCCGTGATACCCTGGACCAGTCACCTCTTCTTTTACACACAGGTTCCCGGCATAAGCAGGGTTAGGCACTACTGGATCCTGGAGAAGGAGCTATCGTAAAGGTGCGGAGCTTTCGGACAGCCCAGCTGCGTGGAGAGAGCTTACACTAGGGCGGGCTTTCCCCCAACTATGCCAGGCGCTACGGCCGCCGGAGTCTCCCGTCAGCAGCTTCCCGGGGGTTGCAGCCTCTCTAGTGAATCCCCTTCCTTCCCCGGCCCTCCTGAGGAACCGTCACAGATGCAAGGCTATGCGCCTGCTCAGCAGGAGGTCTGCGAGCTCCGCGACCCCTTCAAAGGTTCTCGGGCACCCCTCCGCCACTATCACGGTGTCCGCGCCGAGAACGCGTAAGCTTCTACCGGGGCTGCGGGGATTACAGCTCTAGCTCCCTGGCCACGCCCTCTCAGCAGCCTCAGGACGCTGTACCTGTTTGCCCGCCCGCTTCTTCGGATCCTGGCGAGGAGGGAAGCCGCCCCTCCAGCTATCGGTGCTCCACCACTAGGTTACGCAGAGGATTGCCCTTTTCACACCCCTAGGAGTTTTCAGGATCGGTTGGATGGGAGGCAACGGATTTCAGCAAAAAGAAAGGGAGAGGATCCTTAAACGGGGGACTTTAAGGCGGTGGGGGTTATGCTGACCGGGGTGCAGGCTTCCTCTTTAAGATGAGTACCGCCAAGGCTACGAGTACTGCCGCTACAACCGCTCCTATGGCGAGCCATAGGGTTCCTGTGACAAGTCGCGGCGTTTCCGTTACTTCTTCAGCTTCCTTGCTTGCCACCAGGCTCCCGGTTAGACCGTCAACCTCGATGCTGTACGTTCCCTCACTAGCCGGTGTGTAGGAGAAACTCACCGTTTCGGACTCGTCCGGATTCAGCGTGACCGTTTTAGTTTCAACAACCTGGTTGTTAACTTTTAGCGTAACTTCGCACGCACCCGGTTGCCCACCGGTGTTCTTAACGCTAACCGAGATCGTTGAGGACTGTCCAACCTTAACGGATCTAGGCCTTATGTCCAGATCCCTAAACTCGAAGCGCGCCGGAGAAACCTTTGAAACCCTCACAGTGAACACTTTGCCGTCGATTCCCACGCTATACGTACCCTCTTCAGCGAAAGACAAGATGGAGGTTAGACTCTTTTTCTCACCAGGGTTTAGAACCACTAGCCAACTCTTCTCAACTTTCCCGTCTACAGTCATAGTTAGGTTGTGGGCGCCCAGCGCTTCGCCCGTGTTAGAGGCAGTGATGCTGATAGTGAGTTCTTCGCCCGGCGTCAGCTGGTATTTACTGATTTGCGCGTCAACAACTATGTTTGGCCTTGGCTGCGGGCTCACTAGCTCGATCGACAGAAGATCGAGCCTCGTCCACTCCCTACGGTCAGGGTCCTCGAGATGCAATTTGACGGTTATGGTGCCAAAGCTCGGGGAGCGTGCCACATCTCGGCAACCTTCCTGTAGACTTCGGGGCTGGTGGGATGTGCTTCCCATTCCACTTGTAAACGAGAAGCTGAGCGGGTCTTAGCGCTTTAAGCTCTGATCCGAGGAAAGTAACCCTTCCGTAGCCAACTGTTTCAAAAAGCCTGTAGAACTCGGTGAAGCTTCAGGCTTCCGTGAGCGTGCCGACCCAAGTATACCATAAGTGCAGCAATGGGGCTGCGAAAATCTCTGCCATCTCTCCGGTGTAGATTCCCCCTTTTACCTCCACTTGCAGGCATTTGCCAGCTGGTTTCGAGATCCATAGAATTACGCTTACTTCCTCTCCGCCCTCGGGAACTATCTTCCACTTAACCTTCCACGCAGCTTCTCCGCCTACAGCTTCCTCTCCGAGAACCTGGAAGCCCATTTCTCCGGCGTTCCCAAGGCTATCCGAGTAGTGGTACACGAGCGACTTAACATTACTCAGTAGGGTCTCTATGCCCATATACTTCGGCTGCTGGGCATAGGATAATATTAATTGATTCTAAGTTAACGAAAATGCTACCAGAAGTATCGAGCTAAGTACAACCTTTTTTCCCTCATGTTTAGATCACTAATTCTTTCATGTTTTCAAGTAAACAAAAATATTCTGAGTATAAAAATTTTTATGAAGAGAATACATAATAGAAACCAAGTTAGGGTCTTCTCCTTTAAATAGGTTCAGCCACAAGGCAAATGCTCCAATTCCTATTATTGATTTTCTCTACAATTTCACAGATTTTAGCTCTATTTTGTTATTTATTTTAATTTTATTTCTAACAAAATGTGATAATGGGTTTAATATTTTAACTCGAGGCCACCGCCGAATCTGCCGTGATGCAGCAACCCTAAAATACCACGCTCCCTGCTAAGTGGCGTGACCGGGGTTAAAATAGCGGTTATAGGTGCCGGTAGCGTCGCCTGGTCTGCGACTCTTATCCGGGACATCTCCTGCACCCCCGGCCTTTACGGCAGCGTGATCAGCCTGATGGACATCAATGAGGAGCGCTTAAAGCTCGTGCACTCGCTCGCGGCGAGGTACGCCAGGGAGGTGAAAGCCGACCTGAAGTTTGAGGCGACAACCGACAGGAGGAGGGCCATCGAGGGCGCGGACTTCGTCATAAACACGGCGATGGCCATGGGCCACTCCTACTACGAGAGGATGCGCGAGGTGTCGGAGAAGCACGGCTACTACAGGGGGATCAACAGCGTGGAGTGGAACATGGTCTCCGACTACCACACGATATGGGGCTACTACCAGTTTAAGCTGGCGATGGACGTCGCGAGGGACGTCGAGGACCTGAGCCCTAAGGCGTGGCTCCTCCAGGTGGCCAACCCGGTGTTCGAGCTAACGACCTTGATCAGCAGGAAAACTGGTGTGAAGGTTATTGGGCTCTGCCACGGGCACCTCGGCTACAGGGAGATCGCCAGCGCGCTGGGCTTAGACCCGGAGAAAGTGGACTTCGAAGCCATCGGGTTCAACCACGTGATCTGGCTTACCAGGTTCGAGTACGAGGGGGAGGACGCCTACCCGCTGATCGATGAGTGGATAGCCAAGAAGGCCGAGGAATACTGGAAGAAGTGGAGGGAGCACCAGATAAACCCCTTCGACGTCCAGATGTCGCCAGCGGCCGTCGACATGTACAAGGTTTACGGGCTGTTCCCGGTGGGCGACACCGTCAGGGGCGGTACTTGGAAGTACCACTGGGATTTGAAAACTAAACAGAGGTGGTTCGGCCCCACGGGGGGACCCGATAGCGAGGTCGGCTGGAAAATCTACCTGGATTGGCAGGCGAAGACCGTCGAGATGTTCAGGGAGGCCGCGGCTGACACGAAAACGCCTCTCACCAAGCTGCTGCCGCCTAGGAGGAGCCTCGAGTCGATAGCGCCGCTGATGGACTCGCTGGTGAACGATAGGAGGGGGTTGTACCAGGTGAACATACCCAACCAGGGCTCCATAGTCGGTATACCCGACGACGTCGCCGTGGAGGTGCCGGCTTACGCCGACGGGAGAGGGATCCACAGGGTCTACGGCCTGCGGTTGCCCAAGCGCATCATGAAGCACGTCATCTGGCCCAGGATGATGAGGATGGAGTGGGCGCTGGAAGCCTTCCTCGAGGGGGGAAGGGATCTACTCTTCGAGTGGCTCATCATCGATCCAAGGACAAAGTCCAGCGAGCAGGTCAACTCGGTCATCGACGACCTCCTCTCAATGCCTGAGAACAAGGAAATGGCCCAGCACTTTAAGTAGTAACCTCCTTCTTCCTCCCTTTTTCCTCCACCTGGCAGCTGTCCCTTAGGCGTGCGAGCAGCTGTGCCGGCAGGGAGGCCCGGCGCATGTCCGGAGCCCCTGCGGCCGCGCTAAAGGTTATAAAGCCGCTGGGCATCTTGCTACTGTATGGAGGCGGTATCCGTAGCCCTACTGCTCTTCGCAGCGGCTTTCGCGCTAGTAGCAGCGGGGGCGCTCCTCCTGCTATTTTCCGCGCTCAAGGCCGCGCGGGGTGCTAAGCGAGCTGGGGGAGGGGCTGTCCTGGTGATAGGGCCGCTGCCGCTAATCATTGGGAGCGACGAGAAGATCGCTAAGTCGCTGGTCGCCATAGCCGCCCTCTTCACGGCGTTCGCCGTCGCGGTATTCCTGGTGCTCAACTGGCTGCTGAGGTGAGAGGCTTGGTGCGGGTAGAGAAGGTCGCATTCGCGTTGATACTGGCGGGCTTCGCGCTGGCCACCCTGGCCGTAGTCTACCTGGCGGGCACAGGCGCAGTCGGGGGTGTCGTGGGCTGCATCTTCATCCCAGTACCGATATGCGTTGGCGCTGGCGAGCTCGCCCCTCCCCTCTTCGTCGCCTCGATCCTCCTCACCCTGGCGCTGTTGGTCGTAACGTTCCTTATATGGAGGACCTGGGCTAAGGAGCTGAAAGAACAAGTTGGGGCCGGCGCGATGGGCGATGCCCGGCTTTAGGGCCGCCGCGCCCGCGAGATTTTGGAGAGGCTCTTACAGCCCCACCTTCGCGATGAGGAAGTAAAGCGACGCCGCGCCCAAGGGTAGCGTGAGGTTATCCTCGAGGGAGAGGAGCTCTACAGCCGAGGAGGCCAACCCCAGTACCAGGGCGACCGCTACGCCCTCCCCCATAGCCACCAGGATCGAGGAGTAAGCCAGGAAGGAGGTGACCGGCGAAAGCGCGTTGTGCTTTAGAACCCTGCGCTTGACCGGGGAGTAGAGCGTGGTTATCGACGCAACCGGGTCCACCACCGCCAGCGCGAGGATCCCCCGCAGCGTCGCATCCCTGCCGAAGAAAACGTAGCTCGCCGTCACGCCCGCTAGACCGCAGATGGCCGCCATGTACCCGTACCTGCGCTCGTAGTCCCGCTCGACGGACTCGATGAGAGAGAGAAAGCCGGACTCGGCCCTCTCCAGAGCCCGCTCCACGCCCTCGACGAGCTCCTTGTTCGGGACAACCTCGCTGAGGTGCTGCATAACGGACCTCCTCGCCTCCCTCGACAGCCTAAGCATGGCCTCGCGCAGCTCCGGCCTCCTAACCTGCAAGCTGGTAACGAAGAGGAGCGCGACTAGCGCCACCGCGTAAGTCGTCAGCGCGGGGTCGAAAACCCCGAACCAGGCAGTTGGCAACCCGTACCACGGCGAGAGGGGTACAGCC
>CALHPJ010000019.1 GCA_938036345.1 uncultured Thermofilaceae archaeon | reverse complement strand
TCTAAAGACCGCGGTATCCAGCCTGCGGAGGTGCCCAGGAAAACGCCGCTGGCAACGCTTCTTCCTTCGGGGGCGTGGGGGAGGGACTAGCGCAGGCTAGGGGAGTGCTTAAGGGCGCTCATCTACTAGAGCGCCCTGGCGAGGGGCCGGCGAAGAAACTGCCCGAGGAAAGAGAAATATTTAGCTTTACCGTAATGTTTATAAGGTGAGATGGCAGGTAACTGCTGAGAAAATGGTTAAAGCTGAGAAGCTTTTCGAACCCTTCTGCATCGGCCCTCTGAAGGTTCGTAACAGGATTGTCATGCCGCCCATGGTTGTGGGATACGCGAATTCCAGGGGCGAGGTTACGGAGCAGCTTCTGTCGTACTACGAAGCCCGCGCCCGTGGCGGTGTAGGCCTGATTATTGTTGAAGCGAGCTACATACGCGAGGATGGTAAACTCGTCGATGGACAACTGGGGATATACGAAGACGGCCTGGTTCCCGGGCTCGCGAGGCTGGCGGACGCGATCACCATCCACGGCGCAGCAGCCGCAATCCAGCTGGTTCACGGAGGTATCCAGGCCAAAGTGCCGCAGCCCCTTGGCCCCTCGGCTATAGGACGGAAGCTGATACCGCCAGCTAAGACACCGAGGGAGCTGAGGACGGAAGAAGTCGAAAAGCTGGTTGAAGACTTCGCCAGCGCCGCCCTGCGTGCGAAAATGGCGGGCTTCGACGCTGTCGAGGTGCACGGCACGCACGGCTACCTAGTGTGCCAGTTCCTCTCGCCGCTGACTAACAGGCGCACAGACAAGTACGGCGCGGACAGAGCGCTATTCGCCATTGAGGTCGTCCAGAGAATCAAGGAGCTCTGCGGAAAGAACTACCCTGTCATCTTCAGGCTCTGCGCTGACGAGTTCATAGAAGGCGGTATAACCATCGAGTACAGCAAGCAAATCGCTAAGAAGCTCGAAGAGGCTGGCGTGGACGCGTTCGATATTACCGGCGGCAACTACGATAGCATAGACATGCTGCTGATGCCGTACTACTACTCCGAGGAAGAGGGGTGGTTCTTCAAGCTGGCCAGGGAGGTGAAAAGCGTAGTCACGGTGCCCGTGGTAAGCGGCGGCCTGATAACGGACCCCAGAGTAGCTGTGGACGCGGTCGAGAAGGGCTACGTCGATGCGGTGTTCCTGGGCAGGCAGCTAATCGCCGACCCGGAGTGGCCAAGGAAAGTTGCGGAGGGGAGGATGGAGGATATAAGGCCGTGCCAGGCGTGCAACGACGGATGCATAGGAGGAAGAGTGTTCGTGATGAAGCCGAGCTGGTGTTCCGTAAACCCCCTGTGCGGATACGAGTACAGGTGGCCTAGCGAGGAGCAGATACCCAAGGCTTCGGTAAAACGCAAGGTCCTCGTTGTCGGCGGCGGTCCAGCGGGGCTCGAGGCCGCTAGAATAGCCGCGATAAGAGGTCACGACGTGGTTCTTGTGGAGAAGGAGGGGGAGCTTGGCGGAACCGGTAAAGTAGCAGCGGTAGCGAGCTTCAAGAGGAGGGTAGGGATGTTGATCAAGTGGTACGAACGGCAGCTATCCAAGCTGAACGTGAAGGTGATCACCGGTAAGGAAGCCGACGAGAAGTTCATAGAAGAGATCAAGCCGGATGTCGTAATAATAGCTACGGGGTCTAAACCGCTAATACCCGATATACCCGGTGCGGCTAACGCCGTTACAGCGGATGACGTGCTCCTGGGCAGAGCCAGCGTCGGGAAGAAAGTCGTAGTAGTGGGCGGAGGCCTCGTAGGTATCGAGACGGCCATACACCTGACGCAGCAGGGCAGGGAGGTCACGGTAGTGGAGGCATTACCCGATATAGCGAGGGACTTAGAGCCCGTTTCGAAGATAGCTCTCACAAGGCCTGGAGGCATACTGGAGAAGTGCGGGATAAAGGTGATGGTGGAGAGCCCGGTCATAGAAATAGAGAAGGATAAGGTAATAGTCTTCAGGCCTCTAGCTAGGAAGGAAAGCATCCCAGCCGACACGGTGGTCCTAGCTGTCGGCCGTGAGCCGGTCTTGAACAAGGGGATCATAGAGGCGGCGAAAAGAGTGGCGAAGGAGGTGTACGTGATAGGTGATGCAAAGAAGCCGAGAAAGTTCATCGACGCGATCCACGAAGGATTTTACACCGCTTTACATATCTAGGTTTTTCAACCTTCATATCTTTCTTTTTTTAACTCCGGTCGACCGAATTCGGCCCCGATCCTCCAGAGGAAGCCCCTGCACGCCCTGAAGACCGGGTCCTCCTCCGGGGAGCCGAGGGTGTAGCGCGAGCCTATGTGCATGGCCACCCCCCACCTCCCTCTCAAGGTCTAAGCGCCGCGGCTCCTCAAGAGGGCCGCAGTACCTCCTCCTGAGCACAAGAGGGCTGGGGGCCTGGGTAAAATCGGCGATGCAGGCTCGGCGGTCAGCCCGCTGAAAGGGAGGTCATGGGTCAACTGCTGGCGGCTCATCATCCCTATGCCAACCGGGAGCGGGACCTGAAAACGGTTTCTCGCGGTCCGGCACCGCGTGGAGCTCGGCGGGTCTCAGCTGTCGCACCCTTCGGGGTTGCACCAGCCCGCTTCCGCCGTCACTAAGTTAATATACGGGTCACGCTCCGCACTGCTATGGCTCGGCTTCCGAGGGAGTTCCTGGAGTGGAACTTCTACCAGCGCCGCGAGCTTCTAGCGAGGGTTTCCCAGGGCTTCGCAGGCGACCCGGGCAGCGTGTTCAGGGAGATTGCCGCGAGGCACAACGCGGTGCTCTGCACGGCAGCGTGCTTACCCGGCGGCGAGGTTGAGGTTAACGGCAAGGTGGTCGGCGTGGGCTACGTGCTGAAGCGGGAGTTCATGAAAGAGGCTATCGAGAAGCTCGAGGAGCACTTGAAGCTGAGCGATGAGGCGCTCTCCTCAGGGGAGAGGGGAAGGGAGGAGGTCCTGCGGGAGCACGCGGCCCGGGGCTTGGGGCTGCTCCTGAGCCTGGTTTACCTCGAGCACGGCCTCGCAGAGGAGAGGGTGGACTTCGAGAAGTTGTCGAGCCTCGAGCTGGCATTGAGAGTGCCGCACTCCTCGAAGCACACGTGGAAGATCGTCCAGAGGTCTAGGAGCGCGAGCTTGGTTTTCTTCCAGCCCCCCTCGATCAGCTTCGAGGTAAGGTGCACCATTTCCATTCACGAGGGCGACGACTACTGGAAGTTTGTGAACTTAGTCCACGATGCGTACCACTACGTACCCCCGGAGCGACGGTCTGGCAGGCCAGCTTACATCTTCAACGTGGAAGAGGTTTATGACAACAGCGCCACGCCT
>CALHPJ010000018.1 GCA_938036345.1 uncultured Thermofilaceae archaeon | reverse complement strand
TCGGGTGGGGGGACGTAGACGAGCCGGTCGAAGCGGCCGGGCCTCAGGAGCGCCGGGTCCAGTATATCCGGGCGATTCGTCGCACCAATCACGACAACCCCCTCAAGCTTCTCAAGCCCATCCATCTCGGTAAGGAGCTGGCTGACTACCCTTTCGGTAACCCCGGAATCGCTGTAGCCCAGTCCTCTCATTGGCGCTAAAGAATCGATTTCATCGATGAAAACTACCGCCGGGGCCGCTTGTCTAGCCTTTCTAAATATCTCTCTAATAGCTCGCTCGCTTTCCCCAACCCACTTGCTGAAAACCTCTGGCCCTTTAATGCTAAGGAAGTTGGCCTCGCTCTCCGTCGCTACGGCCTTCGCCAAGAGAGTCTTACCGCACCCCGGAGGACCGTAAAGCAGGACACCCTTCGGAGGCTCAATACCCAGTCGCCTAAAGGAGTCCGGGAACTTGAGCGGCCATTCAACGGCCTCTCGCAGTTGCTGCTTGACATCCTCCAAACCACCGATATCGCTCCAGCGAACATTGGGTACCTCTATTTCGATTTCCCTCAGCGCGCTGGGTGTAATTTCCCTAAAGGCGCCGAGGAAATCCTCCATTGTCACTTCTAGGCTTTCAAGCACTTCCTGCGGTATCTCGCCTTTCTCGAAATCGATTTTAGGTATAAATCTGCGGAGCGCCCTCATAGCAGCCTCTCTGCAGAGCGCAGCTATATCGGCGCCGGTAAATCCATGCGTAATCTCTGCCAACTTTTTCAGGTCTACGTCCTTGGCTAGCGGCATGCTCCTAGTGTGAACCTGCAGTATCTCAAGCCTACCCTTCTTGTCCGGAACGGAGATCTCTATTTCTCTATCGAAGCGGCCCGGTCTCCTTAGGGCCGGGTCTATAGCATTCGGCCTATTTGTTGCAGCTATAACTATTACGTCCCCCCTAGCCTCTAAGCCGTCCATAAGGGCTAGCAATTGAGCTACAACTCTCTTTTCAACCTCCCCGGTCACTTCCTCTCGTTTAGGAGCTATCGCGTCTATCTCATCTATGAAAATTATGGCAGGCGCGTGCTCCTTTGCCTCCTCGAATATCTCACGCAGCCTTTGCTCGCTCTCACCGTAGAATTTGCTCATTATCTCTGGACCATTTATGGCTATGAAATAAGCTTCGGTCTCGTTCGCTACGGCCTTCGCCAAGAGAGTCTTACCGCACCCCGGAGGACCGTAAAGCAGGACACCCTTCGGAGGCTCAATACCCAGCTTTTTGAAAAGTTGAGGATATTTCATCGGTAACTCCACGAGTTCCCTAATCTTCTGCTTAGCCTCCTCTAAGTCCCCTATGTCGTCGTATGTAACCTTTGGTATACGTCCAACTTCCACCGGTTTCTCGAGTATCACTAGGTGTGTTTGCTCGGTAATTACTACAGCTCCGCTGGGTTTAGTGGCTACGACGGTAAACGGTATCATTTGTCCTATTACAAGCACCTGCACAATATCCCCCTCCATTAGCGGCCTGTCTATTAGGCGCTTCTTAACGTAGGATACAAAGTTCTCGTCAACTGTTAAGCTCATCGAGGTCGGTGCTATCTTTATCATAACCGCCGCCTTAACTTCGGCTTTCCTAACCCTGACTTTCTCCCCCAAGCTTACGCCAGCGTTCTTCCTTGTCCAGCCGTCCATTCTTATTATCCATGTTCCTTTATCCTCTGCGTAACCGGGCCAGACTACAGCAACCGTTTTCCGCCTACCTTCGATTTCGACCGTATCGCCGGCGGTTAGATTGAGCTTCTCCATGGCGTCCTCGTCTATCCGTACTCTACCCCTTCCAGCTTCGTTGTGCCTAAGCTCGCCCACTTTCAGTTCGAGCTCTTTAACCTTCCCGCCGTGCAAACAACCACCCCAATTCAGTAGTAAGTGACCGGGGGTTCTTTAAAGGCTTTCATTTTGAAATACTCACGCTAGAGTACGCCCGGAATCCTGCGCTCCTCTCCACTCTGCACTGAAAGAAGGGGGTTTAACTTGCCTTCCCTAACGAGTTTAACAACATAGTCTTTGAACTGCGCCGTGTGAACTATATCCAGTTCTAGAAGTTGCTTAAAGAGATCCCACGTTTTCCTTTGAACCTCCTCCAGCATTTCTCGCGGCATATGACCTATAATGAAGGGATCCTGCAGCCAACGATCAAAAGCTTCAAGGGTGCGTATCATGTGCCTAAATGCCATTCTGACAGCTAGTACTAGCTCTAATCTATCCGCATCCCTTAGCTGCTCCTCAACCTTAGTTAGAGAGGACAGTACTACTTTCTGAGTTTCGACCCAGTGCTCTAAGTTAGCAACAAAAGATCTGGCAAATTGATTTTCGGTCATCACAGTGTACCATCCTGGATAGGCTTTGAAACTATATAAACCGCGCGGTTCAGCCTAGTTGACGTGAAGCCCTGTAGCGCTTAATAGCTTCTTCAATCCTTTTATGTGCCTCGCTTCTCCCACTCCAGCCTTCTATCTTAACCCACTTTCCAGGTTCGAGCTCTTTGTAATGTTCGAAGAAATGCTCAATCTTCCTTTTTATAGCCTCGGGGAGCTTTGATATATCGTCCACGTCAGCGAACCTAGGATCAATTTTGGGAGAGGGGACGGCCACAATCTTAGCGTCGAGGCCCTTTTCATCCCTTGTGACCAGCACACCTACTGGTTTACCCCTAATTAAGGAGCCGGGTAACAAGGGCTCGTAACTTAACAGTAGAACATCTACAGGATCTCCGTCCTCCTCAAGGGTTCCGGGTATAAAGCCGTAATTAAATGGGTAAACCATTGAAGTGTAGAGTAACCTATCGACGATTAGCACACCTGTCTCCTTATCCATTTCGTATTTAACACCGCCACCCTGCGGAATCTCGACAACTATGTTTACTTCTTCAGGAGCTTTGTCGCCAGGTCCATATGCTTCTAGGCTCCTCATCGCGTAACCTCTCAAAATCCTGAACCTTAAGCATTACGCGCGCAAAGCTTTATTAATCAAAAATAGGGCCTACCTGTGGAGAAATGCGTTTTCTGCGCGATAGCGTCCGGAGAAGCGCCCGCGTATATTGTCTGCCGCACTGCATACGCTGTAGCCTTCCTCGACATCTACCCAGTATCTAGAGGGCATACGCTCATAGCCTCGAGGCACCATTACAGAGACCTGCTTGAAACCCCCGATGATTTACTAGCGGAACTTGTACGTTTGGCTAAAGCCGTAGCCAGAGCTCAACTGGAGGCATTGGGTGCGGAAGGGGTGAGGTTAGTTCAGAACAACGGACCCGTAGCTGGGCAAAAAATTTTCCATATACACTTTCACGTAATCCCCTACTACCGGGCAGCCGTACACGGCAGAAGGTCACTAAGCCCCGAGGAGGGTAATGAAATATTGAAAAAGCTGGCCGGAAGTCTTCGTCTTGACTAGAAAAATTTTTGTACTGATAACAAACAGTAACTGTGTTGATATGGTTACCGCTGTCGTTTTAGCTGGAGGAAGGGGGACCCGGCTTCGACCTTTTACACTGCACCGCCCGAAGCCATTGATGCCCATCGTTAACAAACCGTTGATAGACTACGTTCTCGATGTGCTAGAACTAAGCGGGGTTGTAAGCAGAGTCTACGTCCTTTGCGATTACATGGGAGATGCTCTTGCAAGATACCTTCGAAATAGTAAACGAGGCGCTGAGGTTATACCGCTAACGTATAAATCGTTGGATACCGCCGATGCCGTGCGGCGTGTACGTAGCGTTATTGACGGGGACTTTCTAGTGGTCATGGGCGACATAGTCACTAATTGCGATCTCGGTTCAATGTGGGAAACTTTCGAGAAAAAGAGGGGCATGGCTATGATAGCGTTAAAAGACGCCGACACTCCAAACCACTACGGCTTAACTGTAGTAGCTTCCGATGATAGAGTCGTAGGATTCTTAGAGAAACCGTCTAGCTTCGAGCTGTACTTAGCGAGTATCACTATGAAAAGTATAAAATCCAAGTACTACTATGCCAATCTAGCAAATGCGGGCATTTATGCCTTATCGTATAGTGTGCTGGACGTACTTGATGACAATCCCCATCTTCTCGACTTTGGTAGGCATGTGTTTCCCTATCTCCTAGAAGAAGGCTACCCTATTTACGGCTGGTACATGGGCCCGTATTACTGGATTGATGCTGGTTTACCGAATACGTATTTGAAAGCCAATGTAGACCTGCTGGATAATCGAGCAGCTCCATTAAAGCCGAGGGGGTCCTATAGCGGGGGGATTTGGTTTAGCTCCTACTGTACGATCCACGGCTCAGTTCTACCTCCTGCAGCTATAGGTGAAATTGAGGCGGTTGGAGGCGAAGTCGTGCTTGGTCCTTATGCAGTCTTAGGTGACTGGGTAAGTGTTCGTGAGAAAGCCAAAGTAGCCAACTCAGTTCTGATGGAAAGTGTGAATGTGGGAAAAGGCTCTTTTATCGAGAATAGCATCATTGGGGCTAACGCTAAAATTGGCGACGGGGCAGCGGTGATGTACTCTATAGTTGAAGACGGGGCAGTTATTCCAGACGGAGCAAAAGTTTTTGGCAAGGTTGTACTGGCTGGATCGAGAGAAGAAAGCTCGGTGACCACGATTGAGTTGGGAGCTAGAATTTGAGGAGGGGCTTTTCTATGGCCCGGTAAACACCACGCTAGTGCCGGAGCTAGCGGCAGAGCTGGGTGGTTCCCTCGGTACAATTATCGGAGAGGGGGCAGTAGTCGTAGTGGCTCGTGACAATTACCCGCCTTCAAGGATGATTAAACGGGCTTTTGCCGCCGGTTTAATGTCAACAGGTGTCACTGTGCTGGATTTTCACGCTGCAACAACCCCTGAGCTTGTATATGCAATTAAAAGACTCGGCGCGAAAGCTGGCGTTCAGTTCACAATTTCCTCGGTCGAGAGAGAAAGCATAGCAGCAAAGTTATTCGATTCCCAAGGCCTTGTGTTCCCCATAGATAAGCTTGAGGACATATACCAGCGAGCTAAGTCTAAGAGGATTGTCAGAGCTCTCCCCAATCTAATAGGCTGGGTTACCTATGCGGAATATATCCATGACATATACTCGGCTGCCGTAGCTAGCTACGTTGATGTGAACTCTATCTCGAGTAAAAAATTCACACTCGTATGCGATATGAATTTCGGTCCCTCCTCTGAGGTTCTACCAACCCTCCTATCGGAAGCTGGCACCGAAAGCTTACTTTTAAACTCTCATCGACCTCCTGCTAGGAGGGCAATAGCTCACATACCCAGTCCCAATTCCATTACTCTCCTATCTAGGCTTGTTAGATCGGCAAATGCGGCGCTTGGTGCTGCATTCTGCGCGGATGCCACGCGCGTGCAACTCATAGACGATGAGGGGAAACCTCTTACGAGTGAGGAGCTTGTAGGAGTGGTGCTTGAAATGGCCCCTTCTGGGGCAAGTGTAGTAATTTCCGAGGCGATATCCGACTCCGTTGAAGAGCTTGCTAAGAAACGGGGGGTAAGGATAGTTAGAGTCCGGGGCTCTTTCTATGGGATGCAGAAATTCGCCAAAAGAATCGGAGCTTACGCGGTTGTAACTTGCGGTAATGAGGTGGCATTCTTGGATTTTTCACCAGCTCCGGACGGCATGCTCGCGACTCTAAAAACTCTTGAGTTACTCGCGAGGACTGGAGAGCAACTTTCAAGTATAAGGGAGAGATTGCCGAAACGCCCCGAAGTCTCTACTTCACTCAAGCTGAGGGGGGTAGACTACCTTAAAGTCCTCAGCGCTATACGCTCAAAACATAGAGATGCTATAGTCGCCTTTAACGGAGTTAGGGTTCGTGTTAATGGCATATGGGTCAGTATCAACGCATCGAGCGAAAACCTGGAGATAGTAGCCGAAGAAAGCGCCAATGCGCAAGAAGCTGTAAGCGCCCTCGTTGAGGAGGTTAACCTAATGATTAAAGAGGGAGGTAGATAACTCGCGTTCAGAAACGATGACTACTTTTAAATCCCTGGGCGTTGATTTAGCGGGAAGCGAGAAAAGACCTACAGGTCTCTGCCTATTGGATTGCACGCTGACAGCTAAGACTCAGGTACTTTATACCAATGATTCATTGCTCAGGTTTATTCGATCGGCATCGCCTGACATAATCGCGGTTGACGCTCCGCTCTCGATTCCCTATGGACGTAAAGGGATCGATGATGCTAAGGGTCCACATCTAAGGGAATGCGATAGGGCCATGCTCGCGATGGGAATTAGGTTTTTCCCCGTAACTTTAGGGCCGATGAGGACTTTGACCATGAGAGGGATGAAACTCAAGAATATTCTCGAGGCTTACGGGTTTAAAGTAATCGAGGTTTACCCTGGCGGAGCTCAGGATTTATTGGGGATCCCTCGGAAGAACAAAGGATTGGAGAGACTAAGAAGGGGCCTTGAGGCCCTGGGGATTAAAGGATTAACCGATACCCAGACCGGTGACGAACTTGACGCTGTCACCGCAGCCTACGTTGGTCTGCTATACTTGAAAGGCGAGACGATTGTACTTGAGGGGGTGGACGGCGCTATAGTGATGCCTAAACCTTCACTCAAACATTTCGAGCAAAGTGTAAAGAACGTAGTCAGGTTTAACTCTAGAAAACGAGGTATCAGTCGGCCGCGTGACGCCGGTAAAAACTAGAGCTGAAGCCAAATGAGCCCTTTTAGCGCCTTCAATATCCGTGTCGAGACGGTCGCCTATGACTAAAACTTCAGAGTCATTCAACCCCCATTCCTTCATAGCCTCAATGAATAGATAAGGCGATGGCTTGCCCGCGATTATATCAACGCCGCGACCCAGTGCCGTTTCCAGCGCGGCCACTATAGCCCCTGCCCCCGGCACTGGTCCATCTTCTGCGGGGAGGGTTGCATCTCTATTTGTAGCGACAAATAGAGCTCCTTTCAAAACGTGCCTAAACGCGCATTGCAGCTTCCTATACGTTAGGTGCCTATCCAGCCCGACTACGACTCCATCGGCTGTCTCGTCACTCTCGAGGCCCATGAGGCGTAGACCCGCTTGCATCAGCTCTTCGATTAGTCCCTTTTCTCCTACGGGGAAAACATCCCGCACCCCTAAATTTGCCATTAGCCTGGCTGCGACGTAACTGCTGCAGTAGATTTCTTGGATCTCAGCTGCGAAACCGAGTCTTCTCACTTTAGCCAAGTAGCCTTTTCTTGACAAAGTGGAATTATTCGTAGCGTAAAGCACTATTTTCCCGAGCTCTCGAAGCCTGCTTATGGCCTCCAGAGCGCCGGGTATAGGTTTCTTACCAATCCACAGAGTCCCGTCGCAATCAAAAATAAAAGCGTTAAACTTATCGAACTTGGGCTTTAATCTCATCTCCTATTTGGTTCTGATAGACGCCGCTCCTAAAAACCGGGCCTCAGCCCCGAGGTAATCCTCAATCCTCAGCAGCTCATTGTACTTAGCTGTCCTTTCACCACGAGCCGGCGCTCCAGTCTTAATTTGGCCGCATCCTAGAGCTACTGCTAAGTGTGAAATCGTTATATCCTCGGTCTCCCCGCTTCTATGGGACACTATTACGTTCCAACCGTTTCGAAATGACATGAATGCCGCTTCCAGAGCCTCTGTTAACGTGCCTATCTGGTTTACCTTAAGAAGCAGCGCATTTCCTGCACCAATCTCGATGCCTTTAGCGAGCCTCTTAATATTTGTCACAAATACGTCATCACCCACGACCTGTATACCCTTCCCCCGGAGCTTATCAGTTATCAGCCTGTAGCCTTCGAAATCTTCCTCCTGGAAAGGATCTTCGATGGAAACGATAGGGTACTCGTCAACCAGCTGGCAGTAGTACTCAAGTAGCTCGTCCCGGGAAAGGCTTTTACCATCTATAATGTACCGGCCATTCGAGTAAAAGTTAGAGGCGGCTGCGTCGAGAGCTAGGAGAACGTCGTGACCCGGCTCGTACCCGCTTTTCTTAATGGCACTGACAAGGGCGTTCAGCGCCTCCCTGCTTTCTCTCATAGGCGGTGCGAAACCGCCCTCATCCCCCACATTAATCGCGCTCTTACCATATTTTCCCTGCAATATGTCCTTGAGGCAGTAGTAGACTTCGCAGGATATTCTTAAAGCTTCGGAAAAGCTATCCGCACCCACCGGAACTATCATGAACTCTTGAATACTCAGCTCGTTACCTGCATGCTTGCCACCGTTTATTACGTTCATCAGCGGTGTTGGCAATACTCGGGCCATCTTGCCGCCCAAGTACTGAAAGAGCGGCATGCCGTAGGTGCTTGCAGCAGCCTTGGCTACCGCGAGCGAAACAGCGAGTATGGCGTTGGCACCTAATTTCGATTTATTTTGTGTGCCGTCCAACTCGATCATTACTTTATCGATGACTGCTTGAGCCCTGGCATCCATGCCAAGGATCTTTTCGGAGATAACCTCGTTTATGTTCCTAACAGCCTTAGTTACACCCTTACCTTGGAAAGCTCTGTCTCCGTCCCTTAGTTCTAGTGCTTCATGCACGCCTCTAGAGGCGCCGGCTGGTACAATCGCTGTACCGTATCCTCCCCCCGCTGTTTCGACTTCCGCTTCAACTGTGGGATTCCCCCTTGAATCTAGGACCCATCTACCTCTAACCGAGACTATTGTAAAATCATTTTCATAGTACAGTTCGCTCACACCTAACCTGTACAGCATAAGTGATAAAAGTCTTCGCTTCAAAGATCTAGAAAGTGTCAGCTATTTCGAAAATACAAACCAGCAGTTCGGCTGTGCATTACTTCTGCGAACATGTAGGCTGGCAACTCGATCTGAAGCCCGCTTAAAAGCCCCAAGCAGTTTGTCAAGGTTGCGAAAGGCTAATTGGGAGGAATTACTCCTTAAAAACAATGGAAGAAAAGGTCAAAGGGGTTGTCCTTTGCGGCGGAACCGGCTCTAGACTAAGACCTCTTACGTATTATTTCCAGAAAGCAATGATACCGGTGGGCTCCAAGCAGAAACCTCTTCTCGAGTACATAATTAGGCTGCTTAAGTATCACGGAGTTCCCGATATAGCACTGCTAGTGAACTACAAGGCGGAACAAATAGTCAATTACTTTGATGACGGAAGCCGCTTTGGAGTTAAGATAACCTATGTTAAGGACAACCCCAATTACAAAGGCAATGGAGGCGCGGTATATAACGCTTACAAACTAGGGGTTTTCAACGGATACGAGCATGTACTGATATACTATGGGGATATCCTAACCAGCTTGGACTTATCAGCCCTACTACTCACACATATCAGAGACAGCGCAGCGGCCACTTTAGCGCTTTCAACAAATTACTCAATAAGCGTTGGCGTAGCCAAAGTTGAGGGTAACAGAATTGTGAAACTCGAGGAAAAACCGCGCCTCAGCATCCCCGTAGTCATCGGAATAGCTGCAGTTAAAGTCGACGTTTTAAGGCATTTGGAAGACCTAGCGAAAGAATTAAAAGATATTGATTTGATGCGCGACTTCATCCCTCTGCTTGTGAGCAAAGGCTACAATGTTGAGGCGTTTCTTACCGATGCATTTTGGTATGACCTGGGATCAACCGAGAGGTACGAAAAACTCGAACCTCATATAGTGGATGAAATTTTAGGCTTCCTGTTTTAACTCTGGGCTGAACACCGGGTTTCCTAACGCACTTTTACTGCAGTAGCGTGGCTAACGCATTAATGTGCCAATGCCAAGCCATTCAAAGCGCTTTAGACTCTTCTACCCCTGCGGCCACCTGGTTTACGTATAGAATCTGTCGGTAGAGGTGTTACATCTTCAACCCGGTCTACGAGTAGGCCAGCTCGTACAAGAGCTCGAATCGCGGGACCGGCGCCAGGACCAGGAGTCTTAGGACCGGCCCCTCCGGGTGCTTTAACTTTAACGTGTACAACGCGGATCCCTTTATCGAGCGCTATTCTGGCTGCGCGCATGGCAGCCTGCATGGCGGCCCAGGGGCTGGGCTTGTCTCTGTCGGCTTTCGCTATCATACCGCCAGTCACAAAAGCTATGGTCTCTGCTCCGCTCAAATCTGTTATGTGGATGACCGTGTTGTTGTAGCTCGCATATATCCAGGCAATTCCCACGTCGCTTTTTGCACCAGTTAATTGATGCGACCTATCCACTTTTTCGCTTACTTCTCCTTCAGACATTGCGGAGGGTACGGTGTCACCGATATTTAAGGCCTTTTCGCCGAAAGGTTACACCGAGCCTTCAGAGGCGTTAGAGGCTTTTTCTAATGGCGACAGCCTATAAAAGTCTACGTAGCTCTCCTCTTCGCGCGAAACCATATATCCGGGGCTCCTAATCCTTCGACCCTTAATTGCAATATGACCGTGAGTAATCAGCTGACGGGCGTGATAGTAGGATTTCGCAAACCCTTTCTTGTAAACAATTGTTTGAAGCCTCCTTTCAAGAATATCTTCAACTGTTAGCCTGAGTACATCATCAAGAGAGGAGTCGGGGCTCGGCAATATCCCAGCTGAGTACAATCTGTTAATCAAGGGCCTCCCCCTCAGTTCCCTCACCTCCGGAGGCAAAGCAAGTAGTTTCCTCGCCCTAGCTCTAATCCTTCTCAAGAAAGTCCTGGCTATCCAAAGCTCTCTTTTGTTGCGCAGTCCATATTTGCCGAGCAGTTCTAGCTCTGCCTGTAGGACTTCCCTCCTCCATGGATGCGAGGGGCCCTCCCACTTTTTCTTTGGCTTCTTAGGATCGCCCATCGCCAGTCAGCCGGCACCGCCGCTATATTTGTTTTACTATGTTTTCGATCTCTTTACACCTACAGTTAATCCAGTTCTGCCGGTGGTCCTAGTGCGCTGCCCCCTTACCTTTAAGCCAAGCATGTGCCTAATGCCTCTCCAGCACTTGATCTCCTTTAGTAACTCTATGTCTCCCTTCACCGCAAGCACTAGATCCGCACCTACGAGATGCCTGTCTGCTCCATAATAGACATCTTTTCTTCGATTGTATATCCATGCTGGTAAACCAAGCTTATGAAGTTCCCTTACAGCGCTGTCGATTTGCTTAATCTCCTCTTCGGTTAGCGAACCAAGCTTCCTGCGGGTATCTATACCGAGCTTACGGCAAAGGGCGTAAGCGGTATTAACTCCTATGCCTTTAATTAAGGCTAAAGCGTACACTACGTTCTTGGCTCCCGGGAGATCCCGATCGGCTATTCTGACTATGTATTTGAACTCGCCTTCACTCATCCTGGAGTCGCCTCACCGGCAAGGGGTTTATTAGCTTTGCTAAAACAACACGCTGCCAAGGTGGCGGCGCCGGGGCCGGGATTCGAACCCGGGCGTCCACGTAAGGACAGTGGCTCTCTAAAACCACTCCAGGCCACCCCCTTAGTCCACTCGGGCACCCCGGCTTCGGCATCCTGTTGTGGAGGGAGTTTATATTCCTACCCGTCAAAAGGGCGCGGAGGAACTAACTTGTCAGGTGATCGCACCATAAATGAAAAGAGTGTGAATCCCTTAGTTACTCGCTTTGCCTACGCTTTTTCCACAGGCTGGGATAAACACCCGGTTTCATCGTAACCGCCAGAGGCTTGACCGCTATCCCCTTCTTCGCCACGACCATTTCCTCGCTTCTCATTTCAGCCTTACCTATTGCTACAAGCTCACCCTTTAGTGTAAACACAGCAACGATGTCACCCACTCTTATGCCTGCATCTACTCTGAGAATACCCGGAACCGCTAGCTGAGCGCCGCGGGCTACCGCATCCACTGCCGCGTTCCTAATAACCACCTTAGGTAAGTGCTGTACGGCTTGTTCTACCGGCTTAACCACCTTCCTGAGAAAGCTTCCATCCCCACTCTCCTTCCATATTTCGAAAGCATCTACAACTTCTTGCATTGTAAAAGCCTCAGCCTCCGTGAAGCATCCGCTTCTAACCCTCCTTAGCTCTTGCATGTGCGCTCCCACTCCTAAGATTAACCCAACGTCATAGCAGAATTTTCTGACATAGGTTCCAGCCTCACACCATATCCAGAAAAGGACGTTTCTCCCAGATACTTCCAGCACTTTTACATCATATATACGCCTAACCCTAAGGATCCTTTTAACCGCGGATCGCAAAGGCGGCTTCTGGTACACAGGCCCTTTGAACATTGCTAAAGCCCTCAGAATTTCCTCTTCCGGAATATCACCGTGCAGCTTCATGACTCCAACGTACTCCTTATCCTCGTTGAGAAGGAAATTTACGACCTTTACAGCACGATTAAGCAGCACCGGCAGGACGCCAGTCACTTTGGGATCTAGCGTGCCACCATGAGCTATCCTGCTGATTCCCGTTAGCCTGGAAAGCCAAGCGACAACTTCATGGCTCGAGGGGCCGGGGGGTTTGTCTAGGTTTATGACACCCAGTTCTAGAAGCTCCGGGATGCCTCGTTCCTCTGGCTGCTTTCCAAACTCTGAAGGGTATTCATCATCCCTTACTAGAACTTCCCTAGTGCGCTTAACGGGCACCGTCATGCCTTAACGAGTGGTTTAAGTGGTTGTCTCATCTCCTCTAGAAGGCCAGCTTTTTCAAGAGCAGCCACCACTTCCTCATCGCTTGCACCCTTAGTTATGCCAATTTTTCGGTCTATTGGCTCTAAGTGTTTCACGTTAACTCTTCTCCTCTTCACCCCAGTAACAGCTTTTGGACCGGTTATAAGGACAAAGTTGTCATCTACAATATCCACTATTACGCACTTCCTACCGGCTTCCCTTCCCGCTATTTTGATACATACTCTGCCTATGTCGAAAACCCTAGGCATGTCCACCCCTAACTTAAAGGTAGTTTTAAAACTGTTTTCCTCAAGTTTCAGAAGTGTCTGAAGAAAAGCGCCGAAACCTCGTTGAAGCTCTAGAGCTGGAGGGCGTCATTAAAAGCCCGTCTGTAAAGAGGGCGATGCTAAAGGTGCCCAGGGAGGAATTCATCCCACCCGAGTATAGGGATGAGGCATACGAAGACCACCCTTTACCTATTCCGGGAAACCAAACAATATCCGCTCCACACATGTGTGCAATAATGTGCGAAGCAGCTAGTTTATCTAGAGGCGATACACTGCTCGAAATAGGCACAGGCAGTGGGTACCATATCGCACTCTGCGCGGAGATAATCTCGCCGAGCGGTGAGAGCGTTGAGGGCACCATAGTGAGTATAGAGCTTGTAAAACAGCTGGCTTACTACGCCAGAGACAACTTGAAAAGGACCGGGTACTACGACCGAGTCCACCTCCTGGTAGCTGATGGAAGCTTGGGAGCCCCTGTTAGAAAAGGATACCAGTTCGGGAAAATCATCGTTACGGCAGCTGCTCCCAGAATCCCTCCCCCACTTATCGAGCAACTGGCTGACAAGGGCGTAATGGTAATACCAGTAGGCCCCCGCTGGCAGCAGGTACTACTAGCGGTGAACCGCGACGGCGATAAGATAGCTTACCGTCATATCACTTACTGTGTATTCGTATCTCTCAGGGGCAGGTACGGTCATCATGATGGTAGTAGAGAAGATAGAGGCTAGCGGCCACCCTGCTGTTAAAGCCTTACATCGAACTACTTTCGAAATTACTAGGGACTCCTTTATTACGCCTAAAGGCGACTGCATCGTAGGTATATCAGCGAATAAGGCAGCCATACACTTATCTTCTCAGTTTAAAAGCATCGCCGCTAGCAATGGCGCTTGCGTGATTATTCTTCTAAAGTGCGGCTCGGTCATCGAGATTGTCAGAGGTTATGGGAGTCCATGGCTGAGCTTCACTAGCGAAACGTCGATTGTGGTCCGAAGGAGCTCCTATGTCGATGGACGCACCATAGCCGTAAACAGTGATAAAGCGGCTGCCCACCTTAATCGGGAACTTGTAAAGGAGCTGCGGCTCGGGAAGCCCTTAACAGTTTTACTGGCTGCCTGTCAGGGGGAGGAATGGAGTGAAGCTGTGAAAATACTCGGTGATATGGCGCAGAGCTTTTAAGGCGCGCCTAAATCTCGCTTCGTGAAAAGCTCAGCTAAGAACCTGCTAATTACTGGACGCCCGGGTATCGGCAAGACCACCGCTGTGTTAAAAGCCGTGGAGAAGCTCAGGAGGCGAGGGGTTCACGTAGGCGGGTTTATTTCACGAGAGGTTAGAGAGGCCGGGGTTCGAACTGGGTTCGTAATAGTGGACTTATCAACGGGTGAGGAAGCTTACCTCGCCCGCGTAGGAGGCGGATTACCTAGAGTGGGGAAGTATACCGTACTTGTGAGTGAACTGGAGAGGGTTGGAGTTAGGGCTGTTTTCAAGGCTCTCGAAAGCTCTGACGTTGTAGTGATTGATGAAATAGGACCCATGGAGCTTTACTCTCAGCTATTTAAGGAGGCCGTGGTGAAAGCTCTTAACTCCTTCAAGCCAGTCATAGCAACCATACATTTCAGAGCGCGCGAGGACCCCTTCGGCCGTATGGTGCTCTCAAGGGAAGACGTTGCTGTGATATCGCTGCTGCCACATAACCGGGATACGGTTCCACACCTTATTGTTGAGCACGTGTTGACGAAGTTGGGGTTTTGAACCTACAATAGAAGACCTATAAGACTATCGCATAGAGGGTGCCTAAAGGTGCTCACAGCATCCCTTATATTAGCTGCAATTACTCCTCTACGCTGGCGTGAGGCGTGTGGAGGCGCCGTTTTCCAAGGTACTGATAGCTAACAGAGGGGAAGTAGCTGTAAGAATCGCTCGGACGGCAAAAGCCTTAGGCATAAAAACAGTTGCCGTTTACTCTGACGCCGACAGCAACGCCCTTCATGCTCTAGTTGCCGATGAAGCCTACAGAATTGGCGGACCCGAGCCGGCTGAAAGCTACTTGAACATCGAAGCCATCGTACAAATAGCCAAGCTTAGTGGCTCTGAAGCCGTCCACCCTGGCTACGGCTTTCTATCGCAACGTGCAGACTTCGTTGAGCGTTTGGAGGAGGAGGGGCTAGTTTTCATAGGCCCCTCAGCGCATATACAGAAACTTGTCGGCGATAAACTTGGCGCCAGAAGGTTTTTCCACAAGATCGGAGTACCCGTCGTTCCTGGTACCTTAAACCCTGTAGACAGGCGAGACGCTCCCAGCACGGCTGAAGAGTTGGGATACCCTGTGATTGTCAAGCCGGTGGGTGGAGGCGGCGGAATCGGAATGAAAATCGTCTGGTCCGAGAAGGAGTTACTCGAAGCTATAAACGCAGCTATTCAATTGTCCGAGAAAACTTTCGGTCGATTGGAAATCTACCTGGAAAAATATCTTCCTAAAGCAAGGCACATCGAAGTCCAGATAATAGGAGATAAAAAGGGCACTGTATATCACCTGTACGAGCGGGAATGCTCGGTACAAAGGCGATTCCAAAAGGTGATAGAGGAAGCTCCGTCTCCAGCATTGAATGCAGAGCTTAGAAAAAAGCTTTTGAAGCTAGCTCTCGAAGCCGCCAAGGCTTGTAATTACGAAAACGCAGGGACTTTCGAATTCCTCTACGACCCTACCACTCAAGAATTCTATTTGCTCGAAATTAACTCACGCTTGCAAGTCGAGCACCCCGTCACAGAAATGGTAACAGGCATAGACATAGTCAGAGAGCAAATCTTGATCGCCGCTGGTGAAAACCCCACTTTCAGACAGGACGAGGTCAGCATAAGGGGTCATGCTATAGAGGCAAGAGTTTATGCGGAAGACCCCCTCGCTTATTTTGCTCCCTCGGCGGGGCAGTTAACCGACTACAGGGAACCCTCAGGGCCCTACGTTAGGGTTGACAGCGGTTACTACACAGGAGCCAATGTTCCCATTTACTACGATGCCCTGATAATGAAAGTTGTATGCTGGGGGTTGACGCGCGACGAAGCTAGAAGAAGGCTTATTACAGCTCTTGAAGAAACAATAGTTGAGGGCGTAAAAACAAATATAGCGTTTGTGCACCTATTGCTAAATGATCCAACCTTTGCGAAAGGAGATTACAATACACGTATTGTGGAAGAGCGGGGCATTGTGGAGAAACTTAAGGAGTACAGTTACAATCGGTTGCGGTTGTCAACCCCTAGCTCACATAGAGAATTAGTGACGACGGCCCGGGTAGACGCGTGGAAGCTGGCTTCGAGGCTATTCCCTTGACCTCACAAACTATGCGCGACGCGTTCGAGCTAGAGAAAAGAAAAGCCATTTGGAGTCTCCTATGCGGCCTAGAAAACGGAAAAGTGGACCCAGATATGATTGAACTTTTAGCGATTATAAACCGCCACCCGGACTATTACACCACTAGTAGCTGCAGTGGCAGGATCCAGGTTTCGGCCTCTGAAACACCCGGAGAAAAGGGGGTAATGATAATAATAGCTAAGTGGCACAGACCGATCGAGGAATACGAGCTTAGTAGAGTTACACAGCACGCGAAGCATCCTAGCTTATGGTTATCTGTTCAGGGCCCGATAATGCATGTCGCATGCAGAACCCTGGAATCAGCTAAATCCCTTTTAATTACTGCTAGGAACTCCGGCTTAAAGCACAGCGGAATTCAAGGCCTTGAAAGACGCATAGTAGTTGAAATAGCCTCCCCCGACCGCATTGAAACACCCCTCAGGCTTTCGGGCGTGGAATGCATCAACTCGTCCGCTCTTGCGCACCTAATTGACAGGGTTAACGCAGTCCTCCTCCGGTCGAAGGCACGTTTATCCACCTTCTGTGTAAAACTGGCTCATCAAGCGAAAAGCGTATAACCGTAATTTTCACGACTTTTGTGTGATTATACCGGTCAGATGCTTCACATGCGGCGCGCTGATAGGCGATAAGTGGCAGAAGTTTTCCGATCGTGTAAAAAGGGGGGAGGATCCCAGCAAGGTTCTTGATGAACTCAACATTAAACGCTATTGTTGCAGAAGGATGATGCTTTCCCATGTAGAGCTAATAGATGAAGTACTAAAGTATGAAACATATGGTTAGAGCTGTAAATTTATCTGTAACTTTTCTGCCTCTTAGCTCTAGCTGACCTGCCACCTGGCTTCTTTGGTTCTGCCTGCCTAGGATCCTCAACCAACAGGTGTCTATCGTACTTGCGGTAAAGTTCTTTGAGAGCCTCTGAGCCTGTCCACTCAATGAGTGCCTGAGCTATAGCAGTACGTATAGCTGAGGCTTGTCCAAAAATTCCCCCGCCCTCGGCTTCGGCAACTATATCGACCTTGCTTATAATTTCGTTTCCAGCAAGGTACACGGGTTCGTAGATTTTAAGTCGAACAAGTTCCGGCTCCAGTATCTCCAGCGGGACGCCATTGATTAGTACTCGACCCCTGCCTTCCTTAACCATCACTCTGGCCCTAGCGGTCTTCCTTCTAGCGGAAGCTACCACCACCCTAACCAACTCTACCACCCACGGCTTTAGCAAGCTCCATTAGGGTGACGAAGCCCACAGCGGTATTTTGAGGCTTAGCTTCCTCGGGTACCCACTTAGCACTATTCGCTAACTCCGGTGGTGTACCGATGTATACACGTAGCCTTTTAAGCGCCTCTCTACCCTTGGGCTTCTTATAAGGAAGCATACCTCTCACCATTCGTTTCATAATCAAATCCGGCCTTCTAGGAACTTTGGGACCCCTCTTCTCCGGGTTATAGTGTGTCCTCCACTCCGATACTCTCTTCATGTACCAGTTCTTTACCCTCTCCTTCTCACCAGTTATTATAGCCTTCTCCGTATTCACTATGATCACTCTTTCCCCTCTTAGCAATCTTTTAGCAACTATACTAGCCAACCTGCCGGCTACTAAGCCAGTTGCGTCAACCACCAACACTTTATCATCCATCACTAGCCACCATACAGCCTCCGGTTGGCGCTATACATTGGAGTTTTTAACTTTGCGCTAGCACATTACACGTACACCTCTACCCCTTGGGTTCTCTTCAACTAATTGCGGAATAGTTATTGCCCTGCCTCCGGCACTCTCAATCTTCTCACGGGCCTTTTTACTAAACGAGTAAGCCGCCACAACAACTTGGTGCTTAAGCATTCCACTACCCAGCACTTTACCGGGCACTACTATGACGTCGCCGGGCGATGTGTACCTGTTGATCCTGCTAACATTTACTTCCGGCCTTACTCTGGTCGGTCTCTCTAAGTGCTCAGCCACTGCACGCCATATTGGAGCTTTATACTCCCTCGCTTTCCTCCTTAGATACCCTATGAGCCTTCTCAGGTAAACATTTGTTGGTCCCGTTCTTTTCATAGCTCGCCCACCGGTGGTTTTATGATTAAAAACTTTCTTGCTTACGACCGCGTTTGAATACTTTTCTCTAGCGTCTCCACAAAGGAGTCCGCTCTTTTAATCAGCCTCTTTAAAGCTGTTTCAATAACCTTGGCTACTGGGATCACGCCTAAGCCCTCAACCCTAAATATAAATTTACTATCGTCCCAGGAAACCTTAATCACTTCGGGACATGCTTCCTCACAGGCTCTGCACATTGTGCACTCCTCCACTTTTTCAGGGATCAAATCAAGCCTCCCGTTGCTCCACTTCAGTATACCCTTCGGGCATGCGTCCGCGCACTTTTTACCTTCCTCGCCACACTCCCTTTTAATTATTCTGATCTCGGGGTAGTACTTGTATGCAGCAATAGATACGGGCTGCCATTTTGCATGCTCCCTGCCTACGCCAACTTTAGCATAGGCCTCTAATACTAGCTTTTGCCCAGCCGCCAGCTTTACAATAGGCACCAAATCGGATACCGGTTTCACCTCTGCGGAAGCCAGCCGTGCGAACTCCCCTATAAAGCCGGCGAATTTCAGATGGCCTGAGTACGCTGTTCCCGGCTTCTCGGCTTCCACCTCCAGCGTTAGCATGGCCACACAGTCATCCCTCTTACCCTCTTCGTAGCATTCAAGCAGAACGTCGTAGGTTTCAGTATCAACCTTCAAGGGGATTAACCCTAACCTATGGGCAATTATTTCGTCGAAAAATACGGTGGAGTTCTCAACAATCGCAACTTCGTCTATTGCCAACGTTGGCACATCCGAGATCGCTGTTCTCCTGATAGCGTTCGCTATCGCCGGAGTAATACCCTCTATTACAAATTCCGCATAGTTTTCCTCCAACTTTCGAAAAGCCACTTCGATTTTATTCAAGGTAAAGCCCCCAATTAACGTACAGGCTTCTGCTTCTTCCCCCGAAGTATCTCTTTCAGTGAAACTCCGTTAACTTTAGTTACTTTAAATCTAACACCGGGGAGATCGCCATAGGCCTTTCCCTCTGGTCCTCCTATCCTTTCTATAACTACTTCATCGTGCTCGTTTACGAAAAGCAACGCACCGTCACCTGGAAGGAATGCGGTCACAACCTTTCCATTTTTTATTAACTGAACTCTGACGCATTTGCGAACCGCGCTATTTGGTTGCCTACTCTCAACGCCCACTTTCTCTAGCACGATTCCCCTTGCCATAGGTGCGCCTTCAAGAGGATCAAAGCGCTTCTTAAGGTTTAACATCCTGGCCTTATAGTTAGCGTCGCTCCACCTGAGCTTTTTCCTCTTTAAAACCAGCTTCCTAGCTGCAAGCATTCCTTTGGGTGATTTCGAGCCCGGCATAGCCCGCCCCGGCAGAGACTTGCCGGGATAAAAATTTTAGCCCGGGAATGACAATCTACTTTAAGCCGCAAGGTTTTGAGAGCGAACTTATCTAAGTATCAGGTTGTCGATGCCAAAGTATCTTTTAACAAGCAGTTTTGCCCTTCGCACATTCCTTCCGCCTTTCCCTATCGCTAAACCCTTCTCTTCAAAAGGCACTTCGACTAGTACGGTGCTCCTACCATTGTTATCTTTTCTAACCTCGATCGACTTAACCGTAGCAGGGAAAAGAGCCGAAAAAATTAGCTCCTCCAGTGTTTCCCCTTTTTCTACGATATCGACTTCCTTGCGTAGGACCTGCCTAAGCGTTCTAACATTGCTTCCATTGCTACCTATCGCTTTTCCAGCAGCTCCCTTGCTTACTACGAATATGACCCTGTTATCATCCTCATCCACTATGCAATCTAGCGCTTCTACCTGTGTTATTGCCTCGAAAATTGAAATATGTTGTAGCTCGTTTTCCGTCAATTTAACACCGGCCATTCACTGGGCACCCTTAGCTAGCTCAATTATGCCGCTCGCGCCTGGATCAAGCACCGCTAAGGTGGCCACCATGAAGGGCTTATTGCAGACCGCCCCTAGATCCCAAGAGGTTCCTGGGAATTCGTACGTTGGTATATCAGCTAGCTTACAGAGCTTCGTAATGTCCCTGCGAAGCGGCTCTGGCATATTTGAAGAAATTATTACTAATTTTGCTTGATTGTTGACAATAGACTTTAGCGTTTGTCTGTAACCGAATACTACCTTCCCCGTTTTTATTGCCGCCTGTATTTCGCGGACTATATCCATTTCGACCACCAGAGCACTGCTTCAATTGTAATCGACATACCTTTGCTGCAGAAACCCTACCAATCCACCGCTATAAATTTACCGCGGCATCTCTTCATGATTCGCTGGAGGGTGCTTGCTGCATGTTAGGGTAGGACATCAATAACTTGACCGCTCCCGTACCCATCGGCACAACTTTAGATCCGACTATGACGTTCTCGATAGCTCCTTTTAACTCTTCTACCTCTCCCCTTATTGCCGCATCTACTAGGTGCTTAACCGTGATCTCGAAGGCCGCTCGAGCTAGAACGCTTGGCTTCTCTCCGGCTACACCATGCCTGCCAACCTGTTTAACCCTACCGGTGAGCGTCATAGCATCGGCAACGAGAAGTATGTGTCTAATATCAACATCTAGTCCTTGTTCCTCCAAGACTCCCGTCATTTCCTTTATGATAGCTGCTCTAGCAGCCTCTATCCCAAGAACTTCAGCTATTTCGTGTATATTGTTGCTTATTGTTCTCCTATGATCCACCCCTTTGATGCTTAAAGCAGCCACTAAATTGGACCCCTCGGTAATTATTTTGTATTCGCCCAACTTCTCGTCATACCTAACTATAGCTCTCTTGATGCCTTTGATGCCCTTAACTCTTAACCCTCTAACTCTATCGTAAATTTTTCTAAGCTTAATTGCATCATCTAAACCCGTTCTGAAGACTACTGTTAAATCGCCCACTTCAATACTTCCCTTTTTACCTTTAACTCGATTCAGCACTTTTACCACATCTTCCGGGCTAACTCCCCTATTTTCCAGCATCTCGGGATCTAGTTCAATGATTATTGAGTATTCGAAGTAATCCATAGTTATAGCCTTCGAAACATTCTCTACCGTAGTCAGCTCCAGTTCCCGAGCAATTTCCAGGGCTTTCTCCTTACTCCTTGCGTAATCGCCGGTCAAATATACCTCCATGACTGGTGTTGCGACCGTTTTCCTCGCGTCTACGATTTCTATGAGCCTTGGTAATCCCAGTGTCACGTTTAACTCTCTAACACCGGCGAAGTGAAATGTTCTTAGCGTCATCTGAGTACTGGGTTCTCCAATAGATTGGGCAGCAACCATGCCAACAGCTTCTCCAGGCTCTACAAGCGCCCTAAAGTATTCCAGCACAACTTTATCGACTACCCTCCTGGCCTCTTCTACAGTTAAGCCACGTTCCACGACTCCTTTAACTACACGATCCGCTATACTCTTAGGCAAAATATGCGCATAAGGTTCTAGCAATGCCCTAACAGCCTCCTCTTCTAGCCGACTCTCCGCGTTAAACGTCGTAACTAACCACCCCTTTCCGACAAAACCTCCTTTATGATTTTATCTACGTTAACAGGCTTTCCGTGATCGCTTTTAGCAGGGTCTACGCCATCCTCACCATACCTAAACTGCACTATAAAGCCCTCGGAGGTTCTTACGCTCCCGTCGTAAGCTATGTAAAAGTCCTGGAGCGCATTCGCGAGCCTCCTGTACATGTATCCGCTTTGCGCAGTTCTGACTGCTGTGTCCACTAGACCCTCTCGCCCGGCCATAGCATGGAAGAAAAACTCTGTTGGCTTGAGGCCATTTTTAAAGCTGGAGTACACGAAGCCCCTAGCTTTGGATCCTAAATCCATCCACTTGTAATGGGGAAGCGTTCTGTTAGTAAAACCTCTCCTTATTCTTTCACCCCTGATTGACTGCTGCCCGAGCACAGCGACCATCTGTGTTATGTTCAATATGTTAGCTCGTGCTCCGGTTCTCGCCATAATGTTGGCCTCCCTGAGCAGGCCAATGTACCTACTGGCTACTTCACCCGCCCTATCTCTTGCTCTGGAAAGCACATCCAGTATCCTTTGTTCCAATGTTTCCTCTATCGTCCTGCCAGGCAATGGTTCAAGCTCGCCTTTTCTAGCCCTTTCTATTAACTTGAAAACCTCTTCGTTGGCCTTATCCAGAAGTTGCTTTACCTCTTTCAGCGCCTCATCTGGTACATCCAGGCTGTCTACACCCATAGTAAATCCGTACCAGTCAAGATACCGGATGAATGCCTTATACAGTCCGTCTAACAGCCGCCTACCCTCTTCATTCCCATAACGTCTCACATAATCGTGAAGCATTGTCGAGGGGACTTGAGATGCAACCGAGTTCTTGTCTAGGCTACCGATCAAATGCCCCCCTTCTCGTATGAGTACATACGCATCATACGGGCATAGCTCTTTTAAACACGAAGAGCACTTTCGACAAACCGAGGCTCTACCTTCAAAATTGAAATCCCTTTGTAAGAGGCTACTTACCACCTGTTTACCGGTCCAATAGGGACCTGGCTTCAGTATGGCTGGTTCGGGTAAAGTTTCTTCGAAATTAGCCTCGAAAAGTAAGATAGAAATCTTCTTTTTATCTAAAACTGTATCCTTCCGCGTTAAAAGGTAAGCACCTGTAACATAATCATGGAGCCCCCCGATTATTGGCGCCCCGTATCTCGGAGAAAGTATCTGTTCCTGAGTTAGCATTAGCGTAAGTGCCTCCGCCCGGGCTTCCTCATTCTGGGGTACGTGCAAATTCATCTCATCACCGTCGAAATCCGCGTTGTATGGTGGGCATACTAGCAAGTTTAACCTAAACGTCTTAAAGGGTAGAACTCTAACCTTGTGAGCCATTATGGACATGCGGTGTAGAGATGGTTGTCTGTTGAACAAAACTATATCGCCGTCTTTCAAGTGCCTCTCCACAATATAGCCCGGCTTCAAGGTTTCAGCTACAGCTTCTCTGTTCGCTACGTATCTGAGGTCGATCCGTGCGCCATCAGGCCTAACTATATAGTTCGCTCCCGGGTATTCGAACGGACCCCTTCTAACTAGCTCTCTCATTTCTTCAATGTTCCATGGAGTAACCTTCTCAGGTACCACCAGAACCTTCGCTATCTCTGTTGGGACCCCTACCTCATTTATGCTTATGTTAGGATCTGGAGAAACGACTGTTCGAGCTGAGAAATCTACGCGTTTACCTGCCAAGCTTCCTCGGAAACGCCCCTCCTTCCCTTTAAGCCTTTGAGCAAGCGTTCGTAAAGGCCTACCAGATCTATGCTTTGCTGGCGGTGTGCCGGGTAACTCGTTATCGAAAAGCGTGGCTACGTGGTACTGAAGAAGGCCCCATAGGTCGTCAATTACAAGCTGAGGGGCCCCCTCCTCCATGCTCTCCTTTAGCCTTTGGTTGATCCTTAGTACATCGACGAGTTTATGGGTTAAATCGTCTTCAGACCTCATACCGGACTCCAAAGTTATGGTGGGTCTCACACTTATCGGCGGTACCGGCAAAACCGTTAAAACCATCCACTCGGGCCTAGCGTTGCGGGGATCTAATCCTAATACTTCCAAGTCCTCGTCCGGAATGCGCTCAAGTCTCTCTCTCACCTCTATTGGCCTCAGGAGTACAGACCCGCCTTCCACTTCCTCGTAAAAAGTGTAAGGCTTCTCAAAGCGAATCTTATATTGCTGTGCGTTGCAGTGGGGGCATACAGTACTTTTAGCAGCCTTCTTCGCAATAGTTTCACCATACTTGTACTTAAGAAGCGGCCACCTTTTCTCGAGTCTCTTTACGCGTTTTTTAGCTTCTTCGATCTCCGGAGGTGGGAGCAGCAGCCTACCGCACCTCCTGCATGTAGCCCGTAGCAATAGGTGGATGGTTTTAGCAAAAAGCGAGTGAATAACTGGCCTAGCTAGCTCTACGTGGCCAAAGTGTCCTGGACACAGCATAACATAGTTTCCGCATGTCTCGCATCTTACTCCAGGCTCAACTGTACCCAGCCTACGGTCCATCGGGCCCCCTCTGATAGGCATACCTTCCTCATCATACGTCTCTGGGACAACTATACGCGTCACTGAAAGGGCTCTGATTAAATCCGGTGATAACACCCCGAATACGATGGCTTTGATCGTTTTTGTTTCTTCAAACTTTAATGCCATGTTTACACCACCCCGACCTTATCTTCCAGAATTACTCGAGGCGCTATTCCCAAACTTATAAGTTCTTGAAGCAGAAGCTTAAAGGCGTATGAAACGTAGACAGGGTGAAGCTCGCCTCGGTCACCGCATATCGGGCAAACGTACTCATTTCGCCTAGCGTCGTACCATCCTAAGAAATTGCATTTATTGCAGACAAAGATCGGTGTTTTATCTGAGGACTCAAAGAGCCGTTCTTTCAGCAGAATTGATGCCCCATGCCCAATTAAGCAGTCTTTCTCCATCTCACCGAACCTCAATCCACCTTCTCTGGCCCTTCCCTCTGTCGGCTGCCTGGTAAGTATCTGAACGCGTCCCCTAGCTCTCGCGTGGATTTTATCTGCAACCATGTGGTGGAGCTTCTGGTAGTAGGTTACTCCGATGAATACCTCAACCTCTAGTCGCTCACCGGTAATTCCGCTGTAGAGGACTTCCTTGCCGTCGCTCCTAAACCCGAGTTTTTGAAGCATATTTCTAAGCTGCCTCTCCGGAGTACCTTCAAAAGCTGTCGCATCGATGCTAATGCCGGCTAGAGACGCGACTTTTCCAGCTATTGATTCCAGCAACTGTCCTACGGTCATTCGAGAGGGAATGGCATGCGGATTTATCAGAATATCTGGAACAATACCATCCTCCGTAAACGGCATATCTTCTGCTGGCAAAATTAAACCCACTACTCCCTTCTGGCCGTGCCTTGATGCAAATTTATCGCCCAGCTCGGGAGGCCTGGGATCCCTAACCCTAACTTTTACCAATCGGTTCCCGTCGACGTCCTCCGCTATAGTGACTCTATCAACGATGCCGGATTCGTTGAGCCTAATGCTGACTGAGGTATCCCTTCTTTTTGTGGTTGCCCGGTAATCAAAGAAGCTGCTCATGAAGCGCGGCGGGCTTGTCTTGCCTATGATTACCTCACCGCCTTTTACTTCTGACTCGGGAAAAGCAATGCCATCCCGCGGATCCAGCTTTAAATACGCCTCTTTAGACCTATAGCCCATTACGTCTTCGGGTGGTACTTCAATTTTGTCTTCCTGACCTCCTGGATATTTAACCTCTACAGCCTCGTAGGTCCTAAAGAAGGTGGAACGCGCCAACCCCCTCTCTATCGATGCCTTGTTTATTACTATGGCATCCTGAATGTTGTACCCACCGCCAGTTAAGACAGCCACTACAACGTTTTGCCCGAAAGGTCTATCATCCAAATTAATTAAGTCAAATATCTTGGTTTTAACCAGCGGCTTCTGTGGGTAGTGTAAAAAGTGCATGCGGGGATCCATTCTGTGGGTAAAGTTTGCCGCGGGGAACCCGAGCGCTTGTTTCGCCATAGCAGCCTCGTAGCTATTGCGCGGTGACTGATTGAATTCGGGGTACGGGATAACGGAGGCAACAACACCCAGTATAGCAGCGGGTGTTATTTCAACATGAGTTGTCTCCGGCGTTATGGAATCTATACTTTCCGCGATAAGCGCATTCTCTTCCTCCTCTGCATCCAGGTATTCAACAATACCTTTTCTGATCAGATCGTTCCAGCTCCATTCCCCACTGCGTAGCTTCGCTAGGTGCAGTGGCTTTAATTTCAGCTCGCCGTTTTCAACTACTAGTAAAGGCCTCCGTATCCTACCGCTATCGCAGTTTATGTAGACCTCATTTATATACTCGTTTTTGTAGTGGGCTACGTTAACTTCATGGTGCAGCTTGCCCTGTCTTCTCAGTTCTCTTAAAACCTTCACTAGCTCGGCTCCGTCTTCATGGACACCTATAAGCCTCATGTTCAGGAATACCTTACTACCTTTAACGCCTCTTTCTCTGGCCTCCTTTATTGGAACAACCCCCAGCCTGTGTATGAGCAGCTCATACACCTCTTTCTCGTCGATTCCTATCGATATCGTGGCGAGCAACGCCAGGTTCTTCACCAAACCGCAGTTCTGTCCTTCAGGACTCTCCACCGGGCATAGCATGCCCCACTGAGTCGCGTGCAACTCTCTAGCTTCGAAATGTGGTTGAGTTCGGCTGAGTGGGGAAACAACCCGTCTGAGATGACTAACAGTAGACAGGTAGTTTGTTCGATCCAGGATCTGGCTAACGCCTGTACGTCCACCAGGCCAGTTACCTGTAGCTAGCGCGTTTCGAAGCTTGTCCGTTATTACGTCGGCCCTTGCAAGCGTATGCAAATTAACTTCCCTGCTCTTGCTTCGGTTTTTCTCGAGCTGGTACTTTAAGTCTCTAACAAACTGCTTAAAGGCCTGACGAAAGACGGAGGCCATCAGGTCCCCTGCCAGCTTGAACCTCTTATTCGCTAAGTGATCCTTGTCATCCGGACTTCTCCTCCCGAGAGCTAATTCAAGCAATTTTTCAACCATTTGACCCAAAAAGTACGCTTTATCCACTCTATTCTCCGGCTTCAAACCTATGTGGGGAAGGAAATACTGATCTATTACTTGCTGCGCTCGTTCGATTCTCACCTCCTTAGGTTGACCAATGGCGACCCTGGCGCCTATATAATCTAACGCCTCTTCCACCGAGGGGGCGATCCTGCTTTGCTCGATAAGAGTTGGATAAAGCTCGTTCAAAATCTCCGGGTCATCGGTAATTGCGTTAACAATTTCCTTATCGCTTTCCAACCCAAGAGCGCGCATCATTACTATTATCGGAATCCTCGTCGGAACAGATGGGAAGGTCACGTGTAATTGCCCATCCCTGGTTCTCTCGACAGTTATGGGCACCCTGTATGCAGCTGTCGAGGAAAAGACTTTAGCAACGTGAGTCACAGAGCTACCGCTGGGTCCATAATCGACTAAAACCTTATTTACAGCCAAATCCTCCTGTACTATTAAGACCCTTTCAGACCCATTGATAATGAAATAGCCGCCGGGATCCCCGGGATCCTCACCGACTTTAACTTGCTCTTCATCACTCATTTTAGATAGAGGGCATTTCACCGACTTGACCATGATTGGAAGATCGCCAATGTATACCTTCGCCCTATCCTTTTCTTCGCCCTCCTCGATAAGGGTCATTTCTAGAAAAATGGGTGCAGCGTAGGTCAAGTTTCTAATCCTCGCCTCCATGGGTAAGGTCGAACTTTCAGACCCGTCTGCCTCCTTGACCCTGGGATTTTCCACGTATACCTTCCCTAAACCGATAACCAGCCCGGGGATGCCGGATTCCACAGGCCCCGCGTCGTTCACTACCTCTTGCAAGGTTTTCTCTACAAACTTGTTATACGAATCAAGGTGCTGCCTTACCAAGCCGTGCTCCCTAATGAAAGCCTGAACTAGCAGCCAAGCATCATCCCGTGAGTACTTCCAACTCACCCGGATCACCCTCTGATTACGTATCTCAAAGCAACCGATACCCCCGCCGTCGGGCTTTTTCTAATGACCATGACAACGTCGCCCGGTTTCGCGCCGATGGCTTTAGCTACAGGGTCTGAGGCGAGAATCCACGGTAACTGCCGTCTGGATATACCCATCCTTTTCAAGATCTTAGAGGCCTCCTCTTCGCTGAGGAGAATATGCTGTGGCACGAGTTCATGCTCCAAAATATTAACCCTATGTGACATGCCCAAAGGCTGGAGCGAATATCGTACATAAACTTTATGTTGCCTTTAAAGGCCACCTTTTACCGCGTTAGGTTGAATCATCAGTAAAACTCGACCGAACCATTAAAATTTAAAAAATGACAGCAAACGTTTCCTCTCCTTACAAGTCTACTTCATCGACTCGGCGTGCCCAAACATTCGGCAAACCTTTCTTAAGGCGTCTCATAGGCCAGCCAAGATCCTCGTCGTAGCGTTCAACGCCAAGCAGCTTCTCAAGCATTATTCTGCGCTCGATAGAGGATACGAGCTCTCTCGTTCTAACTACAACATCGGGGTTCACACTTACGCTATCGATTCCACTTCGAACTAGGAACTCTGTGAATTCTGGGTAAACGCTGGGTGCTTGGCCACAGATGCTAACCGTCCTGTAGCCATACGGTGAGTTATGGGCTTTCTCGATCAACATAGCTACAGCAGTTCTAACTGCTGGATCTCGCTCATCAAAGTACCGCGGATCAATCTTCGGTAGAATGGCGCTGTCCCTATCAGTACCCAAGGTAAGCTGCGTAAGGTCGTTGCTGCCTATGCTGAACCCGTCAAAGTACCTGGAGAACTCTTCAGCCAGGAAAACTATGCTTGGAACCTCCGCCATCGCCCATACCTTAAAGTCTCGACTGCTCTCAAGCCCCTCTTCGGCTAAGAGCTTTACAAATTTCTCTGCTTCCCATAGAGTCCGCACGAAGGGTGCCATTACCCACACGTTGCTAAGACCCATGTCATCTCTGACCACCTTTATCGCTCGAACCTCAAGCCTGAAAGCCTTCTCGTACTGCGGGCTGATATATCTGCTCACCCCCCGCCAGCCTAGCATTGGGTTATCCTCATGCGGTTCGTACTTTTCACCTCCCTTTAGCTGCCTGTACTCATTGGTCTTAAAGTCGCTGAACCTGACGACAATGGGTCTGGGGTATATCTCCCTAGCCACCATCGCGATACCTTCAGCCATCCTATTGACTAGAACGTCGCCCCTCCCGGTTTCAAGCAAGTATAATGGGTGCTCGCCAACGTAGCTGGCCATTATGAACTCGACGCGCATTAACCCAATGCCGTCGAATGGTAAGTTCCTATACTCTGTAATTTTCTCTGGTACCCCCAAGTTCATGTAGATTTTTGTAGCGGTAACCGGCTTTACTATTAGTTCTACGGGCGCTGTTATAGCCGCTGGTTTCTCCTCTTTCTTACCTAGTATATCTTCTACGTACCCTTCATAGACAACTCCAGTTCTGGCATCGACCGTGTACTCCTTCTCAGTTTGCATTAATTTGGTTGCCTCACGCGTGCCTACTATGCACGGGATCCCGAGCTCCCTGCTAACTATAGCCGCGTGAGCGGTCATGCCTCCCTCGTCAGTCACTATCGCTGCCGCTAACCTCATGTAAGGTACCCAGTCGGGATCGGTCATTCTAGTAACTAGGATATCCCCTTTCTGCATCAGGTTCTTGGCATCTTCGAGGGTTAAGCAAACTTTGGCTTTGCCAAAGGCCACGCCAGGGCTAGCAGCTAAGCCTTTCACCACCGCTTTAGCTTCAGTCAATCTCACGCCCCTAGCCTCTGCCGGCTTAACTTCAACACCTTTAGAGCTCCATACGGTTTCCGGCCTGGCCTGGACGATAAACACATTTTCGGGAAACTCCAAATCCCTATCGATAGCCCACTCGATGTCCATCGGCCTGCCGTAATGTTTCTCGATTTTTACGGCGAGCTTCGCCAGCTCAAGCACCTCCTCATCGTTTAGAGCCGGCATTGTCCGTCGTTCCGGTTCAACTTCCCTCTCTATGTTTCGGCCGGTCAACCTGTCTCTTACTATTTCGAAGGTTTTCTCGGCTACTCTCCTCTCGAGTATTGTTAGCGTGTTCTTATCAACAACCCACTCATCAGGAGTGACTTTCCCAGCAACGACGCTTTCGCCGAGCCCCCAGGACCCCTCGATCACTATTTTATCCCGCTCCCCGGTAACGGGGTGTATCGTAAATATGACTCCAGCCGCGCGGGAGTTAACCATTTTTTGCACAGCTACACTTATTAGAACCTTCTCGTGCGAGAAACCTTTGCTCTCCCTATAGAATATGGCTCTAGGAGTGAATAGGCTAGACCAGCACTTTCTAACTTTGTCAATCACATCGTCTTCTCCTTTTACATTGAGATACGTTTCCTGTTGCCCCGCAAAACTTGCATCGGGTAAGTCTTCTGCCGTAGCACTACTCCGTACAGCTACAAACTCTTCAGTTTTACCCACATGCCTGCTGAGTTCCCTATAAGCTCTTCTTATCTCGCTTTCAATATCTTTAGGCATAGGCGTACTTTCTATCAATTTCCTAATTTCCTTGCTGGCTTCTATGTAATCCTCTGGGGCAGAGGCGCCGGGCTTTACTCTTTCCCTCAAGATACTCTGAATCTTATCTTTGATGCCTGTTTCTTCTATGAAGCGTTTGTAAGCGTACGCGCTAACGGCAAAACCTGGTGGAACGGGTATACCGGCTTTGAGCATCTCGCCCAAGTTAGCGCACTTGCCACCAACTAGAGGGACATCTTCTTTTCCCAGCTCTTCGAACCACAATACTATTTTTGTCGCCTTATCCATGTCTCTCAGGAGGGGGATGCGTGTAATGTTTTAAGGATTACCCTGGTATCTTGAGTTCTGGACCGCGTAATTCTCGGCTGGTAGACTCAATCGCTAGTTTTCGGGCCTCATCTCTCGCAACCTTGTTAGTCTCCTCGACCCGCAACTAGGGGTTCGTTTACCGCAGTTCAGGTGCCGCCAACCTCGATCAGTCCCACGCCAAGAGTCCCTCCTCCTCGATTATGTGCGGCTTTTCCACCGCTTAGCTATGAATCTGCCAATTGCTCCGCACAGTTACTCAATTTACAGTCTTAGCACTCTCATACAGTATTTTTATACTGAAAGCTATGCACAAAATCGGGGGATGACGAGCGCCTGTGAAACGGATCCATGAAGTGTACCAAACCGCCTGACCCCAGTACCGGATGCATAAGCTAGTCCGTGCTCTGTAACATATACATGGGAATCCGTAGCACAAGGAATGATGAACCCAACGAGTTATTCAGAGAGTTCCCATACTTTGGGGATCACCTTATGGGCTGCCGGCCTAGAAGCTTGAGCTCCCTCAGCACGCGATTCCTTACAAATTCATCAAAATTCTCTCCCCCGCCAAACTTAATCATCGTCGAAACGGCTATTACGTGTGAACATACGTTTCTCTCTCTGAAGCCGTCGCAGGTGCATGAAAGCTTTTCATTATCTACTCTGACAATATGCCTGTTCCTTCTTCCAACTACATAGTACATTTTATCGCTTATCCTAATTATGCGTCCCTCATGCATAAGCCATGCTGCCTTAGCTATTATCCGGTTCATGAGAGCTTCGCTGTCGCTGGATAATTCGTTCATCATCTATGGTTAAGCCGTGGATGAATAAAGCCTTTACGCCAACAATGTTCAAGTTAGAATGGTTTAACTGGAGTCAAAGCACCGCATGCCATGCATCTTAACTGCATAAGCTTCCTCTCTTCTCTCCTCAAAATAGTGTCTGGGCTCCCACATACCGGACAGTACACGTAGTTTTTCAAAAACAGGTTAATCAGTTCCTTTATCATTTTAGGGGAAAACACCCCATATATGACTGCCACATCTTCCTCTCGGTTACCTGAGGCTCCCAGCTCTTTTAGCAAATACCTGAGAAGAACCTCTGGTTCCCTATTCATGTCGTCGCATACTTTTTTGAAATTTAAAATAAAGGTTCTTTTCCCTGTTACCATCACTTCGGGTTCTTCCACTTCAAAACGCTCTCGTACCAAGCTTCTTGAGGGTATCATTTTATAAGCCCGCTCCAGTAGTGTGCTATACTCTAACTGCCGCTCCACACGGCCACCGGGCACAAACTAGTATATAGGGTTGCCGTTTAATTCCTCCAAAAATAGGAATCCTTAGTCTTGTGCAGTATAACCTAGCTAAAGGCGGTGTTCGGGGTACGCCGGCAAATTTAACCTTTCGCGCAGGCATCGAATGGAAAAAGCTAAAGGTACTTACCGGATCCCCTTGGAGTTGGCCATGAAGTATTGCCCAAAATGCGGTAGCCTGATGTTACCGCAAAAGAGGAACAACGAAACAGTATTGAAATGCCCAAAGTGCGGGTACGAATCTTTGACTGATAACAAAGAAGACTACAAAGTTAGGCGAACTATACAGCGAAAACCAGACGACGTGATACTTGTCATCGATAACGATGTCAAAGTGGAAATCCTACCCAAAACGAAAATCGAGTGTCCCCGCTGTGGGGGTACGGAAGCTTACTATTGGGAAATGCAAACCAGAGCGGGTGACGAGCCAGCTACGAGATTTTTCAAGTGCGTCAAATGCGGTTACGTATGGCGTGAATACCAGTGAACACGGCAACTTCGTAGAAAGCTACGCATGTAAGCGCTTTGCTGTTATAGCCTTTTAACAGTTGATAACTCGCAGACCCCTTCGTGTAAATGTTTAACTAGCTAAAGCGACTATTAATTTAGCTGCCAGTCCAGAGGTGTTCCCCCTCCTAACTCGACGGCCGAAGAGCCTACGTAGTAGAGTGGACGACTAATATAAATAGCACACCAGCGGAAACGGTATCCGAGGAATTACTATGTCCGTCAGGTTTGAATTCCAGGATGCTAGAGACTGGAGGTATTTGATGGAAAGCCTAAATGCGATCGTTGATGAAGCAAGCTTCATAATGGATAGGGAGGCTCTAAAGCTGCGAGCTTTAGATCCCTCGAGAATAGCGATGGTGGATTTACATGTTCCCAGGGAGGCTTTCAATACATACGAAATAGAGGAGAGTCAGGTTAAGATAGGGGTAAACTTTGACGATCTCATTAAGGTCCTGAGAAGGGCTAAAGCCGAAGATAAAATAATCTTCGAGATTGAGGGAAGGAGATTTAGGATAATACTTGCTGGTAAAGCAGAGAGGGTCTTCTCGCTTCCTTTAATCGATATTGTAGGAGAGGAGTTGCCAACGCCTAAGGTCTCTTTCGATGTTATTGCCAAAATGTTATCAGACACTCTTCGAGACTCATTAAAGGATGCTGAGATGATAAGTGATACTGTTAGATTTGTAGGAGAGGAAAACGTACTAAGAATCATCGCGAAAAGCGATAAAGGAGAATTAGAGGCTAAGTTTTCGCCGGAGGGCGGCTCTCTTATAGAGTATGATGTGAGACACCCATCCGCCGCAAGCTATAGCCTAAGTTATCTGGATGATATCGTTAGTAGAGCTTACAGGGTAAGCGAAATAGTGACCGTTGAGTTCTCTACGAATAAGCCTTTGTCGTTAAGTTTTGAGATCGCTGGAGGCGGAACTCTAAGGTACTATTTAGCCCCGAGGCTGGAGGCATAGAAAGCCTTGAGAAGCGAGCTGATATTAACCGATGAGGACCTACGTAAATACCCCTTTTTGCCGAGTGCAGTAGAGCGAGTAAAAGAGTTGGGGTTAACGCTAGCTGACGTAGCTAGCAGCGCTTTAAAAAGCGTGATCGAGAGGGCGGGCCGATATATCGAGGCCTCTATAAGGAACTCCGAGATACCGCCACCCGCTGAAGATTGCGATGAGGAGATAGTTTCTTTCATGGTAAGCTTGCTAATTTTAAAGTTAATAGGCGACCGCTTACTCGTTAGACGGTTCGCTGCAACCTTCGCTAGGAGAAGTAGATTTTTCTTGGGCGGGGAAGAACAAGATAAAGTGCTATACCTTCTCAGCAGCTTAGGGATTAAAGTCAGGCGTGCTGGAAATGCTTTCGGTTATCCTCTATCTGTCAACGTTTTCGACTACTTAAGCAATATGCCAGAGAGACGAGGCTCATGGAAACTTGTCCACCGCATTGTCGAGAGAGGCTGGGTTTACGTCGGTAAAGCAGAGGCCATTAGGCTTGGAGAAGAACGGTTAAGAACTCTAATTGAAAGGCGAGTGGAAGAAATTAAAGTAGATGGGTTACAAATTCCCGACCCCCTGTATTCTTTGGCTGAAAAGCTGAGTTCGGAATGGGGCACATATCTAAGAAAGATTAAAGAAAACTGGGCGATAGCCGGAGTCGATGACTGGGAAAGCGCTCTACCCCCCTGTGTAAAAACTATCATGGACAGCGTGAAGGCAGGGAAAAACGTACCGCACAGCGCAAGGTTTATGCTAGCGTCATTTATGTTAAGCGTAGGATTAAGCGTAGAAGAGGTACTTGAAGTTTTTAGAGCCACGCCTGACTTTAAGGAGCAAATAGCTAGATATCAAATCGAGCATATAGCTGGATTAAGAGGTTCTAGGAAAAAGTACTCGCCCTATAAATGCGATAACATGAAAACCTTAGGTCTCTGCGTAGCTGAATGCAACGTTAAGCATCCTCTTCAGTACTACTGGAAATCGTTGCGGCACCGCACAACCACTAAGCGAGACAAAGTATGAACAGAGGCCTCGACCCTACTGCAATAGGGAAATCATTCTTCCGAGATTACTACAGGAAACTTAACCCAGAAGATGTTGACGTCAGTTCTTTCCCGATGCGCGAGTTCGCGTTCTCCTATTTTGAGGGCGCTGGCATGCAAAGGCATGAAGCTTTTCGTACTCCAGCGGATCTCTCCGAGCATCTACGCCATACCGTTCCGCGACATGTCTACTATTCTTCGGCCTACTACACTAACCCGTCGGCTAAAGACATGGATGCAAAGGGCTGGCAGGGCGCGGACTTAGTTTTCGATATAGACGTTGATCACGTCAAAACTCCCTGCAAAGAGCTACATGATAGTTGGACGTGTAAAAAGTGCGGAGCAACTGGGCAGGGCACCTGTGAAAAATGCCCTAAGTGTAGTAGTGAAAGTATAGAGAAGGAAGTTTGGGTCTGCGAGACATGCATTAATGTAGCCCGAGACGAGGTGCTGAAGCTAATCGAGTTTTTAGAAAATGATTTCGGCATATCTAAAGACGAGATGTCCGTTACATTCTCGGGCCATAGGGGATTCCATGTACACGTCGAGTCGGAGGCCATTAGAAGTCTTGGGCAGGATGGAAGACGCGAGATTGTCGACTATGTTAAGGGGTTAGGTTTAGACTATAAGCAAATACTTGTTCGGGTTCCTGGGGGCTTCAAGCTTAGGTTCGATTCGAGCGCCTCCGGTTGGTATGGGCGCATAGCCCGATGGGCCACGCTATATTCTTCTGGCAATGAGCTTGTAATGGATTTGAAAACTTGGCAGATCGCTATCGAGAAATGCGTCTCGAGCGAGGGAGCGGCTATTGATGAAAAGGTGACGGTGGACATACATAGGTTAATAAGGCTGAAAAATAGCTTGCATGGTAAAACCGGGCTTAAAGCCGCTGCTTTTAGCATAGAGGAATTGGAGAGCCAGCATCTCCTCAATAGGGTTAAAGCTTTCAAAGGGGAGGCCCTCGTCGAAGTGAAAAGGGTTCCGCAGGTCGTGCTCGATATAAACCTAAAAGAGGGGAGACAGAGGATCCCCCTATATGCTGCACTATACTTGCTACTCAATGGAGCAGAAATTGTCAGCTTTCAAGTGCTATAGAGTAAGGTGGAAAGAAAAAAGCGAAGAGCCTATATAAGCCGCTAGGGAGACTTTACTCGACCGGATGTCTGGCGTAAGCGACGTGGAAGGCTACCTTCAAAACGTGCTTAAGAGAGAAATCGAGAGCAGCGAAGTTTACCCTCTGGAGGCTGATTTCTACGCCAAAATAAAAGTTCGCTTGTCTGAGGTTTGCAAGGTCGCTGTTAGTGGCGAAGTCAGCAAGGAACTGCTAGAGGGGTGGGTTAAAAGGATACGTAGTACAATGCTCAGCATACTTTTCCTAAGGTTAACCAAGGAACTGCTTTATGTTTGGTTTAGAGGGGAGAAGCCCAATGTTACAATACCTAAAGAAGAGGCAGAAATTTTAGATAAAATACTCGAAACGCTATCCAATATTTCTAAGTTAGAGATCAGCCCGTCTCAAGATAAAGTAGAGGCCCCTCCGAAGTTATCCATAGTCTCCTTCCTCAAACCTTACTCGAAAGTAGTATTAAGCGACGGAAGAATTCTTGGCCCCTTCTCCGCGGGTGACGTAGCTATCATTCCGGGTGTAGACGCGGCAGAACTCGAGAGAGTAGGCGTAGCGAGAAAAATCGCAGACTTAGGCTAAGGGAAACTGCGAAAAACGCGTAACGCTTAATACCACATACTTCTGCAAGGCTGGGGATTAAAGCGTGAGATTTCCTAAAGAGATTAGATCTTATTGCCCCCGTTGCAGAGCCTACACTAAGCACCATGTATCAGCGTATAAAGCTGGCAAGAGAAGAACGCTTGCCGCCGGTCAGCGTAGATACCTCCGTAAACAAGAGGGTTATGGTTCTAAGAGGAAACCGGAGCAAAAGGAATTCGCCAAAGTTACAAAAAAGCAAGTTGTTAGGCTAAAGTGCAGCATTTGCGGCTATACGCGGCATAAGACCCTTGGCAGGTTAAGAAAGCTTGAGCTCGTTGAAAAGGTGTCGTGAATGCCACGCTACAGTAAAATACTTGTAGCATCCCCTCGTAGCAAATTCATTTTAGTGCGATGCCCTGACTGTGGTAACGAGCAAGTAACTTTCACCCAAGCAACATACAGTGTTACATGCCATATGTGCGGTCGTATTTTAGTTAAACCCACGGGCGGTAAAGCATTAGTGAGAGGGGAATTACTTAAAACGCTCGACTAAAACTAATGGCGGTGAGCTGCGTGTCAACACGCGAGCTTCCAAAGCCTTTTGATTTGGTAATAGGCACTGTAAAAAAGATTGAGGACCATGGAGCATTCGTCACGTTGGATGAATACGGAGGTTTAGAAGCTTATATACCTCTTAATGAGGTTTCTCATTCATGGTTTAAAAATATAAGAGAAGTTTTGAAAGTCGGCCAAAAAAATGTTTTTAAAGTTATTAGAGTAGATCACAAAAGAAAACACGTAGATGTATCGTTGAAACGTGTAGCCGAAAACGAGAGAAGAGCCAAGCTTCAGGAATGGAAGAGGGCCCAGAGAGCCGTGAAGCTACTCGAGCTTGCAGCTAGGAAACTGGCGAGGCCACTGAGCGAAGCGAGTCGCGAAGCTGAGAAACTGGAGAAAACGTACGGGGAAATCCTCGCGGGGTTTGAGGCCGCTGTCAGAGAGGGAGGGAAGGCACTCGAAAAAGCCGGTGTAAAAGAGCCCTGGTTGTCGACTTTTTTGGAGTTGGCGGAAAGCTACGTTAGAGTGCCAAAGGCTAAAACTAAATGCGTATTCACGGTTAGGTGTCCCGGGGGAGACGGAGTTGAGAAGCTCCGGGCGATTTTCACGGCATGGAAAGAGGTAAAAGGTAAGTACCCTGGCGTAAAAGCCCGGTTCTACGTTGAAGGGACTCCCAGGTATAAATTGGAGGCTGAAGCTTTTGATCCCAAACACCTAGAAAGCTTCATCAATGAGCTGGGAAAGATTTTGTTGCAAAAAGCAATGGATGCAGGATGCCAGGCCAGCTTTGAAGTACAGAGGGACTAGGTAATTATGAGCCGGTGGTTGCTGAGGAAGTGCCTGGATTGCGGTAGGTATACATTGAAAACCGATAAGTGCCCCTACTGCAGCGGTAAGGTTCGAGTACCACATCCACCAAAATTTTCCCCGGAAGATAAGTACGGCAAGTACAGGAGAGCTATGAAGCTACTTAGGGACCCTTCAGCTCAGAGTAAATGACTCTGTATACTAGTACCCATTTATTGGGCGACGAGGCGAACACAAGTTCAAAGTGCTCAGGCTCCGGTATCGTTGGGCGGGGACCCTGGTAGTTGATCCAGTAAGAAAGCTGTTGATCAAATATGTAAAAATACCTCCCTGCAGCTCTGGAGAAAAGCAACCGATAAAGCGTGGCATTGCGAGCTTCATTGGTATCCTTTGGCACTATAATGGGGTAGCCTTCGACATACCCGAACCCGAGGTATTTCTCTGTGTCGGCTCCAATCCAGCGAGCCATTTGGTAGCTTTTGGCTAAGTCTCCTCCATATGCGCCTCCAGCCGGTGAATAATATACTGTGACACCTAAATTGGGCAAAGTTGCAGAGAGGAAGGGCTCGAAGACCACCACATACGTAACGTTTAACTCCTTAAAAATCCGAAGGGCTTCTTCCTCCGGTGATAGAAAAGCCCTAGCTATCTTCTGTATCTGATTAGTATCGATCGTCGCGTTATCGCAGGTAGTGTTTCTCCGAGTATTAACGGAGATCCAGTAGCCATAGTCCCACCAGGTCGCGATAACGGATCCAGCCGGCACATTCGCTTTAATCCACTCAAGTGCAGAGAGCCAATCAGTATATTGATAGTTGTACTCGACAACCGGGATTGAAGAGCTGAGAATCAACGCTGGTTGATGAGTAGCAGTTAAAGCTGTGTAATTGAGTAAGGGGACCAAAAGCAGGGCCGAAACTAGAATGATGACTAACGCCACTAATTCGTCGCTGACTCCGGCTTTCTTCCGAGCTTTCACGCCGCTAACTCTAGCTGCTGCCAGTTTGCCCGCGAGTTCCGAGAATGCTGATGCGGCGAGAAGGGCTACGGCTGGGCCTAGTAGGAGAGTCAACCTAGCCATGGAGGCGGCGGCATAGGCGGCTGAAGACCAAAGCAGTATCGCAAAAAGATCCTCAAAGCGCTTGCGCATTCTGTAGCCACTGAGTAGAGCACCGAAAGCGGAAAATGGTATAAGTAAGCCGTAGTCGCCGTAGATGGAAGCCCACGTTGGTACAGCATGTTCGGCCACCGTGGTCACGCCTACATCGCGCAGGATGGGCAATATGACTGCTATTATCCTACCGGGGAGCGAGGCTAGGACACCGCCCCACCAAGCCAAAAACAAAACCGCGCCTATACAGGTTATAGCTATAATTGCAATTTTCCTATTTATGCTTCTCGTCCTATCCAAGGCGGGCAGACGGTGAATAAGCGTGAGAAAGGATGCTCCAGCCGCTAGTAAAGGTATGACCGCTGCAGGTGAAGCGTAGGCCATCCTAGGGCCAAACCTCGGCAACAGCGCTATGGCGATGCTCGATAATACAAAGTGCGGTAAGTAGGCTTTTGCAGTTCCGGCATCGCCGGGGTTTATCAACAGCCAGATCAAAACCGCTAGAGCTAGCAGGTTCCAAGGGTAAAGAAAGCCGCCCCAGGAGAAAGCAACTAAACCCATAATGGTTCCTGATGCTACTCCCCGCGCTATAGACCCGCTCCGACGGGCTTGGACAAAGAGCGTGAGGGAGGCAAGCATCAAAGGTATGGCTAAACCCTCATGCTTAGCTCCTAAGTTAGTCCTATAAATGAATGGCCAACAACAACTTATGAGGAGCGAGGATAACACGCCGGCACTTGAGTCCCATAACTCCCTAGCTAGAAAGTAAGCGAATAGCGACGTAAACGCTGCCCCAACAGCCGGTACGAAAGCATGAACAGTGTAGAGGTCGACATCAAATCCTAGGCCCCTTAGCAGAGCATACATAAAAGCTGAAAATAGGGGGGCTCCTAGCTGGCTAGACGCCCTTACATCTCTACCTCCTGGGGCCCAGAAGAGGGTATCCAGCTCGCCTCGATCAAACCACCAGCTGAACCACCAGGCAAGCCCCTTGAGGGGGTCACCCTCACCCTTCTGGAGGAGAGTCTCAGCTAAGTAGTACTCGTAGTACGGGTCGAATTCGTTTAAATATATACCCCATCGCAGCGGAGCAAGCCGGAGGAGCAGCGATAACAGAGTGCTGAATAAAACTGCTGAGACCGCTGTGAATCGGCTATCAGCTAGTAGAGCTAAAACCCGGGAAATCCCTGCTAGCAGTTTACCTTTAACTACCTCAGTTCGAGGGCTCATTAGATGAGCTATCGAAAAGCAATTAATAAATTTGTAGTTGAACTTGAGGTAGGAGTTTAGCAGCTTCTGGCAGGTCGTGCACGGGCACGTATCTGCTTCGGCTTCAGGGAAAACCTGCGTAAGCACCGGGGGCATTTGTCGCCATACTTGGCGAGAACCCTTAGCACATCAACCGGTTTCTCACCGGCATAAAGCACAAAGGAACACCTACTACAAGCAATTATGTACATGGTAACCTGAAGCTTCACCACAAAAGGAGTCCTTAAATCTACCGGTTGGATTAACAGCAGCCGTTTTAAAGCGGTCTTAGAGAACACCCTGTGAGCAAAGTACCCGCTTACCTCAAACTTGCCCGAATTGAGCACGGCATTATAGCCTCGGTGGCTACGGTAACCGGTTGCGCGCTTGGAGCTGGGGGATGGTTGCATATACCCCCTCTGCAGTCCGCATTGGCGATAGCGGCTACAATATTTGTGGAAGCTGGCCTCTTTATCTTCAACGATGTCTACAATGTCGATGAAGACAGAGTAAACGCTCCAAACCGGCCGCTGGTTACCGGCGAGATCGGCTTAAAGGAGGCGACCACGGCCGGCTACTTAGCTTTGCTGCTCGGAACAGCGTTCGCCTTAACCCTCGGAGTCGCTCCGCTAATGATAGTGCTGGCAGCCGTAACTAGCGGTATGGCGTACAATATTCGTTACAAGCGAACAGGGTTCGTCGGCAACTTGATTGTGAGCTTTGACACCTCTCTGCCCTTCCTATTCGGAGCAACTGTTACTAGCGGATACCGAATACCCTTATTATGCATTATCTTCACGCTCATAGCTTTTGTAGCTACTTTAGGGAGGGAAGTGCTGAAGGGTATAAGGGATCTTGAGGGTGACAGGCGAGTTGGAATCAAAACAATCGCTGTTACTAAGGGTCAACGTTTCGCGGCTTCCTTAGCAGCTGCCTTGTTTACATTCGCTGTCCTGCTCAGCCTCACTGCGCTTCCACTGCTTCATGAACCAGGAAAACGCGCACTTTACGCCGCCCTGGTGTCCATTACCAACGTATTGTTTCTGTTCACAGCAGTGTATATTCTGCTAAAGCAGGATGTAAGGCGTGCCGAAAACGGTCGAAAATTCACACTTCTTGCGATGCTTCTAGGCACGCTGGCCTTTTCCGCAGCAGCCTAGTAGCGAATTTGAAGACCCTAGCATAAAAGGCTCGAGACAATCGCATAAACGAAAGTTTATATCTGTAGAGGAATGGGGATTGCAATGCCTCAAATTCCGCGACTTATAGCGAAAATTCTAGCCCCGGAAACTCTAGCTCCTTTAATCGTTGCCGCTAGCTTATTCCTGCTGTGCGGAATTTTTAACATCCTATATGTTATGCTCCACAGCCCAGAGGAATTTATGGCAGTAACGTCCCGCATAGGACCTGTGCCAAGTAGGAGCTACCAAAATTTTATAGAACTGGCAATATCCCTTGTCGGCTACCTCATGATAGTGGCTGGCTACTATTTACTGTATACCGGAAGCGGGAAAATTCGCGGTGAGGCAGTCAAGCTTTCGGTCGCAATGGGCTTGACCCTAATAATTATTGGGTCATTGCTAGTTATAGCACTTTATGCGCAAAAAAGCGGGGGCTGAACGCTTACTCCACCTGCTAACGCAGATTTTAGAAGAGAAAAGGGGAATGGTTATTTATGGGCCTCCGGGCTCATTGAGAACGCGGTTAGCCCTGTCAGTCGCCTACAGCTCTGGGCCATTCTTATACATAGGTACCGGAAGGCACGCACGTCTGAGAAGGCTCCCGAGCGACGTTAAAGTTTTCCAGACAGTATCTTTCTACAGCGAGCTACTCAGAGTGTTCGAAGCCCTTGGAGAAGTAAAGGCGGGTGCCTATAGGACCGTAGTGTTGGATGAGTTTCTGGCGAACGTGGTTCCCTATAGAGCAGTTCTCAAGGAAAGCTATATAATGCGTATGGCGTTAACTGAGGCCCAGCTACTTTCAAGCATTATTGATAGCTCAGGTAAAGTCATCACGGTATGCGGAGAGGATCAGAGAACTGGCGGACCACTCGGCCTGCGATACATCCGGCTTCTAAAGCCCTATCTATTAAGGCTGGAGGTTATTGACGGGGAGGTTGTAGTTGAGGAACGCGAATTGGCATATCCTAGTATACTCCTTAGCAGGGATAGAGTGGAGTTGAAAAAGATGATTGAACTATGCGAAGCTTGGAGCAAGCCATAGGAACGCGGCGCATACTTTTGCGTGCGCCGGATTTACGCCTTCTCCACTTACTTTTTCAAACAGTAAGGGACCTTAGCTTGGACTCCTTCGTCGAAGTTAGCGATGGCGGTAGAGAAGTGCCTAAGGAAATCCTGTGTTCTAGATATCGGGTTGCCTTGTTCGCTTGCTGGTTGGCATACCAATTAGAAGAGAAAAATGGCAAGATAGTTATAGGAATCGACGTGGGAGCAAGAAACATGGGCATTGTTGCACTTGTAAACGACGTTATGGCTTACACTGGCATAATTAGAGAAGCCGGTAAAGCCCTCGAACTGATATCCGAACTTGTCAAACTGGGAGGAGACGTTCAATGCAAGGTGGGATACACCCAAGCGTGCTATAAGTTAGCCAGGGAAATGACCGACTCAATTCGCATGCTAGGAGTTCCTGTAAACCTCGTACGTGAAGAGGAAGCTAGAGCAAACGTGGTCATCGGTGATTTTACAAGGCTTAGAAGACTATCGCGCCATGAAGTGGATGCCCTCCGCATAGCACTTAGTCCCACCAGCGGGCAAGATATGGTATGGACAGACGATGCGAAAGGCGAATAGTTGAGAGGCTATATGGGCCCGCCGGGATTCGAACCCGGGACCTCCCGCGCTCTTAGCGCTCGGCTGCTAAGGCACGCTTGTAAGGCGGACATCCTAACCGCTAGACCACGGGCCCTTTGCAGGTTGTTTACCCCTCCATTTTTATCTCTTGCGTGGGTGCTGCTATAGTAAAACGTATAAGGGTTAGACTCTCAGCTCTTGCTTGTATGAGTGGCGAGGAAACTGCAATATTACACAGACCTGAGCAGCGCATGTTCCTGATCAGGCTCGCACCGGGCACTTACTCCTTTTTGCAGTATGAAATCAAGGAGGGAAAATTTTACGTTAACAAGACATATGCCCCTCCGGAATACCGTGGAAGAGGCCTTGCCACTAAGCTTCTGCAACACGCGGTTGCCTGGGCCAGGGAGAATGGACTCAAGATAGTCCCCGTGTGCAGTTTCGCAGTAGAGTATTTTCGAAGGCACCCAGAACTCCAAAATGAGCTAGCTGAGGAAGGCCTACAGGCACTGGATCTCACATAGTAAGGCTTCGGTAAGCCACCTCCAAAAATTTACCGGCTTCGGCTTTAATTAAAGAATTTTTTCTACAACCAGAGACTCCTCGATGCTTTCGCTTTCTTTAATAGCACGCCGAACACACCTAATTAAATCTAGAGAAGGCTTTGCACGAGTGTAAGCTATAGAAACGTGAGGTCTAAATGTTTCATACTTGTCGACTGCAGCGCCTTTCAGGCAGCCCAGAATTCTCATTCGTAAATCATAGAGCTGTTTAGTACTCGCTTTATCCGGCTTAGCTGCCAGGTAGCGCGGCTTAGCCATGCTCGGGTAAGGTTCAATGCCCCGGAAAAGCAGCTTAAACTTCGGAATTGGAATACTACACGGGAGGAAACTCTTGGTATCGCCTAAATGTTTGATTGACCCCAGATACACCAGGGTAAGGTGACGGTCTTCGAGTGGAACGGGCTCGTAGGGATTCGGTATGAGTTTATCAAAGCCTTTTAGCGGTGCAAAGATTCCAACGAAATAAGTACTCATGCTACCATCGGAATTACCTCTTCTATTAGCTTAAGAAAAGCTTCCTCATTTATTTTGGATAAGCATACAACAGTTCCCGATGCACTGATACCAATCGTAGCTCCCATCCATTCGAATAGCACGTAACCGACTTCGCACACGTCGATATACTCTCTGAAGACGTCGGTGTCAGCTACCGAGCTTCCTGAAAGGGTTACTTTACGAAGACCAGGAACTCTAACCATGTTAAATACTATTAACCTTACGGTTTTTCCCTCGTAAATCTCCCTGAGCTTACTTTGCTGGAATGCCACCGTGGAAACTTCTATACTTAAAAAGCCCGCTATAGATCTCGCGATTTTGCCAGCAATTCTTCTACTGGCAAGGGCGAGCAAGTACGTGCGCCCCTTGAAGTTTAAGACCCGGATCTTCAATTTTCTCCCTAGCCGTCGCCCGTTGGCGTAAACTTCTAGAAGCGCCGTTAGGTACCCTTCTTCCCTCTCCACTGAAGCTACCCGGTAACTTATGTTCTCGCTTCCCAGGGTTTGCGCTGACCAATAGGCATGTTCAAGTTTTCCGGCAATCTCGTTAAGGCTTAGCGGCTTGCTTAACGCATAAATACTGCATGTAAGAGGCATTCTCAGCTCTAAAACAACCTTTGCAACTTAAATTCCTTGCTCGGAAAACCCACTTTAACTATCCTGATTTAAAACAAGCCCTCAGTTTCTTAATTCAAAAGCTGGAGCCTCCCGTTAACTAGTAAAGTTGAACGTAGCGCTGCCGCGCGCTGGCTAGGCATGCGGAAAATTTTTCCCAACCTTCCTCTGGGATTCTCAATGAGTTCCAAAGGTGTTATGATCATCAGAGACCCTGAAGTGGCGAAGCTGCTCGCAGACGAGACCCGTAGGAGGCTCTTGCAGCTATTGCGTTTTGCAGAAATGACACCGCAGCAGCTGGCCAAAGCTTTAGGAAAGAATGTCTCCTCGATCATGCATCACCTGTCCCTGCTTGAACAAGGTGGACTGGTAACAGTTGCGAGAACGGAAATTCGGCGAAACTTGGTCGTGAAATGGTACCGTGCAACAGCGCATCGATTCGTTGTCTCATACGAGCTTGCAGAGGGGTTGGTGCCAGGTAGCGAACAGTATGCTACGCTAATTGAGGAAAATGCTAAGGATGCTGCAGTAGTTCTAACCAAAATAGGTGCTAAACTGAGTGAAGACAAACTCGCAGAAGTTGCGGAGCTAATACGTAGGCTTTATTTGCTAACTATGGAAGTTGTAGAGAAAACCTTGTTAAAATGCTACAGCGAGGGCGGGGTTTGCCCAAATGACATGTTGGTAAAAACTCTAGTAACGATTAACTTATACAAAAGAGAAGATTACAGAAAAACAGTCGAGAAGTTGATCCAGTTTTTGGGTGATTTAATTGAATAACGCACGTGCGATAGCCCCGGGCAAGGTTATACTCATCGGAGAGCATTTCGTAGTGGGTGGGCAGCCCGCGATCGCGGCTGCTGTGGAGATTGAAGCACAGGTAACAGCTGAGCTTTCTAGCAGCAAAGGGATTAAGGTTAACTCTAGAGAGTACGGTGAAGCTTTCTTTGCCCTCGAAGACGGAAAAAATGGACCACTATATCCAGTCTACATCGCGGCTAGAGAAGTCCTCAGTATCGCCGGCGGATCTCGAGGTCTTAACTTGACGGTGGAGTCAAACATTCCTCGAGCTGCCGGCATGGGTTCCTCCGCCGCCGTTGCCGTAGCCACAGCCGCTGCAACAGCTAAGTTGCTTGAACTGGAACTCAGCTTGGAGAAAATATCCGAAATCGCTTACAGATCTGAGACTGTGGTTCACGGTAAACCCAGCGGGGTAGACAACACGGTATCAACGTACGGCGGGCTCATATTCTACAAAAAGGGGGCAGGTTTTCAGCGAATAAGCTGCGATGTAAGCCCTATAAGGTTGGTACTAGCCGATTCGGGTATCGAGCGATCCACAGGTGCTATGGTAGCTAAAGTTTTGACGCTGAAGGAGAGCTACCCACACATACTTGAGCATGTTTACCATGCAGCTGGCGAGCTCGCCCATTCAGCTAAAAATGCGCTCGAAGAGGGCGACTTTTTCAAGGTGGGTCAACTAATGAACATAAACCACGGGTTGCTTCACGCGGTAGGGGTCTCTAACGCTAAGCTCGACTCGCTAGTGCATGCGGCTAGAGAGGCGGGAGCTCTGGGAGCCAAGTTAACCGGCGCTGGCGGTGGAGGATTCGTAGTAGCTTTATGCTGGAAAGAGGATGCTGAGCGTGTAGCCGATGCGTTGAAGAACCTAGCTAAACAGGTGCTAGTTACCGGGATATCGCGACAGGGGGTAAGGCTAGTAGAATCCTCTTCGCCTCTTCGATGAATTAGCATACGCGAAAATATGCTGAACGCCGGCCAGCCAGCAATTCATAAAGTAGGTTAGTGCCGGGGCCGGGATTTGAACCCGGGTTGACCGGATGTCCTATCCCGGACTGATCTAGATTATGAGTCCGGCGCCCTCGACCAGGCTAGGCGACCCCGGCTATTTCCTCATTAAAGGAAAGGGGATATATTGTTTACTTTCGCTGCGGTAAGTACGCGCTCAGAGCTAGCTAACCGGGGCGCGGCAAGTATATATCACCCTGTTGAATCCCCGGTGCTCAGAAATGGCGGCCGTAGTCTAGTTTGGTTAGGACGCCGGCCTGCCACGCCGGAGAACCCGGGTTCGAATCCCGGCGGCCGCATCACACGGTAATTTTGCTAGTTCCGAAGCTTTTGCACGAGCGAATTCTATCGAAATCAAGCTTGCCTGGAAACTTCAGCATAGAGCATGCACTACCACGTTCGTAGCTGGATAGGCTTAAAGTCATTCACCAGCGTCCTCGGCTCAGCAAAGAGAATAAGTCGGCCTTATAGCTCCGCCTTCTGAATCTGCGTCAGTACACGCTTACGCAGGTTTTCCGGCGATTCTCTTTCCACGAGAATTCTGCCTCTTTCCATCACCTTAGTTAACAGCGGCTCGACGGGGCCGCCGCAACTCGGGCATCTTTCCACGCTTTCGTCAGCGAGAGCCACTACGTCTTTAAGGCAATTCCAGCACCTATAGACCTGCTTACGGCCACTGAATTTACCTCTTTTAGATACCGCAATCCATTCACCTCCGACCTTGACAGCTGTAATATCCATGGCGTAATCTACGAAGGGAGCGTTAGCTATAGCTGAGCCGACGCCGAATGCGTCAGCGCCAGCCTCAATGAGCTCTGGTATCACGTTCTCATCGAGCCCACCTGATACGACTACCTTTATATGGCTGTAACCGGCGGTTCGCAGCTTCCATTTCACCTCTCTTACAATGGAAGCCATATCCCCCCGCCTGCTGCCAGGTGTATCGAGCCTGACACCCCATAACTTTAGCCCAAGCACTTCTGCCGCTTTCAGGGCCTCTTCTGTTTCATCCCAGAATGTGTCGGCAAGCACTATTCTAGGCACTTCTGGCTCAACATGCTTATCGAAAGCCACCCAAGCTTCAACGTGATCACCTCTAACAGCCCTGAATATCACCATAAGGCTGTGAGGCATAGTACCTGACGGTGCTATATTAAGCAGTTCGGCTCCCTTGACGCAGGAAACCCCGTCACAGCCGCCTATGTACGCGTAGTAATCTACAAACGGTGCTATCGCCGGGTGGGTACGTCGTGCCCCGAAGGAGAGCACCAGACGATCGCGAGCCGCCTTCCTAACTCTTGCCGCCTTGGTGACGACTCCAGAGGCCGAAGCTAGGAAACCGAGAAGCGCGGTTTCGAAAACGGCAAACTCCCTATAGGGACCCTCTACGGCCATTACGGGTGTTTTCACTCCATTTACGTCGATTGGGTGGAAGAGCGTGCACTCCGGCATCGAATAGACCGAAACATCCCTGCCCTCAAGGAGTTTCAGCACTTCCCTTAAACCTGCGTAGATTGCCCATTTGTATCCACGAGGTATCGCGCTCGCTGTCACTTCGGCATAAACCTCCGTTGAAGCTATGTTCTCCCTTTCAAGAACCTTTAAAGTTCGCCCAAAATATATGTCTGTGGTCTTACCGTTTTTTATCTCATCTGGAGACGCGAATAGAAATTCCACTCCGATCACCTCTCTCCGATTAGATTAGCCACGTACTTCTCGTTTATGAATAGCTGTAAGCGGTTTCCTTGCTTTTCCTCCCTAATGAGCCCCGTGCGGTACAGGATCGACAAGTGACCAGAAAGGGCGCCGATCCCTATTCCCAGATGGCGCGCCAGCTGTCTCAAGCTGATTCCCGGGTCATCCATTAACGCCACCACTATGCGCCTTCGCAGAGGGTGGCTTAAAGCCTCCTTGATACTCAATATCTTGCCTGGCATTGGAGCGCACCGACTCATCTCTCTTGTCGATTTATTAAGCCTTTAGTCTATCCAAAAGGTGAGAAACCTAAAAAGGTAGCAGAAAGATAGGTTTTGTGTATCAAGTACTGGGAGGGGTATAAAAGTAACTATAATAAAAAAGGGGGAGGGATTTTGAAATTGCTGACTTAGCTTCTTTGTCCGCTGGCCGGGGCAGCGCTACTTCTACAACCACCTCACCCTCACTTTATTTGCAGCGCGCGATCTACAGCTCCGGTAAAGGCTCGCGGCTGTGGCGGTTTCCCCGAACAGCCTTATTCGACGCCTCCTGCACTTCACTGTATGCTCGACGACGCGCAAAGAACGTGAAGCCTATGAAAACCAAGATTCTATAGGACCGAAATTTTATTCCAGCTTTAGTTCTTCGAGCCTACGTATAACCATTTTAAGTTTATCTATGATTAGGCTATTATCGGCTGCCTCGAGGTCGGAACCGCATTCAGGGCACCTAAACATGTAGTCTGCGACATCGTCAAAAGAGTATCTCGTCTTGCATTGCGGACAAACGAAGTAGGATCCGCTCTCCTCGTGCTCTAACTTCAGCTTTAGGTTCTCGAGAACCTTCTTCTTCCTTTCTTCGACTACACGGAATGGATCATCGTCTGTTAACCTCCAGTAGTATAAGTACCAGCCTTGATCAACATCCCTAACCCTCCTATACCGAACAAACCTCGACTCGTATAGCTCGTTAAGCAGCCTCCTTATGATGCCGATTTCTATCCCCAACGCTTGCGAAAGCTGTTCATCTGTAGCTTCCCCTACCCTGGATAACCTTTCAGCTATTCTCCCGGCTATGTCGCCATGGATTTTCTTCGCCAATATGAACAACACTTGATCTCTTTCACTCATGATCGACAGCCCCGATTAACTTCTTTCCTCGCGGTGAAGGTATGATTGCTAGTCTTCCACCCTTAAATTTCTTTAGCAGCTCCTTCCCTCCGTAAAGTCTATCTAAGAAAACAGCTAAAGCGGCTACTTCGCTATGTGGCTGGTTGCCAACAGCTACGTTAAAGTCGGCTAATTCATACACGTCAGCCGGAACTTTCTCGGCGCCTACTACAATTAAAATATCTCTGCCATAAGCTTTGATCCGCTCGAGTACATCACTTCCTTCGATGTTCTCGCCGTACATTGTCAGGTGCACAACGACTCCGCCCCTTTCTTTCCAGTATGTGATGACTTGCTTATACGAGGGCGCTACTTCAATGGAGAAAGGTCCACCCCATGTCTCTACAACTTTCCTTAGACTCTCTAGCAAAGATTTCTCAACATTGCCAACGTATATTATGCCGTCTGCGCCGAACGCTCTAGCTACGAGGCCCACATGAGTGGACACTCTCCTATCTCTTCCAGGCCTATGCCCAATTCTTAAAACAAACACCTGCATAGAGTACCCACTCGGACTACTGATCACTTTCCGAGAACTCTTTCCGCAGAATGCTTTCAATCCACTCTTTCCGACCCTCAACAACGGCATCAAGTCTCCCGTTCTCAATGTTCACCTCCTTTACAAAGGCCCCTCTACGTAACTTTTGCAGTACACCGATTTTATTAATCCCATCGATTTCGACCTTAACTACTGCGTAGCCAGGCAACCTCTCTAGTATGGCTTTTTTAAGTTGCTCAATTCCCTCGCCTTTGAGGGCCGAAACCGGGATTGGCTCAAATCCCAGCGACCGAGCTGGCGAAAGTTTCGCCTCAAGGTTCTCCCCGTTAAGTAAGTCGACCTTATTAGCTACCGCGATAATTTTGCTGGGACTTACTCCTAAAGCCCTTAATGTTGCGTAGGCGGCGGAGAACTTACGTTTAATTTCCTTCAAGTCTTCACTAACGTCGAACACCATTACGACTATGTCTGCCAAAGCCACTTCACCCAATGTCGTATAAAAGGCATCTAGAAGCTGTGGAGGTAAACTATCTATAAAGCCAACGGTATCGGAGATAACTACGGGTCTTCCCTCAATAGACGTCCTACTCATTTTCGTGTTGAGCGTGGCGAAGGGCCTTCCATCCACGTATCCTTGGTAGCCGGTTAGAGCCCTAAACAGCGTAGTCTTCCCAGCCCCAGTATAACCCGTGAGGGCTACATAGTACAAGCCACCCTCCCAGCTCCTTTTCATCCATCGGCTCTCCTTAAAGACCCTCAGCTTAGAGAGCTCCTCCTCTATCTTGGCTATCCTTCTCCTAACATGTTTGTAATAAGCGTCGATGGCGTATTCCCCACCTCCAAGGAAACCGTGCAGCTCACCCAATTTTGCTAACCTTAGCCATTCACGGGCAAACGAAAGCTCTCTCTTCAGCTTGGCCAGCTCTATCTGGAGTTTAGCCTCCTTGCTGCCAGCTCTGCTAGCGAAAATCTCCAGTATCAATTGGAAGCGATCTATTACCTCAACTCCAAGCCTCTTAGTCAGGTTGTAAGCCTGGCGGGGTTTCAAGTCGTTGAAAAAGATTACCTTGCACGCCCCTGTCTTTTTGACCAACTCCCTTAATTCCTCTACTTTACCCTCCCCTACTTGGTAGTTGGAGTCCGGACGCCTAACCTGCGTTAAGACGCCTGCAACCTCGTAGCCAGCCGCTGTGGCAAGCTCTTTTAGCTCATGCATGAGGCTGCTTCCGCCTTCGTCTAGTCTTTCAACCAAAATAACACGCCTGGGTTTTACCCTTTGAACTCGGCTACATCTCCCAATGTCTGCTCCCAAGCTTCTATACCACCCCCCTCCAGGCCCCTTTCAGAGACGTCCTCAATAAGCTGCACTTTGAGTATTTTTTCAAGTTTTCGCGCCATCTCCAGTGTTGGTTTGAGAGAACCCTCCTCTAGCCTTCTAATGACGGAGACTTTAGTGCCGAGTAATGCGGCTAAAGTATCTTTGGTAAAACCCGCTCGTTCCCTAGCCTCCCTTATCCTTTCAGCAAAGTCCTCAACAACTTCTTCGACAATTTCTCTTCTCCCACCCTCAACACGTGTAGCGCGTCGAGATTGGGTAATAGCTTGCGAGGCCGGTTTTTTAGCCCCCAATGGACCGTAAACTTTGCTAGCCCTCTTTACACATTTTTCACACAGGATTAGCTCCGCCCTATCAACCACTCCCAGGTAGGCCTTTCCCCGGATCTCCTCTCCGCATAATTCGCATCGCACACTATGTTTATGCGCTATGCTCATATACGTTTTGCGCAAGAGTATAGCTATAATGGGTGCTGAAAAGCCTCTAACTAGGAACGTGGTTGAAATGCTTAAGGCGGTTCTAGCCTACCAACTGGGTAAGGAGGCTCGCGCCCTCCTTGAGGAAGGGGAAATTAAAGTTCGGCTATCACCGGCTACGGGTAGGATTAGGGAAATCTACATGGACGACGAGTTAATCGGTACGATAAGGGCTAGCGACGGGTTTTTCGTGCCTACCCTTAAGGGGGCTGCGAAATTATTGAAAGTTCTACCTCCACTCAAATGTAGGGTAGTAGTTGGGAAAGAGGCGGCCTCCTTTGTAGCTCAAGGTAGGACGGTGTTCTGCAGACATGTTGTAAACGCAGATCCGGAGATTAAACCGGGGGATGAGGTTCTGGTCGTAGACACTGAGGGGATACTAGTCGGAGTTGGTAAAGCTATAGTGAACGGCATCGAGATGCTGTCGAAAAAAGCTGGCAAAGCGGTTAAAGTTAGGAAAGGAGTAAGTGAGGGTTCTAATAAAAGCTAGTTAAAAAAGTTAAACCTTTGTAAAAATCACATACCTAAACTGCCTTCTGTTCTCAATTCTCACGTTAAAGTTATTTTTCAGAACTTTTTCCATTTCCCTATAAAAGTACTGGTTGGTGAGTTTAGAGGGTGGCCTGACACGCGGAACCAGCCCTCGGATAGAGTTTAGATCGGTAGTCTTTCTCCTGTACGAAACGTAAGCATACTTTAAAAGAGTGCGCAACTTAATTGATATTACGCGGGATCGGGTGTTATTAAGCAACTCTTTAGAAATGAGCACCACGTGTTCAAGCAAGCACTTTTCTTCAGAACCTGTCACATAGTATGTAGAAAAATGCTCTAGATAAATTTTTTCACTGACAAATATATAAAAAGGATTTAAAGAATGCTTAGGGAGGAGGTATTTAAACCTAGCTTGGCTGCAAGCCTACTTATTCGCTCATTTATGGGGGTTAGTCTCACTAACCTGTCTGCATAGAGCCTTTCCAAATCGTTCTCGGCTGAATACAAGGAAAAGAGCTTATACTTTTTTCCCAAAATATCGCAGTCATAAACCTTCACGACCAATCCTCGTAAGTCAAAGTCCATGACGCTGCACTCAAAGCTGCCTCGAACCACGTCGGAAAATGTCAGCTGAATGACATCCCCAAATTCCAGGTCAAAGTCCAGGGCGTCGTCCGGTGTAAAGCTACGCTCCACTCCGGTTAACTTTAAAAGCCTATCACCTTGCTTTAAGTAAGTATTAGTTTTAACATGCGCCTCAAACTTTAGCGGATCCAACAACTTGAAGGCAAAATTAAAGCTTTTCACATGCATACTTTACTCACTTACGGGTATACCAAACCTCTTTGATGCAGTTACATGTTCTTCATAAGGTATTGAGTCGACATCAACTATCCCTTCGTAAGCTTTTCTATATGCTTCGCCGCTAAGCAACTTCTTAATGTCGCGTCTATAGACTTCCTCTGAAAGCCTTTTTCCAGTCAGCTGTTCCCATTCATCTATCGTGTAGGAAAACGCCTTCTGTACCCTGTCTCTATAGAACTCTGGGAACACATTAAAAGTGCAGAAAGGCACTATACGCCCGTCAGGCATCGCGTAGTGAACATCGCACCTCTGCACCCTACTCACATCGTAGTTGTAGGGGTCCTGGAAGTGCATGAGTCCGAGAAAGAGTGCCTGATAGTGGAACTCGCCGAGTGCCGAGTAATCGTGTTTCAAAAGTATATTATATATGTATTTAAGGAATTTCCTTTTACTCCTGAACCTTTTAGGAGCCCTGCTGGTATCGATAAATCTCCCGAGTTTATACAGCACACTTAAAGCAGCTATGTATTTGTTAGACCCTCCCTTGATTTTCTCGGCTGTTTCATCTAGAAAGTGCAGGAGCCCCTCTACGTCAACGAACCTGGTTATTGGCACTATCTCGTCTCCATCTAAGAACACGTAGGTCGCTGCTCCGCAGACAAAGTGCGTGGTGAGTTCAAATCGTGGCCTATCGGTTAACGCTTCCACAATCCTGGAAACAGGCGCTACGCTTGGTACTGGGTACCAATCCCCTCTGCTTATACTGCCGTTCGTTTGCCTTTCAATTTCTATTATAACGTCAGGGATGGTAACCCTTAGCTTCTCCCGCTCTTTCTTGGGAACCCTACCAACGATTGAAACCGGCTGCATGTTAACTCCTCTAACGATGTCAGAATGCTTCAGGGCGAACTTCACTATAGCTCCTATTTCGTGCAAGTTATAATCCTTTATTACTGTTGGAACTAACACAGCACCTAAGCCGGCCTTTCTTAGGGCTTCAAGCGTATACGGGACTTCCCAATGGTTTTTCGGATTAGTATACGGACTAACTCCATCGAAGCTCATGTAAATTACGTTGGTGCCTGCTTCCCGCAGTTTTATTGCTAGATCGGGTTCGTAAGCTAACCTAATACCCTCAGTATTTATCTGAACGTGGTGATAACCCTCTTCCCTGGCTATTCTCACGATGTCTACTATGTCGTCCCGTAAAAGCGGTTCTCCGCCAGTGAATTGAACGGCTACAGCTGGATACGGTAGCATTTTCCTAGCCTCTCTCAGCATGAATCTAATGTGATTTAGTGATGGTTCGTAGACGTAACCGGCTTTAACTGCAAAGAAGAAACAGTACCAGCATCGTAAACTGCACCTGTTCGTTACTGCTAGGTTCAGCAATGCTGTATGGCTTTTATGCCTCGAGCATAGCCCGCAATTGTATGGACATAGAGATGAAGTTTGCACGTTAGGCGTCCAAATACCTTTTCCATCATGTTGCCACTTTCTAAACTTCTCATACAAGGAATGATCTCCAAAGTAAAGCTCTTCGAACTCACCGTGCTCCGGACACTTTTTCCTTATGTAGACCTTCCCTTCCCTCTCAAACACAGTCGCCGTGAGGAGCGAGTAGCAATGGGGGCAAGTGGAGAGAGTGTGGGTGATTAATTTCTCCCCATCCTTTAGGTCGGGAGGGATGGTTAAATAAACTTTGTAATCCTCGTTGACTTTAGGCATAAGTTTGCTCATAAAAGTACGGCTTATCTCACCTATTTTCTCAGGAGTTAGATCTTTAATTTCGGAGTATTTAGGGAATCCTATCTCCTCCGTAATAGTAGACCTTTCCATACTTTTCCTTGATGCTTATCCTAAAGAGCATTTTATACTTTGCCGGATATGGATAGGGCTCATCCCAGCCTTATCGCCATCCGGGTATCACCCGTCGGAACCCGGTTTCTGCGTCATAGCCCATTTAAACAAGCTAGTAACCATTTAACCTTTTCCGCCTAGGGAATTGCTGTTACCTGGGCAAGAGTAGCTCCACCAGGCAGCCGAGCATTAGGTGGATTGCGTAGCCTGCGACAAGCATTGCCACATACGGTATATGTGGCGTGACCCATACCTCTCCCTCCGAAGGCTGCACATCATCACTGCGAATTTTTAAAGAAAAGGAGATTCTCCTTTTATCGTCTTCCACTGTTTCTGCGAGAGAGTAGAAATCCCTTCTACGCCTATACTCCTCAACTGGCACTTTAACCAAGGTGAAGAGAGCTAGACCCTTTGCTAGCGAGCTTACTTCTACCCCTTCAAACAACCTTTCTCCCCTGAGTACAGCTGCCATGTTCTTCGCAAAGATGCTCAACGGGTAAATTAAAGATACCAGTAGGGAATTCACCATTACAGATAGCGAGGGCAAAGCGGATATGGGACCGTTAAACTCCGGCACCGTCACTATTCCCATGCACGCGATAGCAAGGAAGTCCGCCCCTCCCATGATGTTAAACGAGGATAGAAGCAAGCCCAGCGTGAAAGCTAAGTAGAATGAGAAAGCGTAAAAAAGTAGAACTCCGGGCTCTGCCCTAATTAGCTCGTAGAATACGAGTGGGGCTGATATAGCGCACAATGCGAGCCAAATAATATCTTCCACCTCTCTCGTCTTTACGTCCGAAAATGCCGCGTAAGCTAGCAGCGCGAAGCTTAAAATCTTCCGCACCAGCCCGAGTTCTAGCATAACCCGGCTAATGCCAAGGAAAAATAAAGATAAATCCTGCGCTAGTTACAGTATCGTTTAGCGGTTTAGCTCAAGCATTTAAATGCTCGAGGATTATGGGAGCGGTGTTTAGCCGATGGTGGAGGAATGTAGGAGACAGCTGCTAATCTATGCCCTAGAGAATGCGATTAAACATGGTGGCAAGGCTATGGTGAATCCCGTCTTCTCTAAGCTGCTAGGAAGCAGGCCGGATCTTCGCCCCCTAGCCCGGGAGCTGCTCAAAGTTGCTGAAGAAGTCGTCTCCGAAGTAAATTCAATGAGCCTAGATGAACAGAGGGAGTTACTTGCGAGCTTGAGTGTGGCCCACGTCGCGGTTGAAGGAAAGGTGCCGAGCGAAAAGCGGCATTTACCACCGCTGCCGGGCGCCGAGGAGGGGAAAGTGGTGACAAGATTTGCGCCAAACCCGGATTTCGTCCTCCACCTAGGCAGCGCTAGGCCTGCCATCCTCAACTATGAGTATGTCAGGATTTACTCCGGTCGATTCATACTTAGGTTCGAGGATACGGATCCCAAAACAAAAGCCCCTATGCCCGAAGCGTACGAGATGATCAGAGACGACCTAAAATGGCTGGGGATTAAATGGGATGAAGAGTACATACAGTCGCTCAGGATGGAAATATACTACGACTACGCTAAGCGGCTTTTAGAGAAAGGTTGCGCCTATGTGTGTACGTGCTCTCGAGAGGCCCTCAGCGAACGCAGGACTTCGGGGGTTAGATGCTCCTGTGCCGCTCGGTCAGCGGAATATCAGCTGGAACTGTGGGAGAAAATGCTAAATGGGGACTTTGAAGAGGGAGAGGCCACTTTAAGGATTAAAACCGATATTAAGCATCCTAACCCATCCGTTAGAGATTGGGTAGCATTTAGGGTAATAGACACTGAGCGATACCCTCATCCTCTAACGGGGAGCAAGTATAAGGTCTGGCCAACTTATAACTTTGCTTGCGCCATCGATGACCGACTAATGGGCGTAACGCACATCCTAAGGGGCGCTGAGCATGAGGTAAACACGCTGAAGCAAAAGTACATTTATGAACACTTCGCCTGGAAATATCCCGTTGCGGTTCACTTCGGCAGGCTAAGCATAGAGGGCGCCATCCTCAGTAAATCAAAAATGAGAGAGGGACTGCGTTCCGGGCTTTTTGATAGCCTTGACGACCCTAGGTTAGCTACTTTACGCGCGTTAAGAAGGCGGGGAATTTTACCTGAAGCTATTTGGGAGCTAATAATCCAAGTCGGAATAAAACCCTCCTCAGCCAAGATCAGTTTAGAAAACCTTTACGCTATAAATAGGAAGTATTTGGAGCCTCGCGCTGACAGGTACATGTTTGTACCAAACCCTGTTAAAATTAGGCTGAAAACCAACCTTGAGAGGCTTGTAGCTAAAATCCCACGTCATCCTTCATATCCGGAAAGGGGAACCCGAAGAATCGAGCTAAGAGTTCACAACAGTACAGGTGAAGTCTATATACCCAGTGAAGAGCTCGAAAACATTACTCCAGGGAAGGAAATCAGGCTTCTAGGGCTCGCAAACATACGATTCATATCCGAAAGAGAGGCGGAAGTTATAGACCCCAGTGTAGAATACGCTAAGTCCAGGAACTTGCCTATAATACAGTGGTGCCCCGTTACGGACGCTTTGAATGCCGTTCTCATCGTCGCTAAAGGTAATAAAATTACCACAATAGAGGGAGTAGTTGAGCATGAAGCGGGAGAGCTGGAAGTTGGGGTGCACGTCCAATTCTATAGGTTAGGTTTCGCAGTTTTAGAGAATAAGGAGAAACTAACGTTTATTTACGCCCATGACTAGGTAACCTTATCGAGACCCGCTCAAACTAGCAATAGTGTCATTCCTTGTTACAGGCTTTTTAAGTTCCAGGGTTTTCCTTCCTCTACCAGAGATTTGGGTAACTGATCTTTGAACTTTTGCAGGAAATCTAAATCTTCCTTTTTCTCTCTCATCTCATCCGGCAGGAGTATTGGGATCTCATCTATTATTGGAAACCACCGATTACACACATGACACAGTAAGACTCCTTCGGAGACCTCGTATTTTATGCATTCGTCGCAATCAGGCTTGTCCTGTAACTCTCCAATTTTTTTACCCAGAAAAGCGCAATAAAGCTCACAAGCAGGTTTTTTCTTAAACTTTATTGTTCGCTCATCATACTTATTAATTTTTAGCACGATTAGCTCTAATGGGAAGCTCTTGTCGTATGGACAGGCCAACAAGTCCATTAAACGGTACTTCACTCTTACCCCCCGTGTCTTTTGATGGCTAAGCCTTAAGCTTGGCGGCACTCGAGGGAATGCAAGTTACGTAATACGTGTATGCTACCCGTGAAATTCTCTCCCGGTGAAACACTTCTCTCCTATAAAACCTACCCCTGGGAAAAATCGTGAAAAAATTGACCAGGTTATCGTACGCGCTTACGTTGGCTCTAGCTATCGCAGCCGCTCTCACATCGCAATCTGCTATTGTTAGCCCTGGAGACGAGTACATTTACTACGCTAGAATTGAGCATTTTTTAACGACCAGCTACAGCACGTCGCTTCTTCTCGATGAAGCCAAGGTGTACGATATCCAGGCACCTCCCCCGCCACCTGGATACGGTTTATACTACCTGCGCGTATCTTTTCCAAAAGGTTTACCGAAAGAAGTAGTGCCAGTGAAGTACTCTAAATCAGAGGTATTAAACGAGGAAATAACTGCACTTGTCTCTTACAGCGGCATTGTAGCGTTAGCGGCCTCCTCTTCAAACGTTACGATCGACGCTTACATAAGTATTTGCTACGTAAAAAGTGGATGGCTCAAACTACAGGAGGGAGAAGTTAAGTTCAAAGTTGAGGATCCCCCGCCTCCGTTTACCAGAAAAGACCTCTCAGTTAAAATAACTATAGATAATCATGCTCCATTCGCAATCATTGACGTAAAAGATTCTAACGGTGAAAGCTTGATTATGAATGAAAAAGCACCTGATACATTAAGGGTTGATTACAAACATTTAGAGCTGAATTTAACATCTTTGGAAACAGGTGAGTACTCCATCTGCGTAGCTAAAGGCCCTGACTATGTACTGCCACCGTCCTTCCTAGTGGTGGAAACCGGTTTCCGTGAGGACGTTATCAGAGCTGGTGAAGCAAAGAAGTTCGGGATTGGGCAGAAAAGCGGTTGGAGAAGCATCGGCGCGGTAGTCATACTATACAGCATCGCGCCCTTGACTGGAAGAGGCGGCGGTGAAGTTAATGTGGCAGGTACCTTAGTCGACTATGCCTACTATAAAGACGACACCATAACCATTAGGGCTGCATCCTTCTTAGTCCCCAATATAAACTTAAGAGTTTGGATTAAGGCTTACATAGTTTTTGGAACATGGTTTGAAGTGCGTAACAATATGAGAGATAATGTTAACCTAATGTACACAACAATCTTCATTAAAGATGCAGGGATATGGACCCCTAAAGGAGTCGAATTTACGGTAAAGGATACAGATGTAAAGGACGCGGCTTTCGCATACCTAGTTGTACAAGCCCCCAGCTATGCTACAATAACTGGCGTGCGAACTCCCTCCGGGATCGAGGTGGGTGGACGTTTCGAGGGCTTACTTCCATGGGGTAATGAGTACAGGGACATTAGAACTCATCTAAATGAGGCATACGTCCAAGTAAAGGCGTTTGATTCTGTGGAAACTGGGAACTACCTCTTTGAGGTAAACTGGAAAACAGTGAACCTCAAGCTCGTCGATGACAGCGGCGAGCCAATTATTGGGGCAAAGGTCGATGTACGCGGACCTTTAAACACGAGTAGCCTAAGCGACGGCGACGGGGTGGCCAGCTTCAAGCTATACAAGCCAGGCGCTTATCGGTTCGATGTGCAGTTTAAGGGCGTAAAGGTGGCTACGCTAGCGCTTGGATCAATAGTTAATCCTAACATAACGGTGAAATGCGATGTTTACCGTGCATCGTGGTTAGTAGTTGATGCTTGGGATAAACCCATACGAGGTGCCGAAGTCATCATCAAGAATGGCGGCACAATGGTCGCAAGAGCAGTAACAGGAGAGGAGGGTCTCACGGAGACAATTCAAGTACCCAGAGGTAAGTTCGTCGTAGAGGGGGTGTACAAACGCGTAATTACTACACGTGTCGAAGATGTGAATAGCAGCGGCCCAAGGAAACTGAAGCTGGATGTATTATTCGAAATACCCGTACTGGGTGGAGTCCCATTAACAACTCTCGAAACAGCGGCAGTGGGCGTAGCCATAGGAGGTGGAACCGCGGGCTTGAAACTGCTAAAGAAGGGGAGAGCACGGACCGTCGAGGAAATTTCCTTGGAAGAGTAAAGCAAAACTCCATTTTATTAAAGTAAACTCTCTTTTATCTTTTTTATTTTTATGGTCAGCTAATTTAACCCCTTAACCTTTTAAACCCTCTAATCAGCATACTGTTAATGTCCAGTTTACCTACCTTGGAAAAAGAGCTACCCTACATAGACCTTACCAATGATACCGTAAGAAAGAGGTTCGAGAGATTCCTCTTAAACGTCATGACAGAGAAATATGGCAGGTACATGCGCGGGGCGCTCAACGTAAGTTATGCGGGCTCCCCAGGCATGCTCTTCTATGTGGACGACGACAGCGGGCCTTTATTTGAGATACTTGTCTCATACTCAAGCAACTCCGTTCAATACAGGGTAACTCTGCTCCGCCCTTTCGCTAATAGAGTTGTGCTGGAAGGGGTAGCCAAGCTACTTGAAGGAGCGTTGAACTTCTTCGCTGAAACCGGCGGCTTTGGTGCCGCCTACTTCGTTTTTGTTCCGGGAAGGCAGCTAATTCCCCCGCGAACTGAGTCGAAATCTAGGCGTACACTTCAATCGCTGTTCCTTGGGAACCTAGTCTTCATTTTCGCGCTCTCGATACTGATTTCGTACACGGTGTTCATTGTATTTGGAAGCTATGCACCAATAGTGCTAGTGCTAATGCAGATTCCCATAATGGTCCTCTCATACAGAATTGCTCCTCTTGTGATGGGTGACTGGAAACTGGATTCATCGCATAGGCTGGTATATTTAGTTGGACTGAAGATGCCGATAGAGAAATACCAAATAATACTGCAGAAAGTTCTATTACCTCATCGATTCGATGTTAAAAAGAAACTATACGAAACTAGCTTGGAGAAAGGAGAGGAACCCAGTGAGGATTCCGTTAAAAAGGTTTTGACAGAGCTTAACCTTCAACCCGAAGAGTATGAAGTTGAGGTTAGAAAAGTTGATATATACAGCATCGTTGAACGAGTTGCAAAGCGCTTTAAGCTTAAGAGGGTTCCATCGATCTACCTTTCCAACATCATATACCCTAACGCTGCTGCCTCGGGTGTGTGCTCCTATTTGGCATCGATACTGATTACGACGGGTCTTCTCTCGCGCCTTGATGACGCGGAGATTGAAGCCGTAATAGGACACGAAATAAGCCACCTTAAAAGACGCGACATGCTAACCTTCTTCGCACTAAGCAGCATCGAGTATCTAAGCAGAGTTTACTTGACCCTACTGTTATGGCCCTTATTCGCGACCCCCCTAGGCTTACTTTACCTCAGCTTCTCGCTCACAGTATTTTTCGTGGTGGCCAAATTCGTCGAGATGAGGGCTGACATCGACTCAGCACTTTATGTTGGATACCCTGAGAAGCTCGCATCGGCGTTGCGCAAAATAGGTTTGAGGCACATATTTGTAGAAAGTAGTCCCTGGGGGCGGCTTATGGCTTGGCTCAGGTGGGACCCTCACCCGCCAGTTACTCACAGAATCGAACAGCTCTCCAAAATGGCTTCTTCGGGAATCGTCATGGGGCCCTGGAGGAAAGCGATAACCTGTAGCCTAGTGGACATTTCGCGTTCTCTTCGCCTAACATTATTCGCTCAGTTATAACACCCTTTACTTTACAGTAGGCTTTCCCCGATATGGATTGGCGCATTACGTTAGTATTTCACGAAAAGCTAGTTGAGCCGGTTAAGGTCTTAGATTACCCAATTCAAAGGGATCAAGATGTCTTCGGTGCATCTTAGAAACGCGCTGAATATGTTAGAGGAACTGCTGCGCGGGGACGACGTGAGTAGCGAAGCTAAGAGAAAACTTATTCAAGTTAAGAATGAAGTTGCAGCTGCCCAAGATGAGCTGCTCTGGGCACGTAGCAGGGCCAAGGAAGCATTCCATGTACTGGAAGAGCTGGCTGAGCTGCTCGGAACCGAGGTTAAAAGTAGGAAAGTGAGTTTGGCGAAAGATTTGCACTTGAGGCAGTTAGAGGCTAGTCCTCACCTAGAGGCCATAGTAAATGAGGATGGCAAGGTAAAAATCGCACGTGTTGCTCTAGTAAAGAACCAATAAACTTTATTACATCCGTCGGCCGAGTTCACGCGATCAGTGACTGGGGGCCCAAGCTCTGATCGGTGATGAAATTCATACCGCTGAATGGGGGTAAATAGCATGTTTGAGGAGTTAGACGTTGTCGGAAAAAGAGCCCTGAGTAGCCTGAAAAAGTGTATGCTTACTTTACTCGCGGCTTCAGTCTCATTGACTGCTATAACTGTTTTTTCACTTCTCCTCCTTGCACCGTTTGACTCCAAACTAGTGCTCATCTACTCGCTTCTAGCCTTACTGGCTGTTATACCGATGGCCGGCATATTCCTGGTCTTTTTAGCCGTGAGAAAGCTCTTCATAGTATACACGGGCATTCTTCTCCAGCGTTCGGGCGAATTGCCACGGACGGTGGAGAGAGCCGAGGAAATCGCGCATGAGGCAAAACCGCCACGTCCGGCACTTGTAGCGGCCGGTAGCGCTCCGCTTCAGTATCAGAAGAAAACTCAGCTTAGTATAGATTCACCTGAAAGTTCACTGGCTGGGAAAATCGAGAAAAAATGTCCCTACTGCGGTAGAGTGCTCCCCTATGGCGATGTCCACGTTGCCTGTCCCTACTGTGGACGTCGCCTTAAGTAAAAAGCTTGAAACGAGCATGGAGAGATGCGCATTTAAATACCTATTTCAGAGAACTTTGGGCTATGTCATCGTATGAAATCAAACCGTATAACGAGAGGCAAAAACAATTACTTGCCGCACTGGAGAGCAAAGATGTAGATATTGTCGGAGTTTTTGGCCCCAGTGGTACTGGTAAGAGTTTCATAACGTGCCTATACGGTATTAAGGCACTGAGCGGAAACAAATTCTCCCGCTTCGTAATAGTTAGGCCTCTAGTAGACCTTAATACGGGAAGAAGGTACAGCTCAATAGAATTGGGTGGGCTCTTCTTTGACCTAGCATCTTCGTACCTTTTCGATTTAATATCCGTTGCTTTAGATAAGGAGAGCGTAGGGAAACAGCTCGAAAGTGGTAAGCTGGTTATAGCGGATCCCAGCTTTCTGGCTGGGAGAACCTTTGAGGAAACTCTCGTGTTCCTTGATGATTCTCAGTATTTACTTCCGGAGGTGATTTACGAGGCTTTGTTGCGCATAGGAAATGATTCGAAACTAGTTATAGCCGGTGACCCGGTTTTCCAAGCTGATTCGCCTAGCAACGGTGCTGCTATTGCGAGAGAGGTCCTGAAGGGTCAAGAAAGAGCGTTCGTTGTAGACTTTGGTGTCCAGGATATCGTCAGGCCGGGTGCAAAGCGGGCATTTAAGCTAGCTCTAGAAATGAAGCTAAGAAAAAGGGAAATGAACGAGGAGGAAAGGAAAATTCTAAGTTTAATATACTCTCATGCGCCTGATGCGCAGGTCATAACAGTAGCAGACTTAAGGTCGTTTAAGGAGAAGTACGAGATTAGAAATGCACCAGATGCATTAATAATTTCTAAGGATGGTTTCTTAGGCAGGTTGATCGGTAAGGGTGGTGAAAGAATTAGCCGCATCGAAAAAGACAGCGGCATAAGTATTAGGGGTATAGAGCTGACCCTAGACTTTAAGCAGTTAGTTTGCTCTCTTCACCCATTAGGGTGGATAAGAAAACATGTTGGAAACGCCGATATAATTGGTGTAAATATCGAAATCGAGGTCGACAGCGAGAACTTGGGGGCCTTCGTGGGACAGAAAGGGGTTTTCGTAAGATTCCTTGATGAAGTCTTTAGGAAATTGTTGGGGGTTGGCCTAAAGGTGGTTACCGTAACCCTTGAGGAAAAAGGGAAAGCGAAAAAAAGATGATGCGATTCGACGCTGTTGTAGTCGCAGAGAAGCCTGGAGTAGCTAGGGCATTCGCTACTTATCTTTCGCAAGGCAGATATGCGTCCATTAATGTAGCCGGAGTACCCATACTAGTCTTTAAGTGTAAAGGGGGCGAGTGGGCTGCGGTAGGCATCAAGGGTCATTTGATGGATTTCGATTTCCCAAAGAAGTATAACGATTGGAGAAGTGCGGATCCGATAGAGCTTTTCCGAATTGCTCCTATCAGAGTAATTAGGAGGGGGATGGCGAAGTATGTAAACGCCTTAAGTAAGCTGGCGCTCTCTACGGACCTCGTGATTCTGGCTCTTGACGCTGATGTAGAGGGTGAGGCTATAGCGTTCGAGGTAATGCACGTGATGAGAAGAGCTAACCCACGCTTGAAGTTCAGCAGAATATGGTTCTCAGCCGTGACTAAGGACGATATCTTGGATGCCTTATCTAAACCTCGCTACCCAGATCCCCGGTTGGCTAACAAAGCTTTCGCGCGAATGGTACTCGACCTAGTCATAGGAGCTTCTTTCACGCGAACCCTTACGCTTATGGTTGAGAAGAACGATGGCGGTCTACCACGGGGAAAAATCCTCAGTTATGGTCCTTGCCAAACACCGGTACTCTACTTAGTCGTGAAAAGAGCACTAGAAAGAGAGAACTTTAGGAAAAAGAAGTTTTATCAACTAATAGCTACGCTAGAAAACTCAAACTATAGATTCAGGGTGAAGTACGAGAAGGATTTTGAGCGAAAAGATGAAGCCGAAACCTTAGCTGCAAAACTTAGGAAAATCGGAAAAGCCACAGTTGCCGAATTTGCTAGCAAGGTAGTATCGCGCGAGCCACCCGAGCCTCTTGCTACAGTTGAGCTTGAGAGAAGGGCGAGCCGCTTTCTGAATATCAGGCCAAAAAACACCATGGCGCTCGCGGAAGACCTGTACCAAGAGGGGCTTATCTCCTACCCTAGGACTGATACAACGATATATCCTCCCACAATTAACCTCAGAGCTATCGCCTCGATGTTTTTACACCATGAGGAACTTGGCGAGTATGTTAGACAGAAGATTCTTTCACAATCCATGCTCTGCGTCAGGCAGGGTAAAGAGGACGATAAGGCCCATCCCCCAATCCACCCTCTAAAATGCGTAAGTTCTGATAAGGTAGTTAAACGGTTCGGAATTGATGGTTGGAAACTATACGACTTAGTTGTAAGGCATTTCCTTGCAACGTTGAGCCCGCCGCTAAAGATGGAGCGTCAGCTAGTTAAAGTGGAGATAGGTAATTGCATGTTCGCAGCAGAGGGGTTGAAGATACTGGATTACGGCTATACGTTGGTCTACTACTACGAAAGGCCTCATGAGAGGGCTCTCCCGGAATTTAGCATCGGCGAACAGTTAAAGGTGCTAAACATAGAAGTCATCGAGCGCGAAACCGAACCTCCTCCATACTTAAGCGAGTCTGAACTGCTCAGGCTAATGAAGCACTACGGAATAGGAACAGATGCCACAATGCAGGATCATATCCACACCAATGTAGAAAGAAGGTATTTCGAGATACAAAGGAAAAGCTGTATACCAACTCCGCTCGGGCGCGCGCTCATCAAGGCTCTGAGCGAGGCGGTACCTGAAGCGATATCTCCTGAAATTAGGGGAAAAATGGAGTCTATGTTGAAAAACATAGCCGAAGGCAATGCGGACCCCGACGAAGTAATTGAAACGATTAAAAGGGAATTCCTTGAATACTTCCTCCGCTTAAAATCCGCGGAGAGCAAGGTGGTAGAAACCCTCATTGAAGGGGTAAATGCTGTTTACGGCAAGCGGTTAAACAGAGAGTCCCACAGACCTAAGCCTGGAGCTAGCAGTGCTTAGCAAATTGACAATCTCGACAACAGATACTTCATTCTCCGCTGCAATTTCTTCGATGCTTTTTCCGACGGACAATTCAGCCAACACCTTTCTTTCCTTACTATTCCAGTGGGGCCAGTATGCTAGTGCGAGCTTAGCAATGTGTGACTGATCCTTGTTTAGCATCGATTTCGGTACGGGTTGCGAGTAAACTTCTGTGACTTCAAATTCTATAATAGTCATTTTATCTTTTTCCTTTAAAAATGGATATATTTTCTTCAAATTAGTCATCATTTCTTTTAAATTTTTAAATCCATCTTTTATCGCATCGTCTTCGCTTAGCTTCGATAATTCCACATAACGTAGGCTCTTTATAACTGCTTCACCGTAAAGTTTACCTCCACACTCAATAAGGATTTTTTTGTAGAAAGGTCTAATGATACCTAGGCGAATAGTAGCCTTTTTGGTCCCCTTTAGTACATCTTTCAGATACTTACTCTTGAAAGTCAAGTACAGCCCCAAATTCCTCTCAGACATCAGTAACGTTCCGACGCTCCATTTTTATATTTGTGGTTTACCGCTTTGAGTGCTTGCTAGAAATGATGAGCACGGACTCACGTGCAGCGGTAATAGCTCACGGTGACCTTGATGGTTTGGCCTCAGCTGCAACCCTAATTGCTGCGTTAAAGAGGGTGAAAGGACTGAGGGCCGAACTACTTATAGCTCAGCCCTACAACCTGTACACGAAGCTGACAGAGCTGGCCGTTAAACCTCCCCATGTTCTTCTAATAACAGACCTAGGTATAGATGAAGCTACATGGGGTTCAACGAGGGATGCACTCACTAGGTTAGTATCTAGAGGGTGCCGAATTACCTGGGTTGATCACCATGTATCGACATCTAAGTTGGCGCCGGAATTCCTAGTGAAAGGGGTCTCAATTTTGTACACCAGCAGCGGCTCTGCATCAACGCTTGCCAGGGAAGTTTTTGCTCCATTAACCGAGAATCCCGAGTTCTTCATTAAAATCGCTAGAATGGGGGAAATTGCAGACGGGGTAACTGTGGATGATGAGCTGGCAATAGTGGCTGATAGAGTGGCTGCTGCTCTGAGCGCTCCCTCTGCTAAGGAACCATTTAAGCGCAAGCTCGTCAAAATGTGGGTTGAAGAGCAAAGATTGATCGATGACGAGGTCGCCATCAAGGCTGAGGAGTTTGAAAGATTGCTTGCCCGTAAGATAGCCCACGTAAAAGAAAGGGTAGTAGCAGATTTAGAGAAAGGGTTGATAATCGATGCCAGAGACCTCAAACTCAGCGGTTTAGCAGGGCATATCGCCTCTAGGATTGCCAATGAAAAAAAGAAGGTCACAGTAATAGTGTTTTCCCCCAACGAGCGCGAAGCAGTTGCTACGTGCCGTGTACCCAATACAGTCGAGTTTAACGCTCTTCAAGAGCTTTCCTCGCTAGTTTCCAAGCTGGGCGGCGGTGGAGGAGGTCTCAGCAGAGCAGCCGCAGTGCGGGTTCCGCGCGAGATGGGTGATTTACTACTGAACAGCCTATGCGAGCTTTTTAGAGCAAAGCTCGGCTAAAAGGGTTGTTCAATAAACTAGCGATCTCGGCAATGGATACTCCGTTTTCCCCTTCAATTCTCCAAATGCTTTTCCAGCGGATAGCTTGGCCAGTTAGCCCGCACCTCCTGGGTAGGGTGAGAATTGAGAGCGCCCCCAAAGGCTTACCCTGAACCGCGAGCGGTAAAGAGCGAGCAGTGGAGACCGGGTTCCAGAAGCCGCGAACAGGACCGGAGGAGAAAGCGCCGAGGAGCGCTTTAAGCCGGGAGCTGAAAGTTGGGATGCTTAAGCTTAAAGGTGCTCCTCCTATTCGACCCTTAGGAGAAAACGAGCCGATGATGGGCCCGCCGGGATTCGAACCCGGGACCCCCCGGTTTCCGACATAGACCTTTGGTTATCAGCCGGATGCCATGACCAGGCTAGGCCACGGGCCCTTTACCGTCTATGCTGGTTTAGAGGGGGATTATAATGCTTTTGTAAGCAATGCGCTAGACCTTTATCCTGCTTGACATGCTTACCACGTGATAATCGAGCTAGTATACATTGCACTGGCGGAACTCATAAAACAAAAAACAGCGCCTCTGACCTATTTGGAGGAGCTTACAGGACTCCCGAGGGATCTGCTGATAGACCTTTTGAAAAGCCTCCCGATAAAGTTCAGTGAGGGGCAGGCAATAGTAGCTGATGTTGCCGACCTTCTACTTGCATGCTGGAAACGAGGACTTGACCCCGTCGAGCTAGCTTTAAAGGCGAAATGGAGGGACTTCGAAGTACTATGTGCCAAGGCATTAGCTGAGTATGGATTCGAAACGCTAACCAATGTTCGACTCAGGAGAGGGGGAAGGCTCTTTGAAATTGACGTGGTGGCTTTCAACTACCCTCGCATCTTGGCTGTCGAATGCAAGCGTTGGGCTAGGTTGAGGCTTAGCGATTTAAAAACTGCGGCAAAGCATCAGAGGCAAAAGTGTGAGACACTGGCGTGGGGGTTAACGTCGACTTATTTCCTACGCGGATTTATCGAGGGGTGGGATAAAGCGAAGATTATTCCCGTTTTAGTTAACCTACATGAAGGTTATGTAAAAATCTTTGAGGGGGTCGCTCTCGTACCTTTGTACAAGCTAGAGCAGTTTTTAAATGAGCTACCTCCCTACGAGGACGAGCTTTTCAGCGTTTATCTGCCTTTGAGTAGCTAATCACGTTAAACTATGATGGTGGCCATAGTGGCTAACCTTGGCCAACGCTCGATTGCTTCTTTAGCCACGGGACCGTGGATTTCGCTCCCCTTGGGATCGCCTTCGGGGGTTATGAGTACTATCGCATTGTCTTCGAAAGCTATCCAGGTACCATCGGGCCGTCTGTAAGGGCGCCGTTGCCTGATTACGATTCCATGCATTATCTGCTTTCTGAGCTCCGGCTTCCCCTCCCTTATGGATACAACCACTATGTCGCCGACCGCCGCTCCAGGTATCCTGCGCCACGTGGTTTTAGTTTTTAAAACCCCTATCACCCTGGCTAACCTCGCGCCGGAGTTGTCGGACACTTTAACTAGGCTCTCCATGAATATTCCCGGCGTTAGATGGAGCCTGTATGAAACACCCGTGACCTTAGCTCCACGTTTCGCCATCGTTATCCACCTCTAGGCCTTGCTTAGAACTACGAAAGAGATAGATTTTGCTAGAGGCCTAGTTTCACCGATTATTACGCGATCACCTGGTTGTACCTCAATGCACGGCGGCACTCGAACGTGCTTTAACTTTCTTCTTCTCTCGTACCTCATGTACTTAGGGACATAGTGCAGGTACTCGTGAACTACCACGGCCATTCTATGCGCTTTTACCTTTTTTACTTTAACCTCCATTACCATGCCGCGAACTGGTAACTTCCCATGCCAAGGGCATAGCGGATCGTTGCATGCTTTTTCGGGGGACTTTAAACCTGGAATGCCTACGTTCCTATGTACCGTGCTACTCATGGCTGAAAAAGCCCTGTAACTAGGGTATTTAAAATCTCTGCAGTTTTACCACGACTTAGTTCTTTTTTTCAACCTATCTTCGGGTCTTCCGATAAGCTCCCTCCCATCGACCAGCACTTTCACGCAGTTAGGAAGATAGAATAGTATATGGGTACCCTCCTTTAGGATCCTCTTTCTCCCATTGGGTGTTTCCAAAACTAAAGTTTTCATTGTTTCATCTACTACAATCCCAGTTAGACCGATTTGGCTGGGATTTAGACTTCCAACAATTGAAGCCTTAAGACCTATAAGCTCGTGATTGAGGATATTACTGGGGCTGCGTCTCACGACTCCCGGCTTCTCGCTCTACCGTCAAAATCCTAGCTATGGCTTTTCTGACAATCTTAATTCTAGCCGGGTTTTCAAGCGTGCCTCTAGCAGCCTGCGCTTTAAGCCGCATGAGCTCGGTTCTCAATTCTTCCAAGCGGCGTTTTCTCTCTTCGCTGCTCATTTTCCTTATCTCATTAGGGGGAAGCAGTTTCATCGTCCCACCCACTACGCTTTAGCAGTAATAGGGACCTCAGGTGGCGCTATTCTGACTTTAACCCCATATATCCCGGGTTTTAGCAGTACGTGTACTACAGCCTCATCGATAGATTCGCCAGGCATTCCTGATTTATATACTACACCGGCAGTATACTTCTCGAACCTTGCTCTCTGGGATGAAAGCTTGCCGCTGATCACGACTTCTACCCCTTTTGCACCGGCCTCCATAACTCTTCTGATCGCCACTAAGGCCGCCCTCCTGAACTTGACGCCCCTAGCCATAGCCCTAGCAATGCCGTATGCGACTATTTTGGCGTTGAGATCGGGGTTGGCTACTTCAACTACATCTATCTGGGGGTTGTCTACCCCGAATTTTTTCTGGAGAATTTCCTGCAACTCTTTAACGCTCGCCCCTCTCCTGCCTATAACTACGGCAGGCCTTTCAGCTAGCACAACAACCCTGGTCCCTATGGGGGTCTTGAATAATTGAACATCTACATAGCCCGCATGGACTAGCCTTCTAGCCAGGAAAGCGCTTAGTTCCATGTATTGCAATCCTCTCTGAAGGAAAGACTTAGCTACGGTCATAATTGATCACCGCTCTTCGAGGCCTATCTCTATGTGCACCAGTTGTTCAAACCATGGCGTAGCTCGCCCGAAGGCTCTGGGCATGTACCCCTTTATCTTCGGACCTTTGTGAGCAGCCGCGTGCACCACCCATAGCCTAGTAGTATCAAGACCTTTATACTCAGCGTTAGCCTCGGCATTTTCAAGTACTTCGAGCACAGCTTTAGCTGCCTTTACTGGAAAGCGACCAGATGCGATAGCCTTCTTATGCCCCACCTTTCTATTGAACCTTTTATAAGGTATAGGTTTCCTCATATTTACTATATCGTTCAGTACTTTTACTGCCTCCTCAAGCCTCTTTCCTCGAATTGCGTTCAATACCTCTACGGTATCTTTATACGAGACTCTAAGATCGCGCCCTGACGCTATTGCTGTTCTAGCGGGGTCTAGCAGCACTGAATACCTCCAATGCGGCACGCAGGCCGAAGAAAACTAGCGTTTTTAAATTTACCGATGCGCGTGCGTGAAATGCTTAAAAGCCAGCTAAGCTAGAGGATAGCGCAGGCCCCGGTAGCTTAGCCTGGTTAAAGCGCCGGCCTTGTAAGCTCGTGGTGCAAGCTGAGGCGAAGAAAGCCGGAGAACCCGGGTTCAAACCCCGGCCGGGGCTCCTAGGGACCCTTCAACCAAAAAGGTAACTATCCTTGATACTTGTATAATGTTACGAAAGATGGTTTTATCTGAAAAGGGAGTTCCTGGCCCTGAAGATACCATGACGGGAGTTAGCGTAGTAGTGAGGGATCTTCATAAGAAGTATGGAGCTATAAGAGCGCTAAATGGGTAATTTCGAAGTATTGAGCAGTGAGTATTTTGTCGTGCTAGGTCCCATTGGCTCTGGTAGAAGTACCCTACTAAAATGCTTAGCTGGCATTGTAAAACCCGATAGCAGCGAATACTGTTCAACGGCGAAAGCATAGTAGATAGCCCGCCAGAGGGACGGGGTGTGGGCTACATGCCCCCGGGCTATGCTCTTTTCCCTCATATGACTGTGTGGGAAAATGTAGCTTATGGTTTATGGATCAAAGGTTACCCTCGAAGTATCATAGAGCCCAGAGTAAAGGAGGCCTTGGAGCTCGTAGGATTGCTGAGCAGGGCAGGTAGTTATCCCAATCAACTGTCAGGGGGTCAGAGGCAGAGAGTGGCTTTAGCCAGAGCTCTAGCGTCTGGGGCTAGACTACTGCTTTTAGATGAACCGCTTTCCGCCCTTGATGCCGTGCTAACTTTAGAGGTTAGAAGAGAGGTCAGAAGCCTGGCTAAGAGTTTAGGGTTAACAGTGATCCACGCGACGCACAACCAAGAAGAGGCAATGGCTGTAGCAGATAAAGTAGCGGTAATGAGGAAAGGGCGGATCGAGCAGGTAGAAACACCTCTCGAACTATACCTTAAACCTGAAACTCTCTTCGTGGCAAGATTCGTTAGTGGTGAAAATAATTTCATAGAATGCAAGGCTATCGGCCAGAGCGGATCCACCGTAATTTTAGAGGTAGATTCGGCGATTGTCAAAGCAGTTGGGGAAATCAAAGAGGGGGCCGCCGTACTAGTGGTTAGACCTGAAAAACTGCGCTTTGATCGAGAAGGGACTCTTTCGGGAATTATTGAAACGCGCGAATTCCTCGGCAAGCTTTACAAGTATGTGGTTAAAATGGAGTATGGTGGACGCCTGGTGGTAAAAACGACGGAAAAAGTTGATGCAGGCGTTACGGTAAGGCTTTCCTTCAAGCCTGAAGATGCTATGGTCTTCCCAATGCCAGCCGAGGGTCTTGCCGAGGCGATAAGGTATGAGTAATGTATCAGAGTGGTTCGGTTTGCGAAGAAGGGAAAGAGCTTTGAAGTTGCTGGAACAACACACGGTCGAAGTGCTCAGATGCGTGAAAGAGCTTAAAAAGCTTCTAGAAACTTAGATGAAAGAAGAGGGCAACCTTGAAGCTGGGTACAATAATGTAAAAGGCTTCGAGAAAGCAGCCGACGTGATTAGGAGGCAGACTGCGAGGGTGCTGGCCGGCGGAGGGGAAATGGATACAGTCGAGCGTACTTTCCTATTGCGGTTAATGGGCCGGCTTGACCGCATTGCCGACTGGTCACTTGAAACCGCTAGAATACTACTGATTTTAGGTCGCTTCGATATTCCGATGGAGATCAGGAAACTGTATTTAAGCATGGGATTGAGACTTGAGTCAATAGCTGAAAACGTTTGATGCTGTAAGGCTACTTCATACCACTCCATTGAAGGCTTTAGACGCCGCCGATGAAGTTGAGAAGTTGGAGGAAGAAATCGACATAGCGTATGCTGAAGATAGGGGACGTCTCTCCACTTTAACCTCCAGCCTACCAGCATCCGTAGTTGTTTTGCTTTACGAAGCCCTAAATGCGTTAGAGAATGCCGCAGACTCGTACGAAGATTCATGTGACATAGTCAGAGAGGTTGGTGAGGCTTTCATTGTAAAACGCGGTTACCTGTTACTCATAACTGGGCTCTTGCTAGGATTCGCTTTAGCTAGTCTACTTGCTAGAGTTTACGGGCTGCAGGCGTCAACCTCTCCGGCAGCCAGACCCGAGAATATAGACTTGGTATTTCTTTACACGAGCGAGAAAGAGGGTTGGATAACTGCGATTAAACCACTATTTGAAAAGTACTTCTATGAAAAATACGGTATTCGCCTAAACCTTGCTCTATACGTAACCGGTTCACACGAGAGTGTTAACCTAATACTCAGCGGCAGCATTAGACCCGATGTCTGGAGCCCGGCCTCAAGTATCTGGATACCTTACTTAGAGAGTAAGTGGAAAAGCCTCTATGGTACCAGCATAGTCGGTTGCTGGTACCCGGTACTACTCAGCCCGATTGTGATAGCCGGTTGGAGCGACCTGGTGGAGAAGCACAGGATTGACACCTTCAGAGATTTATACATGCTCGCTAAGCTTGGTGTTGACTTCAAATACGGCCACACAGATCCAATGCTATCCAATAGCGGTTTAATGGCTCTTTTACTAGAATTCTGCGAGGCAGTAAATAAAACCCCAGATAAGCTAACTTTAGAGGACATTCGCAACCCCGCAGCACTAGATTTCGTTAAAACCGTCGAGCAAAAGGCTGTATATTACGGCAAGTCTACGGGCTTTTTCGGCTAATGGGCCGCAGAAAACGGTCCATCCGCAATAACCTTTTTCGTAGTTGAGAATATAGTGATAAGTAGCGCAGCTAAAGCCGAAGCTAAGTGGGGGTGCCTCTAAAGGCAATTTACACCTCCTATGGAATCTTGTATAGTGATCACCCGTTAGTCCTAATTGATGTACCATGGGTTGACGATTGGAAACGCCTGGCTGCCAGAGAATTCCTGCTGTTCCTTTTGCTACCTCAGTCTCAGAGAAAAGCTCAGGAGTACGGGTTCCGTCCGGCAAACCCTCTAGTACCTATCGACACGCGTGTCTTTAACCCCAGTAACGGCGTAGTAGAGAAAATACCTTACCCGGCACTTAGTCCGCCGAGTGGGGAAGTCCTAGAGGCAATACTGGATGCATGGATCGAGGTGAGGAACCCCGGTGTATAGGGGAAAAATTGCTGTATCTAAAAGACTTACACCGAGTAATAAGGAAAAAGGTCCATAAAATGTACATGGTTGCAGTCTTGCTGCTTGTTGGCAACTTGTACTAGCCCCTCCCCTCTACATGATGATCTACGTACTGCTGGATTTGCGGGAAGTAGTGGAAGAGGCATTCAACCAGTGTATTATAGGAGCGGGCTACTGGCGATTTCTAACCCGATCTGTAGAGCTATCCCTTGGGCTAGCGGTCGCAACTTTAATTGCAGATTTGTTGATCGGGCTCCCCCTCAGTTATTTTCTAGCCAGGAGAAAAATCACAGCCAGACGCTTTCTAGAGGATTTAGCCGTACTACCGCTTGTGGTACCAACCTCTGCATACGGTTTCGCTATTTTAATGGCGTGGAGCAACCCCTCAGGGTTAGCATCCCTTTTGGGTTTAAATAGGGGCCCTATATTTCACAATGCGGTTTTACCCTTCCTTCAAGTACCTACCTTGCTTCTTCTGACCCATACAGCGTTAACTCTTCCTTACATCGTGCGGCCGCTCACTGCTACGATTGAGACGCTGGGAGAAACGTACGAGCTAGTCTCGAGGTCGCTAGGAGCTTCAGTGCTTACTACATTTAGAAAAATTACCTTAAACCCATAATCTCACCGAGCATTATCTCAAGCTCAGTGCTGGTGCTAACTCGCTCACTCGGCGAGACTGGCGCTACGATTATAGTGGCTGGCGTCAATGTCACCGCAAGCGTTGCCATCGTTAGGCTTGTGGGAGCTATGAAGCTCGGTTTAGCTAGCCTGCTAGCTAGTCTCCTTGTAGTGTCAACGCTCGCATTGGTTCTGCCCGCTGAATCACTATCAAAAAGAGTTGCAGTAGGAAGGGAGTGCAAACCGAGTAGAGTAGAAATGGCACTACTGAGGTTGGAGAGCAATCTTGCTGGCAGGAGAAGCTTAGCCTACGCAGTTAAGTCAGTTTTGCTGGTAACCTTAGTCTTGTTAACCTTGACTCCTATAGCTGCCATAGTGAAAGTTCTGGTTGAGTATTGGGAGCGAGACCCCTACACAGGTAGAATTGAGGGGGGGCGTACTTTACCAAGTTTTTGGCCCCTCGGGGTATTGGGCTAGAATACTCAGAGCCGCAGCTAACTCCTTCCTCGTAGCTTCGCTTGCCACATTAGCCGCGGTCCATATTTCGATACCTCTCTTCGCGGCTATAAGACGCACCAGAATAGCTTCAATTATCAGGGAGATCATACGTATACCCCTTATAGTTCCAACGAGTGCCCAAGGGCTCTCCTCGCTCCTCTTATACTCTAGAACCGGCTTAAACCTGGTGGAACCCGGTATCTGGCTGACCATTTTAACCCATATCTCTTTTACAACCCCTGTTGTTTTTGAGACCCTAATGGCTACTTACGAGTCTGTAGACGTGGATACTCTAGAGGACGTGGCTAGAACCTTGGGTGCCACGCCCTATGACAGCTTAGAGACGATCGCTCTACCTGTGCTGAAAAAAGGCATAGTGGCTGGCTCAGTTTTAGCATTTCTCGGATCCCTAGGAGAAACCGGCGCTACCATGATGGTGATGGGTAGAGATGAAATGCTAACAGTCTTAGTAGTCAACATGGCCGAGGCTCTAGCCATACCTGCTGCCCTCTTTACATCCACGCTCCTGCTATTGTACGCAACGGCAGCTCTGTTCGCGATAAGGTTCCTAACCCGGTAGCTAAACGAATAAAGATTAAAAACCCTCCGAATACGAGCAATAGGGCCGGTAGCTCAGCCTGGACAGAGCGATGGGCGCGGCAAACGCCGCGGTCGAAGCTTTTAACTAGATGGAAGAAACCCAGAGGACCCGGGTTCGAATCCCGGCCGGCCCGTCACCCGTTTTTCTTCGGCTCCGAATCGATGAAAACCTCCAGTCTGACATTTATTTACGTCTAATCGCATCCAGGTAAAGGGTCCCAGTACAGCTTAACTGAAAACGGCAAAGTAAAGCTTAAACGACTTCCGCTGCCCCTGCAGCAATGCGTATATGGCCTATCTGCGTTCCGTGCATATACGCGGCAAGGGCAAAGGAGATACTGAATTCTGAACTGGATCCAGAAGAAAAAATCGAGGCTTTAACAAGGCTTCATACACTGCTTGAGAAAGCAAACCCCCACTCTTCTACCATTAGGTTAGCCAATGAAACATTTCGGTTAGTAAAGTTTTTAACACATAATAAAGATCCATATTTTACATTTAAAAAAGATAGTAATGAAATAGTTAAGAACGTGCTTATCTCTAAGCTTAAAGATCAAATAGCTTCACTTAAAGGGTACAGTCTTTTCAAAAATTTGCTAATAGCATCGATAATTGCTAATTCATTAGATCCCGGTGTTCCAGGCTATGAAGCGTTGAAGATATCATTTGACGTAAAAATTGGTTTGGACGAGAGCAGAGAAGCATACGAGCTGGTTACCGATTCGAAACACATCACCTATATCCTGGATAATTCTGGTGAAGGGCTTATCGACCTAGAGATAGTTAAGCTAATTACCGGTATTGGTGTAAAGGTCACGGTTCTAGCGAAAAGCCTGCCCTATCAGAACGACGTGACTGTTGAAGAGGCGGTTGCGCTAGGCTTCGCCGATTACGCTGACGTCATAGGAACCGGTACAGATTCTGCCGGTCCACTACCAGGGGAGATCTCAGACGAGGCTTTGAAAGCCTTAAAGAGCTGCGACTTAATTATCGCTAAAGGGATGGCCGCGTTTGAATCCTTTGAAGAGTGGAGGATCGGCAAGCCAGTTCTACACGTTTTAAGGGCTAAATGCCTGCCAGTGGCTAGTACGGTGGGTGTGGGTGTGGGAGAAGGCGCAATATTCATCCGAAGGCCGGCAAGCTTCTGAGGACATGCTTAAGCGATATGGCTTTAACTCGACCTAAGCCAAAGTCCTATGCTCTCGGGCGAAGAAATAAAGAAGCTGATAGATAGTGGGAATCTGCGGATAGAGCCCTTTAGTGCCGAGCTTGTCAGAGAAAATGGAGTTGATCTCAGGATAGGCGACGAAGCAGCGGTTCTACTGAACAACCCTTTCCCAATAGACCCTGATAAGCTGGCAGACGCTGATCTGAAAGAGTACTACAAAATCTTGAAGCTGAATTCGAGTTTCGTACTCCAACCCTACATGAAAATCTTAGTCTCGACCCTGGAATACGTTAAGATGCCCTGCAACATCGCCGGCCTTGTAGAGTTGAGGAGCACCTTTGCTAGACTGGGGCTCAGCATACCTCCCACAGTTATAGATAGCGGGTTTGAAGGGCAAATAACGTTGGAGATTCATGGAGGAGCCTTTCCAGTAATTTTGAAAAGAGGGATGAGGTTCGCGCATATAGTTTTCTATAGAGTAGAGGGGGAACCCGTGCCGTACCGTGGCAGGTATCAGGGCCAGAGGGGAGTCACGCTCCCCCGTTAGAGGTAGTAAAGTGTGCCCCGTCGACTTACCCACCTATAGCCTGCTATAGCCACTTTAGCCCCACAGAACCTGCATCTGTTATCCCCCGTCGTCAAATTCCATTCGACTATCTCGTATCCAATTCTTTTGATAACTGGTTTACCGCAACTCGGGCAGTACGTGTATTCGCCGCTGTGACCTGGTACGTTGCCTACGTATACGTAGCGTAATCCCTCATTTCTAGCACTTTCCCAAAAGCGTGTTAGCGTCTCAACCGGCGTAGGTAGTCTGTCAGCAAATTTGTATGCTGGGTAGAAACGCGAAATATGGAGCGGTGTATCGGGTCCTAGCGCATCTAAATGCCATTTAACCATTCGAGTAAACTCATCAATCCTATCGTTAACATTCGGTACCACTAAGTAAGTTGTTTCTACATGAATTCCTTTTTCTTTCATTAAGCTGGTGGCTATGAGAACTGCATCCAGTTTACCTCTGATAATTTTAAGATAAGTTTCGCTATTGAATGATTTTATATCCACATTCGCCGCATCAATGTATTTAACCAGTTCCTCTAGCGGCTCAGTATTGATGTGAGCATTGGTTACAAGCACGTTGAAACCCCTTTCCCTTTTCACTAACTTGGCAACGTCAAGGACATATTCGTACCATATGGAGGGCTCATTGTAGGTGAAAGCCAGGAACGGTACTTCATATCCCTTCATTATCTCAACAACTTTCTCGGGTTCCAAGTAGTCTAGGGCAGTTCTACCGGGCTGCGATTGCGAAATGTGCCAATTCTGGCACCACGGACACTTAAAGTTGCAGCCTACTGTGCTTATGCTCAGTATCGGTGCTCCCGGATAGAAGTTATACAGGGGTTTCTTCTCAATTGGGTCAATCGCTATCGAGGAAACGAGCCCGTACACTAAGGTGACAAGTTTTCCATCAATATTTCTTCTTACGCCGCAGAGTCCGGTACGCCCAGGCTCGAGCACGCAAAGCCAGGGACAAAGTTTGCATCTGACCCTTCCTCCACCCAGCGTCTCATACCATTGAGCCTCCCTTAAACCGACTTTAGACATACCACGAAATCACTTCCCGCACCAATGTAAAGTTTCCTCTACTCAAATCACCCCAAGCAGAGATTCGTTACAACAACGGATGGTAGCCCGGCGGGGATTCGAACCCCGGTCTCGGGGGCGTACCCTTTCGAACCAAATCGGTTCGAAATCAAAGCCCCGCATGCTTACCGCTACACCACCGGGCTCAACACTTTCGCTGGGGAAAACCTAAAAACCTTATGCATAGAGAAGGGGATCTCAGAGAACCTCGAAAGAGCTTTCTAAGCGTCGGTACACTTCCTTGTACAGCTGGCGTAGTTCGGCATACTTACTACTCAACACCGGATCGGGCATGTATTCTTCGGCTATGTGAACCATCGAGTTGACTGCCTGTTCAAAAGAGTTAAAACAGCCAGCACCAACCGCTGCCAGTATTGCCGCGCCCAAACTTGCAGCGTCGGTAACTTTCGGGATTAGTACTCTTGAACCTAATACTGCTGCCTTAATCTCGTTCCACAGCTTCCCTCGAACTTCTCCGCCAGTCATAGTGATGCGCCTAACTTTAATCCCCAGCTCTTGAAGAATCGCTACAGCGTCAGCGTAATGATAGGCTACACCCTCTAGCGTAGCTCGGATCAAATGGGCTCTAGTATGCGCGTGCGTAAAACCGATGAACACGCCTTTAGCATTAGGGTTGAAGTAGGGTACTTTTGCCCCCCAGAGGTATGGGTAGTATAGCACGCCGTCAGCTCCAGGGGAAACGGTAAACGCCTCCTCGAGCATCAAACTGTACGCTGAAACGCCTCTTTTCTTAGCTTCCTCAACTTCCCACGATCCTAACTGGTCCCTGAACCACCTCAGCGACTCACCAGTTGCGGGTATGACGACCTCATACTCCCAAGTTTTGGGCACAACGTGAACGCATAAATCGACCCTAGCCTTCGCGTCCGGCTTTGGTTGAGAAACAGGGGCTTCAAAGCAAGTACCCGTCCCTGTACCTATGTTAACCTCCCCCTCGCCAACTGTGCCAGAGCCGAGAGCTTCGCAAGGGCGATCGCCGCCACCCGTAACGACAGGCGTCCCCTTCCGTAAACCGGTGAGCTCCGCAGCTTCAGCGGTAACTTCTCCAACAACCTCCCACGAGCTTTTAAGCGGGGGAAGAATATCCATTGGTATACCCAGTACTTCGCAGAGCTCCGTTGACCACTCAAGCCGGCGGATGTCGAGAAGCATTGTGCGCGAAGCCATGCTGTAATCCGTAGCCACGACTCCGGCAAGCATGTAAATTATAAAATCCTTAGAGAAAAGAAGGGTACTTATTTCACTGTACTTTTGCGGCATTTCCTCCTTAAACCAAAGGAGCTTCACAGCAGAGAACATCTGGTCGACAGGCAGCCCAGTAATCTCGAGTACGCGCTGAATTCCCACTTTTTCTTTGATCCATTTCTCCTGCCTGCCTGCTCTTTGATCGAGCCATATGATGGCGTTAGCTATTACTCGGCCTTTCCTGTCGAGAGGAGCGAACGCTTCCCTTTGCGAGGTAACGCTCACCGCTTCAATGTTATCCGCTCCTACTTTGCTCACCACTTCCCTCACAACTGTAACAGCTGCGCCCCACCAATCCAGGGGGTCCTGCTCAGCCCATCCAACCCTGGGATGAATGACCTTGTACTCTTTATAAGCAGAGTACACCTGGTTACCCACAAAATCGTACGCGACCGCCTTGCAGCCACCGGTACCCGCGTCTATGCCTAGAACTAATGGAGTCTTCATCGCACAGCTAAAGCTCGTCAGACATTAAAATTAATTACTTGGATGGCACTGGGTAAGAGGAAATGATTAAGCTAAGAGAACTGGAAAAAGTCACCCTAAGAAATGGCGTACTAATCCAGGGACTACCAGGTATAGGCCTGGTGGGAAAGCTGGCGGTCGATTACATAATTCGTGAACTGAATCTGCGTAAAGTAGCTGAGCTAATCTCGGATGGACTGCTTCTTCAACAAAATGTCGCGGTCCTGGTGGATGAAGAGGGAATACTTAAACTCCCCACTTACGATTTCTACCATTATAGTACCGGGAACAGGGATTTTCTATTTTTAACGGCTCCCACACAACCAGTAACCTGGATGCAGTACGAAATAGCGGAGCGTGTGCTTGACTACTTTCAGATGATTGATGGAAGAGAGGTTGTTGGAGTGTGCGGTACCACGATGGGCAACGGAGAGGACGTGTATTTCGCGACAGCCAGCAGAGAAATAAGCGAAGAGCTTTCCAAGTACGGTTTCAAACCATCGCCAGGCGGCTTAATAACAGGCGCGTGCGGTCTCCTGCCAACTCTAGCCAGCCTTCGGGGCCTAAAAGCCTACGTGCTCATGGGTTACACTGCCCAAGTGGAACCCGATCCGCTCGCAGCCAAGCGAGTGGTTCTAGCTCTAGCTAAGCTTTTTCGTTTCGAAATAAATACGAGTAACTTGGATAGACTGATAGAGGAGATAAAGGCAAGAGAGGCCGAAATAGCGGCCATGCTTAAGGAAGCCGAGAAAAGCAGAAAAGAGATGCCACCGTTTTATGTGTAGAGCCCCTTTGAGTGCTTAAGGAGCCGAGCATTCTTTCACGAGCCTTGCTATTGCCTCCCTAATAGCGTCCGACACTGAGGGATAGATCCCTTCATCTACGAGGGTTCTTAACGCTTTGTATTGTTCGCTGGGTATTCGAACAGATACACGAACCGTTTGCTGGTTATCCGAGACGTTGGTTATCCTCATAGCCAACAGCTCGGCGCTCCAGACCTTCGTCACAGCTCACGTAACAGTCAGCATGGTTTTTTATTTATTATGCTGCAGTCGTCTCAAATAACTGCGACGTCGCAGATACCTTGCAACCCTTGGCGAAATCTCTCAGCGTGTCGAGGCTCCCCTACGATGGCTCCGTAGTGCATCGGTATAGCAAGAGCTGGGCGTATCCGTTTAACGGCTTCTATCGCCTCCTCAACGTCCATCACGTATACCCCACTCACCGGTACTAGGGCTACCTCAACTTTACCGCTAAGGTTATCCATCTCAGGAATCAGATCGGTATCCCCGGCGTGGTAAATTCGCACACCAGCCACTTCGATGATAACGCCAATACCTTTGTAATCTTTAGGGTGGTAGCGTTTTCCAACGTTGTATGCTGGCACAGCGGTCACTGTTATATGGTCGATGCTGAGCTGATCGTGGGGATTCAGCAGTTTAACCTCGTTCCTCAGGACTTTTAGCTTAGATCCGCAGTTTACGGATGCGATGACAATTCCATTCGGCTTAATGACTTTCCGAATGTCTTCAATGCTGCAATGATCGTAGTGGTCATGAGTGCATACGACGATGTCCCCGTCTTTGGGAGAGGAAGCTAACTGAAAGGGATCGATGTAGATTACCTTTCCATCGCCTTCAAGCTTAAACGCCGCATGGTTCAGGCGAGTAATTCTGACTCCGCGAAATTCTACCTGGCCCATGAATTATCAATGTTGCACCTCCTTAAATTGTTACGCCTATAAAAGCCGAGGCGAGGGAGTTTTTATAGGATATTTTTGGATAAAATTTGAGGTATGAATAAAAACTTAGTGAATGACCGGAACAAGCTAGCACGTAAAATAGCGATGACTCTGCTGTTAGAAGGTATCAGGGCCGTCGATCCTAAACGTTTAGTTTTAGAAAAAATTAAGTTAGTTGGACATAACCTTATGGCAGACAACGACTGCATAGTGGATGTTGGAAGGGGCTTCTACGTTGTAGCTCTTGGCAAAGCAGCGGGCAGAATGGCTGAAGCTGTTGAACAGCTTGCTGGCGACCTAGTGAGAGGCGGTGTAGCTGCCCTGCCGCGAGGCGCACCGATAGCCGAGCTCACTAGGATAGAGCAGGTGGAGGCCGGGCACCCGTACCCTGACGAGGGGAGTGTGAAGGCAGGAATGCTAGCCTTGAAGCTAGCTCGCAAAGCAAAAGAGGAAGGGAAACCGCTACTTGTGCTCATTTCGGGCGGCGGCTCAGCTCTAATGGAGGTCCCAATCCCCGGACTCTCGCTAGAAGACCTGAGTACCGTAACCGACTTACTTCTAAAGTCAGGCGCAACAATCGCAGAAGTTAACACTGTTAGAAAACACCTATCGCTGCTGAAGGGAGGGCGGTTAGCGGCTGCTGCAAGCCCCTCCCCAGTGCTCTCATTAGTGATTTCAGATGTTGTAGGAGATAAATTGGACATAATTGCTTCAGGCCCCACAGTTCCCGATCCTACCACTTTTATGGATGCTCGAACAGTGTTGGAACACTACGGAATACTAGGTAAAGTGCCCTTTAAAATTCGCGAGCTTATCGAAAGTGGAGTAGACGGGAAGCTCCCTGAGACGCCAAAACCCGGTGACCCCTGCTTTGGGCAGGTGCACAACGTGTTAATAGGGAGCAACCTCACTGCACTTCGAGCTATGGACGCCTACGCTAAGCGTATGGGATTGAACTCGTTAATTCTTACTAGCATGTTGCAGGGTGAGGCAAGAGAGGCAGCTAAATTCTTAACCGCAGTAGCGTTGGAAGTTAAACGCAGTTCAATACCCATCCCCCCGCCGGCCGTCATTTTATGCGGGGGAGAGACCACAGTAACAGTTAGGGGAGGGGGTAAGGGTGGCAGAAACCAGGAATTCGCGCTCTCTGCCGCGATCCAGATAGCTGGTGAAGAGGGAATAGCCATCGCTGCAATGGGGAGCGATGGGATTGATGGCCCAACGGATGTCGCGGGTGCGGTAGTCGACGGAAAAACCGTGGAAAAATCAGTTAAACTGGGGCTTAAACCAGCCGATTTCCTAGGCAACAATGATAGCTACGGGTTCTTTAAATCCATAGGCGGGCATATAATCACGGGCCCGACGGGAACAAATGTGAATGACTTTTACTTGGCGGTAATTGTTACAGAGGGATATTTATTATTTTAATATTTAAAAATAAAAAATTAACGATTTAAATTATAGTGCTAAAATTCTCCTCTGGGTCTACGGGATCGAAAACTACCTCTTTGGCTATATGTTTTTTCAGACATATTTAGCTCTTCATTAACATCAGTTATTTCTTCGTCTACTTCTTCTAGACTCCCAAACCTACCGAGTGCGAGCCTCATCGACCCGCGGAACAATACTATGTACCCATTCTTTACGGATACTGTGGACCCTATGAGCCCTCTTACTTTATCGATATCGTTGTCCCATAAAGTCAAGAGTATACTTCCCGTCTCGTCTCCAACTAAAGCCTCTGCAACCCGGTGCTGACTCCCATCCCTCGAAAATACGCTCTTCTCATCCCCTACATTTAAAATTTTAACTTTAACAGTAAACCATTTCGAACTGGGTCTCAAATCTTTTACCTTCAATTCTACAGGCTCTCTTTTTCTCACACTTTTATCTCGCGCTTTTGCGCATGGAGGCGCCTCTCACGGCCTTAAAAATCTTCCGCCAGTTCTTATGCAGAACATTGTATAGACATAGTTTTACCGAGCTCTTCAATCTTTTCTCTGAATATTTGCGAAAACAATAGTTATATTCCTAAAAACCTAAAAAGGTTCTCGTTAGCAGTAGCTGCTAGCTCCTGAATATCCAAATTTCTAACTCTAGCGATCAGCTTCAAGGTTTCCGGTATCAAGGTAGGCTTTAGAGCCATCCCCCTGTATACGTAAGGGCCATCGCTCTCGAAAGTTAAAATCTGTAGAGGGGCTTGCTTTGCCACCCCCAAATGTTTTTTATTCGCTTTAACCGTTGGATTAATAGAGATCAAGTATCTCCTAGCGGAGATCTCTGTTAGCACTTCGGGCGGTCCACTATACCAGTGAAAAAGTGCGCGCTTAATACCATGGGCACTAACTTCATCTAAAACCTGCTTCCACGTTTTTGCCGCGTGAAGATTCACCGGTAAATCGTAATCCTTCGCAAGCTGCAGTAGTCGCCTAAAAACCACCAACTGTTTTTCTATAGTGTGGGGAGTGAACGCTCTATCCAGACCTATCTCGCCAATGCACACTACTTCGCTCTCGGCTACCAACCTCTCTAACCCGCGCAGTTGCTCTTCAACATTTGTTTCTTCTAAGGACCAAGGGTGAACTCCCACACTCGCCTTTATATGCTTGAACTTTTTAGCTAAAGCAACCGTTCTCAGCGAAGACTCGAGGTCGTCGGATACCGCCAGAACCACCTCGAATTCGTCCTGATAGGCTGCCAGCTCACCTTCCGGAATCTCATGTGCGTGACAATGCGCATCGGTATATCGCAGCGAAGCTCGTTTACCGCTCACTCAATAACCCCTGTCACCTTTGCGAGTTTAAGTGCGGCAGATTCGCTTAAACCTCCTTCGCCCAAGATTGTATACCGCTTCCTCACCTTATGCGCTATTGTAAGCGCGTTTACTATGGCCTTCGGGGGGACGCCTAGCTCCTCGTTAGTGGTCGGTGCGCCAACCATGCGCAATAACTGCCTTATACGTTTCCAGTTAATTCCGTGAAGAAAAGCCATCATTATAGTTCCGACACCCACTTGCTCGCCATGTAGACTGATCTTCTCAGGATACACTATGTCGAGCGCGTGGCTGAATAGATGCTCGCTGCCTGAACACGGCCTTGAGCTACCCGCTATTGCCATCGCAACTCCGCAGCTTATAGCGGCCTCGACCAAGACACTTACGCCTTCGGGATCCTGCGTAGCTATCAGTTCAGCACTCTCCGCTACCATCTGTGCACTCAACTTGGCTAGCGCAAGGCTGTAGTCTCCTATGTATTCTCCCTTGATCTTTCTAGCTAAAATGGCATCTCGCACACTGGTCAGCTTACCTATTATGTCCCCAAAACCGCTTGCTAACAACTTCTTGGGGGCTTGCGAGATTATATCAATGTCAGCGATAATCGCTACTGGCGGTCTACCAAACTTGCTTACAGGGAAACCTTCCACATCCTTCAGCGAAATAGCTGGACTGGCTATACCGTCATGGGATACAGCTGTGGGGACGCTCACGAACCTTATACCATAAGCATGGGACACATATTTGGCGACATCGATTACCTTACCGCCTCCTACAGCAACGATGGCGTCCGCCTCCACCTCTTTGGTAAATAACGCTGCCGTTTCCGCTTCTGGTTTGGAGGCCTCCCCAACGGTGTATATGTGGCATTCAAACCCAGCTTTGTTCAGCATGTTTTCTACCCTGTAGCCGCAGATCGTTTTCACGTTAGGCCCAGTGAAGAGCGCTATCCTTCTGTAACCGAAGCTCTCCAGTAGCCCCGGTAGCGCCGATAGCGCACCGCTACCGGTTATAACCTTAGCGGGTAATTCGATCTCGTGGGGCCCTTTCATCACGTTGCTCACACTGCTGACTCATGAACTTTAAAGTTGTTCATTTAACTCGCAAGCACATGCGTTACGTTAGCGCAATTCTAACCCGCGATCAAAGTTTAATCACCTCAGTTTCGAGCTTCTCCGTGTCGAGTATTACAGCTGTTGACATGCCCGATAGATAGCCGCACGCTTCTCCGGGGTTTATTATGAGCACTTTACCTATTCTCCTCACATCTAACTCGTGAGTGTGACCGTATACTATCACGTCGTAATCGCCACTTTTAGCCAGGGACTCTACGAACCTTTTTGTCTCGACCGTACCTCCTGTACCATGCAACACTAACATCCTGGTGCTGCTGAATTCTAAAATTAGAGGTTGCTGAGAAATGGAAGCACCACTCTCCTTCGCAATCCTGGACAAGGCCAGTAGCTCACCGTCATTATTGCCGAACACCCCACTGAGATCGAAATTCCGTACGAGTATTCTCTTCAGTGTAAAAGGCGCTATTATGTCGCCCGCGTGAATTAAGCTCCTGACCCCGTATTTCTCAAACCTGCTTAAGAGCTCGTCAAGAGCCTTAATGTTGTCATGGGTATCGGAGATTATCCCTATCTTTGACACGGAGCTTCCTCTAGGGGCCTCATTTAACTTTTACGTGCACATAGGAAACACTTCTTAACCTCGTTTAACATGTAATCAATACCAATCCGATACGATGCTGATATGAAAATTAAATTTTTAGCTTCCTCACCCAGCATTCTCACTAGTTCGGAGGCCTGAGTAGGCGACGTTAAATCAACCTTATTCGAAACAATTACTATCGGGGTTTCCTCTAACAGGCTCTTTACCTCCCTATACACGGCTAGCTGGTAATCTAAAGGGAAACCGCAAGTCGTGGTTGGGTCGAAAACAAAAACTACGACTCCGTTCAGGAACCTAAGGGCTGCTACAGCTCTCCTCTCCACAGGTCCTTTCTCCTCTAAGGGACGATCAAGTAGGCCCGGGGTATCGATAGCCTGCACCTTCACTTCACCTAACTCTAGATGCCCCACCTGCACATTTTTCGTGGTAAACGGGTAAGGTTTAACCTCGGGAGTAGCCCTGGAGATTGACCTGAGCAAGGATGACTTACCCACGTTTGGTGCACCCGCTATGATAATCGAGGGAATGGATACGTCGATCGTAGGCAGCTTTACCATCTCCGCCTGCCAGTTTCGGAGCGTTTTGAAACACCAGTCTAAATCTTTGAGAAGCGAGCCTAGCCTTCCGAAGAAGGCCTTACGATTATGGCGAATCTCTCTGATATCCCTGCTGCGAAGAACTTCCTTTGCATGTTCACGCGCCAGCCCTTCTATAATTTTTGATACGGAGTATATCCTTGACAGGCAAAGTCGGTATGCGTTTTCATCTATAATTGTCTTGAGCAGTTCCCTATAGAAGGGATGGAGTGATTCCAGGAAAGGGGTTGTAAGCGCGATGTCCCTTAGTGTCTTGACCACGTATACCGATGCCACTTTTATTCTCGCCTCCTCAAGGCTTTTCGCCGTTCTAAACCGACTCCTTGACTTCCTCACTCCGGCCCTGGCGGCTCTACGTTTAGCTGCTTCGTAGAGCTCGCTCCAATTTGCAGGAGCTATCCGTATTCCGGTGAAAACTGATGCACACACAGTTCTTCGCTTGCATACTTTTGTGCACATACTTTTTAAAGAGCTCGTGCAAATGGTGTTGGGGGTTAAATTGTCGGAATACTACCCAGGTGCAACGGCACTAGGGATAAAAGCTAAAGATGGAGTGGTCCTAGCCGCCGATAAGCGCGTGACTTATGGGTACACCCTAATGAGCAAAGCTGGGAAAAAGGTCTTCAAAGTTCTGGACCGGGCGGGTATTGCTAGTGCCGGATTTGTGGCAGATATGCAGACATTGGCCAGGATGCTTGAAGCCGAGATGAGACTCTATGAGCTTGAAAGCGGTTTAAAGCCAAGGGTATACAATCTTGCTAAGCTACTTTCTTTAATTTTACACAACAGCAGCAGGGTAGCTCCTTACATAGTCGAAATGATCGTCGGAGGGATCGATGAAGAGGGAACGCATGTCTATGTCTTAGATCCTCTAGGTGCGGTGATAGAGGACAAGTACGCAGCTGTGGGAACCGGCGCGCAATTAGCGATCAGCATAATCGAAAGCGAGTATAAGGATGACATCAGTGTTGAGGAAGCACGCTCTCTAGCTTTAAAATCCATTAAAGTTGCCTTCAGCAGAGATGCCATGAGCGGTGATGGCATAGACGTTCTGGCTATAACCAACAACGGCATATTGGAAGAATTCATTCCGGTCTAACCCCTTGTATTAGAAGGAATGTTGAACGCTTCACCGCCTTTGCGCTGAGTTTAAAGGGTTAACAATGTTATTAGGAGTGAAATGAGGTTAGAGTTTTGGCTGCTGGATGCCAGCTATGAGATAGTAGGAGGGGTTCCTGAAGTAAGACTATGGGGAATAGACCGCGAGGGTAGGCGGGTCGTAGTCTTGGATAGAAGCTTTAGGCCGTACATATACGTACTTCCCGTTGAGGGGCGGGAGAACCAGGTAGTCGAGCAAATACGTAGGCTATCCAGTGAGTACGACATTTCTAACATTGAACCTCTCGAGAAGAAGTACTTTGGTAAAGAGGTTAAAGTACTGAAGGTTACACTGACGTCGCCAAAGGATGTTCCAAAGCTTCGTGAAACTCTGCTGAAAATTGAGAGTGTGGACGACGTGCTTGAAGCTGATATCCGGTTTTACATGCGTTACATGATAGACAGGGGCGTGTACCCTTGCAGCTGGCACGAAGTCACAGCGAAAGAGGTGCCGAACGAGGAGGGGTGGGGCATAGACTCCGTTTACTTAGCCGAAAGTAGTCCCCAATACGTAGGTTTCGGAAACCCTCCCCAACTGCGAGTTTACGCCTTTGACATTGAGTGCTATAACCCATTCGGCGAACCGAGCCCGAAAAGGGATCCGATAATTGTTATTGCAGCAGCTACTGGTCAAAGTGATACACGAATCTTCACCGCCGACGGCAAAGATGATAAAACTCTGCTCCAGCGATTCATGAAAGATATACTGGAGCACGACCCTGATGTCATAGTGGGCTATAATAGTAATCGATTCGATTGGCCGTACATTCTGACCAGGTGCAGGGTACATAAAATGAAATTTAATGTATCCAGAGGCGGCGGAGAGCCAACACTTAGCGTGTATGGTCATTACTCTATAGTGGGGAGAGCCAACGTTGACCTGTATGACTACGCTGATGAAATTTCCGAAATAAAAATTAAAACTTTAGATAATGTAGCCGATTATTTAGGAGTTAAAGCTAAAAGTGAAAGATTACTTATAGATTCATCTAAAATTCATGAATACTGGGACAACCCAAGTAAGCGATCCTTTCTCCTTCAGTACGCTAAGGATGACGTGGAGAGCACGTTCGGTCTAGCTGAAAAGTTTCTCCCCTTCGCCATACAGCTCTCTAGCCTAGTTGGCTTAACGCTAGACCAGGTTGGATCGGCCTCCGTCGGATTCAGGGTTGAGTGGCACCTTATGCGAGCAGCCTTTGAATATGGCGAACTAATTCCTAACAGGATTGAAAGACCTTACGAACCCTACAAGGGAGCTATCGTACTTAAACCTAAGCCTGGAATTCACAGGAATGTAGCAGTTCTCGACTTCTCATCGATGTACCCGAGTCTGATGATAAAGTACAATATTTCACCCGATACGTTGGTACTTCCTGGAGAGAAAATAGAGGAGAATAGCGTTAATGTAGCACCGGAGGTCGGGTACGCATTTAGGAAGACTCCACCAGGGTTCTATAGAAAAGTGCTCGAAAAACTGCTGAAAGCTAGGGAGGAAGTAAGGGAACGGATGAAAGGTCTAGATCCAGGAAGCCCTGAGTATCGAATACTCGAAGAGAGGCAGAAAGCCATTAAGGTAATAGCGAACGCTACCTACGGGTACTGCGGCTGGGTGGGAGCGAGGTGGTACAGAAGGCAAGTAGCGGAAGCTACTACTGCATGGGGCAGGAAGACTATCAGCGAAACGATTGGGCTGGCTCAAAGCCTAGGATTGACTGTAATATACGGTGATACGGACAGCATTTTCGTTATCTACGAGCCCGATAAAGTTAGAAAGTTGATTAATATTATTAATGAAAATCTCAATTTAGATATAAAAGTTGATAAACTTTATAAAAAGATTTTCTTTACAGAGGCTAAAAAACGATACTGCGGGTTGCTGGAAGACGGTAGAATAGATGTCGTCGGTCTGGAAGCGGTAAGAGGGGATTGGGCTGAGCTGGCCAGGGAAGTGCAAGAAAAAGTAATAGAAATAATCCTCAAGGAAGAGGATATCGGCAGGGCTGTGAAGTACGTTAGGGAAACAATAGAGAACTTGCACGCGGGTAAAATACCACTTGAGAAACTAATTGTTTGGAAAACTCTTACAAAGTCTTTTGAAGATTATGAGGTAGAGGCAGCTCATGTGATCGCGGCTAAAAGGTTAGTGGAAGCGGGCTATAGGGTTTCCAAGGGGGGTAAGATAGGCTTCATTGTAGGCAAAGGTAAAGGCGGTGAAAAGTTATCTGAAAAAGCAATTCCGCATGTGCTGGTTAAAAGTATAAGTGAGGTTGATGTCGATTATTACGTGAGGAAGCAAATATTGCCGGCTGCACTTAGAATTCTGGAATATTTTGGTATTAAAGAAGAGCAATTACTGGAGAGAGGTCAGCAAACTCTACTCGATTTCTTTAGCTAGAAAGTTTAACCTCTTTACTGTAGTCTACGCAACGGCTACTAAGTAGGTATCATCGGCCGCGGAATCCACCAAATCGGAGACATCTTCCAACATTTCAGCTATGCTCAGCAATAAGATCATCAACGATGCCGGGATACTTGCCTCGAGAATCTTAAACGTAGCTTCCCTGTATTTTGCATCGATGCTTGCCTCGATAGCCGAAATCCTTCCTCGAATCTCTGCGGCTTTACCACGTGTTAAGGCGTTAATCATAACTGTGTACTCGTCCATCATCGAAATGAGCGCCGTTGCCATATCTATTAGCACCATTCGAATATCCACTGGAACGTTCCAGGACTTCGAAACAAGGTACTCTACGCGGTAAGTTATACCCCCGAGTTTATCCAGAATGCCCAACATTTTTGACGACACCCTGAGCCATTCCTCCTTACTATATAGTGAAGGCGCCACCGCAGAGAAATACTCAAGAAAACTTCGTTGAAGCAAAACAGCGTTTTCCTTGCTTTTCCTGGCTTCCTCGGACAGCCATCTCACCGCCTCGTACTCCCCCTTCCCTAGAGCATTGAATGCATTCAATACGCCTTTTAACATTTCCTTAGCTATTAACAGCTCGCTCCTCAGTATGTTGAGTAACTTTTCATCAGCGGTTGCGGATTTCCTGCTCTCAAGCTCGATGCTCATGCTTTTACACCAGCGATCGTTATTGGAGCGCGAACAGCCGCTATCGTGTTATCAGCTACTCCAAGCTCCTTGAGTTCATCGCTATTGCACCAGACTTCGCTCTCTGGCACGGAGTCGAGCGCTAGCGCGCTGAAAATTAAGCGTTTTTTACCACCAATAACAATTTCAACTTTGTCTTTGATACCCAGGTATTCCATAGCCTTGGGGTTCAACCTAGCCTGTTGCCGCGGCACTGTATCTTTCCTCCTAATACGCAATCGGCGCTCCCTCGCCGTCAAGCCAACCCCGAAACCCCCGAGCTATGTAAATATAAACGTTTTACGCACGCGCACATTTTACATCTTCACTTGCGCAACTTTCACTCGAAACATCCTGCCCCTCTCAATAACGATAGCTTCCCCTTTCTTCAACCGCATTACGAGCTGACAAATGTCGACTTGCCTCTGTCCCGTCAAAAACAGCCGGTGTAGCCCTAGGACCTCAGCCTCTTTAGGAAGCATGGCATGAACTATAACAACCTCGGCATTGCTGATTACGCCCCAAGCTACCTCGGATGGATTTTGAGTCACAGCGATAACGATTTCACCATACTTCCGAAGTTCGAAGAACATTCGCTCACCAATAGTAGGTTCCGTGTCTAACCGCCTGTAGGGAGCTACATTCCAGAATTCCTCAACCAAGGTCGCGTGAACAGGCTTGCCTGTAACGCCCCTTGAAACAGCCCTGTCGTAGACGTGTTTCAGAAGGAAGAGCGTGAAGAGCCTTTTAGCGTAGATGCTTTTAAAAGAACTTAAGTCGACAATCGTATTCTTGGTTAAGATACTACCTATGTTTGCCCTTCCACTCAGTGCGTGTCCCACTCGTCCTTCGGCAAGCGGAGAGAGCCGGCGTATCAAGGCCATTTTTGTTTCGTAGTCATAGAAGCTGCGCGTTGGCGCTTCTTCAATTGCTTTAAGAAGGTCGCCGAGGTCCTTAGCCCCCTTTGCGCATGCGTTTTTCACAGCTACTCTTAGCATGTACATTTGCGGTGCAGTTAGGTGAAAAGTCGCATCAAAAAGATCCACAACGACATCGACACCCTCAGCATCGTGCACGCCTACAGTTTTAAAAATATTCAGAGAAAAATCGCTACCCGGCCTGAGGCGCGTAAAATTATTCATCTCGTACTCGCCGGCCCAGTCTATTACAAGAACTGGTAACCCCCTCCTAGCTAACTCCCTTATCACGACTTTTGCCGTGTTTGACTTTCCGGCTCCCGATCGGCCGAGGATAACTACATGCCCTTCCTCGATATGAATACTGCCACCAAATTTTCCAAGTTTAATTTTGATCTTCTGAGACACGCTCAAAGGGAAGGTTTTAAGGCGGTATACGTAGCTGCGAAATGTGGCTGAGAGCGCACCGAAGACAAAAGTGGAGGCACGCCTAGTGGGAAGGAGGATAGTAGTGTTTGACAGAGTTAAAGGTCGCAACATGTACTTTAATGACGGATTCTATGGCAAGTTCTTCATGGTTAGTAAACCTAAAACTCCTAATGTTGAAAGGGAACTTGAGTTATCGGTTCTCGATGCAGTTTACCTAGCGGAGGAAGGTAAGTTGACGATCCTAGACGCTGAAGGTAATAAAGTCGAAGTTGATGTTCTTAAAAAAATCGGAGAGGAAATGTACGAAAACTTTAACGAAGTGTATATTGTATACAGAGATTTGAGAGGTAAGAACCTAATTGTAAAGTCCGGGATGAAGTTCGGCGCAACATTCGTTGTCTATCGACTGGGGCCTGGACTTGAGCATGCACCCTTCCTTGTGCATGTGCTACCTTATAATAGCAAGCTAGACCCTATCGAAATAGTCAGGGCGGGGAGGCTCTCCCATTCCGTGAGAAAAAGGTTCATTATAGCCTATGTTGATACTTCTCGAAAAGTGAACTATCTTCAATTCAAGTGGCTTATGTAACTTATATCACAAAAATTTAAAAATAAAAATACAATAATGTTAACTTATTTTACTCTTCGCTGGGTTTAAGCCTATCCCTTAGTTTCTCTAAAACGGCTGGCAGCGTCGTGTATTCCATCTCGTCGGGTCCCAATCTATGAGGCATGAAAGGTCCATGCCTTCTTAAGTAGTCGGCGATCTCCATGGCCACTCTCCTTGTGTAGTCAAAAGCTGGATCGTCGAAAAGATCGTTGGGACCTTCCAGGTACCCATTGTGGAGTTGGAACCCAAGCGCTACTACTCTCGGTGGACCGTCGAACCTAGTTGGTTTAGCGTTTTTCAAAGCTACTGGCATTAGTGGACCGTGGTGGCTTCCCCTCATCCATCCAGCCACTATGTGGGGAAAAGCAAATGCCTCAAGCACCTCACCAACAGCGGGGAAGCCATGCTGAGTCCTGACTATGAGCACAGGATCATCTTTACCTACATAGCGGCCAGCTATCAAACTTAGCCTAGTTACACTGGCCGCAGCACCAATTTCGTTGTCGGACTTCCTATACACTCTCCTAATCACGTACCTACCGGGTGTGCCGATTAATGCTAGGAGATCGTAGGCTTCCTCCGGAGTGTTCATAATAACGTACTTATGCTCAATTACATCGTAGACTTCGAATTTAAACCCATCATGCATGCTTGGATCGATGACCAAGCCGGCTGTATTGAAGGGATCAGCAAACATTTTATAAAGTGGCATGTTCCACGCGCCAGGTTCAGTTTTATCAGCTGCAAACACTATTATTGGCTCGCTTTTTCTCTCCTCGAAAGTCATTTCAGCTACTCCAGGACCCATGCCTTTCACATTACCGCTAAATGTATCCTTGAGTAAATCTTGACCAGCTCCATAGAGTTTTAGTGGTTTGCTAACTTTCTCTGTGGCTTCAACAAATGTGTCCCATGCTAGCTTATGAATTTCGGGGTTATTGTCCCCCCTGGTATGCGTCATAAGAAGCTGCAAGTCATCTCCACAATTGAAAACGCAGTAATCTATAATCAAGCCCGTTTCCTTAGCTTCTCTCAATTTTTTCTCAGCGTAATCTATTAACTTAGGATGAACAGTACTGTGCCCAACCCAGCCGCCGATATCAGCCTTTATATGGCTGACAGTAACTTTCATCTACCTGTCCCTCGCGGGGGTTACGCGACCATTGACTTAAATATTTCCATTATAATGAAAAACACCTAGAAAAATTGGGAACTTGTGCAGTAAGTATTGGTTCCTTGAAATTTTTGGCGCGCGCAACACGGGTCTTGATAAAGGTAAATGCAAAGCGTGGCGCCGGGGCCGGGATTCGAACCCGGGACCTCCCGGTTAACAGCCGGGCGCTTTCGAGGCCGACACAGGGTTTCGGCACTACCGGGCTAAGCTACCCCGGCATAGGGGTGACTTGTCACGGGATATATATCCTTTCAGCTTTCGTGCACCAGGTAGAGCAGTAAATCAGATCTCGTTCCCGGAGCACAGTGGAACCGGCGACTTCCCCTCTGGCTCTCCTTCACCGCTTTTGAGCAGTTGTCGAACCTCACTCCACCGGGGGTGGGCCGGCTTCACAGGCTCTCTGAAGAGCCGGGGGAGAGCCTCCCGGAGGACCCGCTCTTCAGCAAAGTAGCCTGCCCCTCCGGGTAGTGAACCTGGTGATTCTAGGCCTCTCGTAGAGCCCTTTGATGCCCCTTTCAAGCAATTTGCGTATGGTATTGATCGATGCTGCCTTCTTAAAGCATTTTAAGGGCAATGGTACTTCGAAATATTCCAGCCCATACTGTGATTTCACCTACGCTGAAGAAAATGTAATAGTTGCCTATGTCGATGCTGTATAACTTTTAATAGTTGAGCCGCTCTCCGATCGGAGTAACAACTTTTAATTATGCCCTAAACTAGGCACAAATGTGTAAACCGAAAAGTGCCGTTAAGCGCTTCTATTCCTGGCTTTAACTTCGCTATGCGCTAAAGTCAAAGCATAAGGAGGAGGCTCAGCTAGGTAGCGACTGTGTAAGTTGCGGTCGAGTTGCACTCTGTATGGCAGGAGCTCAGGGGAGCCTTTCTGTTATTTCTTTTTAAGGGCAGGTGAACTTTTAGTGGGGAAACACCGACCATCCGTCCTGGCAGTAGATCTACCACATCGCTGTACAAACGGTAGATTATCGCAAGCTCTCGAGCGGAGCTGGCAATTAATTCGGCAGGTTAACCTGGATTAACTGAGTAGATGCACTTAACCTGCTTTAAAGCCCTCTTCAGCAATCAGCCTTACATCGGTTTGAGATGCAATTGAAAGTAAACCCTCGTTATACTATGTGTGCATCTTTTACAAATAGGCCTTATAAGGCGAGCTTACTACACCCTCCCTAGTATGCCGGAAGGAGGGGATCGAAGAACTTTAAACCAGCTGCCGGAGAATATCGCAGTATATGCTGCTTACTTCGATGAATTTGTAACCGAGTGTCCGTTTTGTGGCTCGAATGTGGTGATTAGAGAAAGCATATACGACATACCGGATATCGGGAAGGTTCTGCTGTCCTCTAGAACGTGTTCAAAGTGCGGTTATAGGCACACTGATGTGATACCTTTAGAGGCGAGAAAGCACGTCAGGCTATACTATAAAGTTGACAGCATGGATGATTTGTATGCACACGTGATCCGCAGTAATGTTGCCTCTATCGAGATACCAGAGCTTGGCTTTGCGCTGGATCCCGGTATTGCAGCGCAGATGATGGTTACAAACATTGAAGGAATTTTGCAATTGATCGTGGAGGCCGCAAAATCCTTCGAAGCGCTGGGCATGGATGCAAGTAATTATCGGGAGTTCGTAGCGAAAGTCGCTGAGCAAGGTGACAGTTTCACTTTGATCATGGACGACCCTCTAGGCCTAAGCAGCATAAAACCGCCCAAACCAGTACCTGGAAAATTATTGGTCGAGAGAGTGGAAGGCGATTTACAGTACCCATGAGCTTAGCTAGGAGGGCAACCTAGCGAGCATAGTGACGTTTAAAAAGCGGTGCGACGTCAATTCTATCGAAAGTTTTATCACTCGCAGAGGTTCTACTGATTGATGGCTAAAGGTAAAAAGAGGGTACGAGCGCCCCAATCTGCTGCAGGCTTGATCACCTACTTCGAAGAGGAGGTCGGAGGGATTAAGCTGCGTCCAGAAGCTATTGTGGCCTTAGCTGTAGGTTTGATGTTGTGCATAATGATTGCCCACCTAGTATTGCCAATCCCGCCGTAACCGAAGATGGAGGAGCTTAGGAAAGGTTTAGCTAGAATAGTATCGCTAATTAAAAGAGAACCAATTATAGATAGGGTAGCTGTTAAAAAAACTTTAAGGGAGCTAGAGAGGGAACTGCTTAAAGCTGATGTAAGCCCGGACTTGGTTCTCGAGCTGACCAGGAAAGTAGAGGAGCGCGTGTTCAAGGAGGATGTGCCTCCGGGATTTTCGAGACGGGAGCTACTTCTCCGCGCGCTCTACGAGGAGTTAGTTAACGTACTGGGTGGCGAAAACAAACATGAACTTAAAGTTAGGAAAGGGGGGGTTCTACTGCTTGTAGGCCTTCAGGGATCTGGAAAAACTACTACAGCTGCTAAGTTAGCCCTATACTATAAAAAAAGGGGGTTTAAGGTTGGATTAATATGCGCTGACAATTACAGGCCTGGGGCCTACGAGCAACTAAGCCAGCTAGCTAACTCCATCGGCGTTGAGTTCTACGGATTAAAAGGTGCGCCATCAGTCGAAGTGGCTCTAAATGGAGTGGAGGCTCTAAGAGCCAAAGGTGTAGAGCTCATAATAGTGGACACGGCTGGGCGGCACAAGGAGGAGAAAGATTTACTGAATGAAATGAAGGAGCTTGTGAACTCGCTGAAACCGGACGAAGTAGTGCTTGTCCTTGATGCTACGATAGGTAAGAGGGCTGGGGCTCAAGCTGAGGCATTTCACAAGGTGGCTCCCTTGGGGTCAATAATACTTACGAAAATGGATGGTTCAGCCAGGGGGGGTGGGGCGCTTGCCGCTGTTGCGAAAACCGGCGCAAAGGTGATCTTCATAGGTGTAGGGGAAAAGCTGGAGGAGTTAGACCCCTTCGACCCACCCTCTTTTGTAAGTAGGCTTCTTGGAATGGGGGATCTAAAATCTTTAGTGGATCGAATGCGTAAAGCTCAGTTAGTCGCACAACCCGATGCACTGATCAGGGGTAGGTTTACCCTGCTCGAATTCAAGCAGCAGCTCGAGGGTCTTTCAAAGATGGGGCCTTTGAGAAAAATTTTGGAGTTGCTACCTGGATCATATGAGATTACACCGGAATTAGAAAAAGCAGGTTCAGAAAATGTGAAAAAATGGATAGCTATAATGAACTCGATGACGAGAGAGGAGCTAGCAAACCCGGATACTATAACCAGGTCTAGGATTATTAGGATCGCTAAAGGTTCGGGAACCAGCACAAAGGATGTGAAGAACCTGTTAACTACGTATAAGAGAACGCAGAAGCTTTTAAGGCAACTAAGCAGGAGCCGAGGGGGGCGCCTGATACCTGGTATCTGATGCGGCGCCGCTTTATTCTGCTAGCTCAAAGCGAAGACGAGCTTATAGAGAACATGCCTTTAATGGCCCGCTGCATATCCTCCAGTATAATGCTCTCCCATGGACTACGCAGGGATGCCGACCTCATTTTCCATACGAATAAGGTGGCGATACATTTTGTTAGCGAGCACTTAAGAGGCGTTAGGCCTGACGAAGGTTCACTGCTGGGTATTTTAAGGAGGGTTTTTCGCGCGATTCGCGAAGGACGCGGCACGGTGCGCAGCGGCGTGCTCATAAGTAAACGGGATCTAGAGTCATACTTGCTTAATTTTCCGATAAAGTATTTTTGTGCACCATTTGGGAAAGACCTCCTAGAGGACCCTCCTCGAGCCCCTGTAGCTTTTATCATACCTTTCGTTTATAGGGGTCAGGCTTACAAGGTACCGGCGAACGTAGCGTATTTGAAATGTCCCGTGGATAGGCAGTGGCCTGATCAAATAATACCTGTTTTAAATATCCTCCTAGATAGGTTATCATATGCGAGCAAGCGAGATAATTAACGTAGCCAAGCAGGCCATTCAAAAATACCCGCTCTGTGATTCATGTCTAGGAAGACTCTTCGGCATGATGGGTTACGGGCTGACAAACGCCGAACGGGGCCGCGCTTTAAAAACTATACTTTTAATGGAGGCTTACGATACGGCTCTTGGCGAATGGAATGAGGAGCTGCTTAAATCGCTGGCGCTTTCAGGCTTTAACGCCGCTCGTTTAACTCTAGCTAAAATCGGGGCTGAACCCATCAAAGAAGTTGAATGCTACATATGTAAAAACTTAGTGAGTAAAGTGAATGAATTAGCGACCATGTGCGTTGAAGTCGGAAAGGAATACGAATACAGTACCTTTCAAGTCGGATGCTCGATACCTCACGAAATAATTGAGCGCGAAGAGAGCCTCTGGCTAAATTTTAGGCTTGAAAGATCGGAGTCGATTAAAAGCGAGCTAACACGTGAAGTTGGTAAGCAGATCCAATCTTTAACTGGAAAATTTTACTCACCCGATAAACCTGACCTAGTTTTTATAATTGACGCGAAAACATGGAAAGTGGTAGCAGAGCCAAGGCCGGTGTTCATATACGGTAGGTACAGGAAAAAAGTGAGAGGGCTACCGCAAAGCCCTTGGCTCTACCAGCCGGACTCGAGGATCAGCTATAACACGTCTATAGAGGAGCTAATTACTGCACCACTTATCAAGCTATTCGGAGCCAGAGATGCGAAACTCCACGCCGCTGGCAGAGAAGACCTTGATGTGAGAACGCTTGGTAATGGAAGGCCCTTTGTTGTTGAAATCGTATCGCCGAAAGTCCGGAGCGTGGACCTGGGAATGGCTGAGCGATTAATAAACGACTCGGCCAAGGGGCTCGTCGAAGTGGAGAACCTGGTGTACGTTGACGGCAAACTGGTGCCTAAGCTTAAAGCCTTCTCGGAGATAGCGCGTAAGAAGTACGTCGCCAAGGTAAAGCTTGGTCAACCCATTAGCGACCACGCGCTTGAAGAGCTGGAAGCCAAGTTCAGGAATCTACTAGTCAGCCAGCGGACACCATTGAGAATATTGAGAAGAAAAAACGATAAAGTAAGAAAAAAAATAGTATACGAGTTGAAAGCTAAAGCTTTAGGAGAACGAGAAATTCTACTTGAGATCACTTGCCAAGGCGGGCTTTACGTAAAGGAGTTAATACATGGAGATCAAGGGCGAACTCGGCCAAACGTTGCTGAGGTGCTCGGCGTTAATATCACTGTCGAAGAACTCGACATTCTGTGGATAGAGGAGCCAGAGATGGTGAGCGATTTTATACTTGGGCTGAGGCCTCCTGTTGCTTAAACGGCTTTAAATGATCCTTCGTGGTAATTATGATCTTATCCTTACCCCCTATCTTGACACTTACCAAGTACGCTTTCCCTCTCACGCCCACTATAGTCCCTATTTTCCCCTGGTACCTCCTATGCGGCGCGGTTTCCACGTAATTTGGGCATATATCTATGCAAACTAAGTCGCCTTCCTTATACTCATACAGCAGTCTACTTAAGCCAGGTCTACCTCTTTCGCGTGGAGTCTTCCGAAGGAGCTTTCGTGTCCTGTTTCTATAACCCTTTGAATGCCTCATACGCGCCCCAGAGATCTTGGTCTCTGATAAATTTATCGAGCGGAAGACGCGGTAGCCCCGCTTTAAACTTATATAACAGGGAAAAGCCCTCAGTTAGAGAGGTGCCCCACAGTGAAGGTTACCAAAGAAAAGATGCTTACATTGCCAGAGGTAGCTGAGATTCTACTTAACGAAAGCAGCAAACGTGAGCTAACCAGCGTTGAGGTACTGGTCTTAGATTATGCAAGGAAATTCAAAAAAATGAGTGCCAGTAATGCAGCTAAGTTGGTAGAGGACCTGCGGGAGGCAGGCCTACCGGAGGAAATAGCAGTCCAGTTAGCTAATATTGCGCCTGAATCGGAAGAAGAAGTAAGAACGATTTTAGCACCAATTTCAAAGATATTTTCAAATGAAGATATTAAAAATATTCTTAATAAAATAAATGAATTTAGGAGAGATATATGAAATTTCAGGAAAGAAAACAAAAAATTTATGAAGAATACGTCTACATTCTAGATTTCTTACCTTACGGTCTAACGATTAGCAGGGGTAAAAGGGAGGGCGTGAAAGGGCCTGTAGCACAAGCCATCGGAGACAAATTTTTTACACTTTTAGAATTGGCACCCCTACCCGGCTTAGAGCTGAAACCCGGCGAAAGGATCCCACTATTGAGGGAACTTGAAGGGCAGTTAATTAAAGTTACTAGGAGACTTACATACGATGAACTTACAGCTAACGCAAAGGCTGAGCTTCAAGAGACAATAAGGCGAATAATTATCCAAAGAGAAAATGAGTTTGTAGAGTTCTTCAATAAGGCGGAACCACTTACAACTAGAATGCATTCACTTGAACTCTTACCTGGTATAGGTAAAAGGTTGTTATGGAAAATCTTAGAGGAACGGAGACGGAAACCCTTTGAGTCCTTCAAGGACATATACGACCGTGTAAAGATAGACCCTGTGAAGTCCATTCAAGAAAGGATACTGGAGGAATTGAGGGGCGAACAAAGGCACTACCTTTTCGTAAACCCTCCACCCCACGCTCGTACACCTTATGGCGAGGAGGCTTGAAAAGTTAAAAACTTCCCGAGAATTACCTGGTGATGGATCCCGAGGAGATAATAAAGCTTATTCTAAGGGAGCCTACCGAGGAAGTCCTTACAGTGGACCGCTTAAGAAGTCATCTAGAGGAGGGGTGCGATTTAAGGCATTATATAGGTTTCGAGATATCAGGCTTTGTTCACTTAGGGACTGGTTTACTTTGTATGCAGAAAGTAGCAGACTTTCAGAAAGCAGGCATAAAAACCACGATTTTCCTTGCTGACTACCATTCTTGGATAAACAAGAAGTTGGGAGGCGACTTGGACACCATCAAGCGCGTAGCCGGAGGCTACTTTAAGGAGGCTCTGAAGTATTCGCTAAAAATCGTAGGCGGTGATCCTGAGAGGACACAGTTTATCATGGGCTCTGAGCTTTATGAGAAGCGTGGAATCGATTATATGACCAACGTTATTAAGGTCTCTATGAGCACGACCCTATCTCGAGTTAGAAGATCTGTAACAATCATGGGTAGAAAACTTGGTGAAAGCCTTAGCTTTGCTCAGCTACTGTATGTGCCGATGCAAGTTGCCGATATATTCAGTTTAGGTGTTAACTTAGCCCACGGGGGCATGGATCAGCGTAAAGCCCATGTAATCGCCATAGAAGTGGGCGAAGTGGTAGGCGGATACAAGCCAGTGGCTGTTCACCATCACCTACTAACCGGGATGAACATAGATGAGCAAACGAGGAAGTCCATGCTGCTCGCTAAAGAGAGCGGCGATAGGGATACGTTTGAACAGTGCATCTTGGATGTGAAAATGTCCAAATCGAAGCCAGAAAGCGCGATTTTTATACACGATTCCCCTCACGAAATCTTTGAAAAGCTTAGAAAAGCCTACTGTCCACCAAGGGAGGTTGAGCTAAATCCTGTATTAGAGCTTGCAAAATATGTTCTATTCAGGGATAGAAAACACCCATTGCAGGTGACTAGCAAGAGAACCGGAGATGTGAAAGAGTTTAGTTCATTTTATGAGCTTACGAGCGCGTATGCAAAGGGGGAAGTGCATCCTCTCGATCTAAAACTGGCTGTTGCCAAGGAATTAAGCAACATATTGGAGCCAGCTTACAGGTATTTCAGAGAGGGGAGCGGACATAGATACCTTGAAGAGCTGAGTGAAATCGCCATTACCAGGTAGCTCGTACCGAGGTATTGCACTTATATACTGCGTGTTCGTAGTCAAAGTGTGGGACTGTTATATAAGGAAGACTGGAAAAATGCTAAGGAACTTCTAGCAGCGTGGTGGGAGGGGGAGGTACGAAGGCCAGTGATCCAGGTGACTGCTCCAAGGGATCCTACTAAGTGGTACTCCTACGATTTCTGGGATTTCTGCCGTTATCCGGATGACCCTGTAACAGTTGTCAGAAGGTTTGAGGAATTCTGCTCAGCCACCTTCTTCGGCGGAGCAGCTTATCCAAATTTGTGGATCAACTTTGGTCCAGGCATCCTTTCGGCTTTCTTAGGCGCACAGCCGGTGTTCCATAACTATACTATGTGGTTTGGAAATCAGCAAGGTAAGGGTGTCGCGAGCTTAAGAGAGATAGCCGAATCTGAGCTGGACAAAGAGAACATTTGGTGGCGTAGGGTCTACTTAGCAACTAAGACAGCTGTCGAGATGCACCCCGGTCGCTTCGTGGTTGGAATGACAGATATCGGCGGGGTTCTTGACGTAATAGCCGCACTCCGCGGAACAGTCGAGCTACTCAAAGATATTTACAGGAATCCCGACGCTCTGCTCGATGCTATCTACAATGTTACCGAGATATGGCACGAGTGTTACGATAGCTTTTACGCAGCTATGCACGAGGGAGGGCATGAGGGCACATCCGCGTGGATGGGAATTTGGTGCCCACAAAGGTGGTATCCACTCCAATGCGACGTTTCGTATATGTTTTCCCCGGCTGCTTTCGAAAAGCTCGTGAGACCGTGTATCGAAGAACAATGTGCAAGGCTCGACCACTCTGTCTACCATCTTGACGGCCCGGAGCAAATAAAGCATCTCAGCATACTGCTCAAAATAGGGGAACTGCACGCGATACAGTGGGTTCCGGGAGCTAAAGAGGAGCTGAGCGGGAATGACTGCGGGTCTTCGAAATGGTTCGAGCTCTATAAGAGGGTACTTGAAAGCGGAAAAGGGCTCATAATTAGCGTACCCCCAGCGCGCGTCCAAGAAGTACTTAGGATTTTCCCGAAAGGACGCATCATTATCCAGACGTGGGCTTTAAATGAAGAAGAGGCCCTAAAGTTACTTAACCTAGGAAATGAAACCGCTGCCTGAAAACGTGGCCGTCGAACTTACCTGCGCTCTACTTTGACGTCGTTGCTGGAGTTCTTATACGATTCTCGGGATTGAGATTGCAGGGCTGCAATGAATGCCTTAAAGAGGTAGCTTAGGTCTTCCTTTAGCAGCGCAAGCGTGAAAAGCACTATTGCAAAACCGATCCCAGCCCCAATCCCCCAGGCAACTGAAGAAAGCACCGCAACGATCGGGCTTAAATCCACGCCCACGCTTGAAGCGGCTGCGGCAATGACTACAGCCAATAAAATGGCGTGAGTAACTCCCAGCGCTATTGATGTTTCGCGACCGCCTTCTAAGACTCTGCCGGCAACTCCTATAATTTTTTCTACTACGAAAAGCCCGACTATGAGCACGATCGTGCCTAGAACAAGGCGCCCAACTAATTGGAGAAGAGCGCCTGCAGCGGATGTGACCTCTGGAATTTGTAGCACTTGAAGAGCTAAGGCAATAGTAAGGATGTAAATGCTGGCCCTAGTCACCAGATCCAGTAAGCTAGAGAGGGAATACCCCGCTTTCTTAAGGTAAATGCCGAGGGGTGTTCCGAGTAGTGCATCGTCAGCCTTGCTAACCTTTACAAAAGCTGCCACTAACCTGCCCATCAGCCTACCTAGCGTCCATCCAAGTATCAACACTAAAACCATGCCTAGCATGCGTGGAAGCACAAATACCACGGCGGTTAGGTACTCTACCCCTATCTTTCTAAGCTCATTCAGTATGGCCCCGATAATATCCAGACTGTCACCCGGCATTCCTCCACCCCTACAGGGCTATCACCCTGAGCACTATAAATAGTCCGGTCAGTGCCGAGAGCACCAATACCGCTAGTAGGGCGGCATAAAGCAGCTTTAATGCCAGAATGAATTCCGCGTAGGCATAAACCGCTAATACGCGTGTAGCTAGAAAGATAGGGTAAAGATTACTGAAAACCTTCAGTTCCTCGTAAGCCAATCCCCTCGATGAGGAAACCCGATACAAGACAGCTAACGCGAACACTCTTCCAAGCCCGGAGATAAAAAATACCCAAACCGTTGCCTTATTATAAACCTGAACCCCCACCAGCGTACCGAGAGCAGAAAACAGTGAGGGAAACGTGTTGTAGACTGCTATGTACAAATGTCTGGCTTCAGATCCGTAGGAAAGGGCATAGTTGAACGCAGCTAGGTTGAAGCCGCTCCACATGAACGTAGAATATGTTTGTAAAGCCGCTTGGCCAGCCAAGTTTGGTAAAAAAGGAAATAGAATGGGTACTGCGACTATCCCCAATCCCGATAGGACAAAAGTCGCTCTCGGACCAAACCTATCGTAAAAGGATCCCCATGGAGGATTTGCTATTGTGCCCATTAGCCCGGCTACTAGGTTTAAAGTAGTGAACCAGCTCTCGTCGGCGCCGTAAGCTGCGTACATGTGGTAGTTCCATACCCCGCCTACCATGCTGACCGCGAAGTTCCAGAAAGCTAGAGAAAAGGAATCCTTGAATACCTGACTGTCTTTAAAGGCTGAGGTAACGCCTTTTAAGCCTAAACCTATGCCCTTAGGTTTAACCTGGTCCCCGTAGAAGTAGAGTAAAGGTGCTGCAGCTAGCATGAGAGAAGCTCCAAAAGCAATAGCTATCGTATAGCCTTGCGGGTACATCAATTGGTCATATATAGCCTTTGCAAAGGTAAGGCTAGCTAAGTTGATGAGACCGAGCAGTGTGTTCCTAACCGCGAAGAGGCGCCCCCTCTCCTCCGCCTTGACCAAGTCGGCCATTATGTCCGTCCATGCTAGACTAGCTAAAACCCCTACAGCATTAGAAAGGCAAAGTAAAGCTATAACCGTCCATAGATCCCCCCAAACGCCTATGGTCGTTAGCAGGACGCCGAACCACAGAGCTCTGCTAACCCCTGCGAAGAAGGTCATGATGAAGAGCCGGTGTTCACGAAACCTATCCAGTATTAAAGCCGCTAAAATTTGCATCAAAGGCGTAGTTGCAGAAACAAGCGCAGTGTACAAACCAATGACACCGGCATCTGCTCCCAAGCGTATCAGAAGTGGTGTTACCATGGGTCCGATCAACGAGGAGCCAAAAACCGTCAACGCGCCCTCTACTATGCTGATTTTGAAACCGCGTGACGCGCTTCGCAGCTGCCTGAAACTCTCTAGCATAGGAACCCCCTTCGGTGCTGTACCCAAATTGGCTTTAGTTAAAATCTATAAATAAAAACTTTTCTATTTTTGTCTATTCGTTAAGTAGTTTAAACGGGATGCCCGATCCTCTCTCGCAGCCTCCGGGGCAAAGCTGCACTACTAACGTGTAGGTGGGTGACTCTAAGAACCTCCGTATGGCTTCGGCGGATTCGCTCGGACCCTTAGCTATTCGCAGGTTCGACCTAGACGCAGGTTGAAAATCAACACTAACTTCCGGAAGATCCTCTAGGACAAAACCGGACCCCCTTGCCAACATTTCTAGTTCGTGCGCTGTTAAAGTCGGTGTGTGATCTTCCTTTCTAGCGGCACAGGCAGTGATAAGCAGGGCATTCTGGCTATTTAGTATTGGTCGTTGAAGTAAGTATTCGCTAGCCTGAGGGTAGATAGTCTTTATCCATCTTTCCTCAGCCATGCTGAAGGGCACTACACCGACTTTATTTGCAACTAGACCTGCTGGATCCACTACTTTAACGCTAGAGGCTCCCAATTGCTTAAGCAGAGATACTACTTGCCCAACCTTCACGCCAAGGGCTTTGGCCGTCGCCTCTAGAGCTATTACCTCGGCCACTACACTAGCACCGGAATGGATAGCTTTCAGTGCCGCCTCCATATCACTTCTGTAGGTCACTGCCCCCACTGGACAAAAAGCTGCACAAAGCCCACACCGTACGCAGCCAGCTTCGAGAAAGCTTAGCTGAGCTGGAGTACTCACAGTTACCCGGAACCCTCGAAAAGCTTGCGTGAGCGCGTGAACGTTTATCCGAGAGCAGATTTCGACGCATCTTCCACAGACAATGCACTTACCCGTATCCAACTTAAGGAAGTCATCTTTTAACACTAAATCTGACACTTTTTCGAATTCAAACCTCCTCTCATACTTGGGTAACACCCCTAAAGTTGCTATCTCTTTTAGAACTTGGGCTAGTTCGTCGATGCTTGCGGGACAACCCCTAACGTAGCTGTCAACGCGCGCTACTTGCTGAAGCGGAATAGATTCTTTGTAACCCTTCTCGAGATACTCTTCAGCTTGAAAACCGTACTTATACCCCAGTGTAGTGATTCCGCCAAGGTACGCACAGCTCCCCAGAGCTACTACGTATTTTGCTTTACTCCTAATTTCCTTGAACTTCTCTACATCGAGGGAGGTCAATGCGCCTTCCACTACAGCTATATCATACTCATCCTCGGAGGTTAGCCCGAGTAGGAGCTCCCTCACTATTTCGATGCCGTCTATACTGAGTATCTTAGAGAGCTCGTTCACCATCCTGTACCTGCAACCTTCGCACGCTCCAAATGAGAAGAACGCCACCTTCATACTCATCGCCTAATGGACAGAACACGGTAAACATGGATCGTAAGCTCTCACAAGTGCGGCTATTATATTTTTTATATTTTCTTCACTTTCGCCACGCTCCACAAGCTTTCGAACCAAGGCTTCACCGGCTACCTCTATATGTCTCGCGTTCATAACTGTGGGAGTTATGATGTTCGCGCTTTCTAGCCTGCCTCCCCTTATGACGTAATGGTGTATAAGAACGCCTCTTGGAGCGGTCACAGTCGCTACTCCTTCGCCGCTTCCACTGGAATATTCGACATGGGAGGGTTTTATGCCCCCTCGGAATCTATCTGCCAGATCAAGGGCCAGATCGCCCAGGAAACGCGATAAATAGACAACATCCACGTATTGTGCACCCACGTTATCGAAGGGGTTGTTGAAATCTATACTCAGTGTTTTCGCTAATACTGAAACCTCGCAACCAATGATTTTCGAGTATGCTTGAATCCTTGCCCTGGATCCGGTGTAGAAAGCTCTGCCCCTGTAAAGGGCATAGTGAGCGTTAGAGTGGGGGGATCTTATCTCCTCTATAACGGTGGCGTACTTCTCGACGGGGACTGTTACTCCATCTGAAAACAGCAAGCTTGAACTGAATAGAGGGTACCTTTCATCGCCATTTAAAACGCAGTAAGTGGGTGCTGGATCGCTAAACCCCTCCACAGGTGGCCTCCATGCATCTGCCAAATCGCTGGCCGTTTCTTCGAGTTTCCTAGCTACTGTGTGAAGGAGCTTACCTGCCGTCTCCAGCTCATACCTGCTCACCGGCTTGTTGTGCGCTGCGACGCCTAAAGTCGGAATATGCACGAATCTACCGCAGATCCTCTTATGGGCCTCTAGCGCGAGCCTATTGGCTTCCATTAGATTGCTGAAAATACTTTGGTGCATTTTTGAAAAACTTACCACGTCACTGCAGCCTGTGAAATCAGGCAGTGACATCAAAACGTGTATTAAGTTGTTCTGGACTATTTCCAGACCCTTAGCTAGCTCCCTAAGTCTGAGAACTTCCTCACTCGGTTCAACACCAAGCGCTTTTTCTACAGCATTTATTGAACAGGTCAAGTGCACAACGCTGCAAACACCGCATATGCGCGACATCACGTATGGTACCTCTACGCTCGGCCTTCCTTTGAGAAAACGCTCGAAGAACCTGGGATCCTGGGTAGCGCTGAACTTAACTCGGACAGTTGCTTCTTTGCTCTCAACGTGCACATCGACGTGCCCAGCGACTGCTGGGACTTCTCCTATGATTAAGCTGCCATGCTGGCTGCTCACGATGTTCTCACCCTGTTAAACACCTTCTTCACTACCTCGAATTCGGGGAGCGAGTTCCAAAATATATCAGCTTTTCTCAAAATAGTTTCGGTATCAATCCCCAGCTCCCTATAGCGCGAAAATGCATTTTCGAGCACGTCCACCCTAGATATTGGACCGCGGCAGCCCCAACAAGGTCCTCCACTCTCAACGCACTCGGCATCGCACCCGGATAGTGTAATCGGTCCAAGACAGGGCACGCCCTTAGTTAGCAGGCACTCCTCCGGAGAAAGAGGGCACTCTGCACATACGGGGGTTCCTTCGACTGCCAATTCTTTCGATAACTTAGCGAGCAGGCAGTTACCCTTGCGCGGGCAAAGCCAGCACTCCATTCTATGGAACTTAAGGATAAATTCAAAGTTCACTTTTCTTTCTATTCTCAGGTCTAGTGAGTCACTGATGAACTCCTCATCCCTGTATACATAGTAAGCACAGGCTGGAAAGAGGCGGCCCGTCGGGGTTTTAACTAGGCACAGCCTACAGCTAGCACCTTCGTAAATACCCTTAACGACGCAGAGGTGGGGAATCCTTAAACCTGCTTTCTCAGCTGCAGCCAGTACAGAAGTTCCAGGTTCAACCTCAATAGTTACCCCGTCAATTTTTACCTTAACCATTCCCACCACCTCCTGAACAGCTGGTTTTCTTCACAGCCCTTACCGGGCAAACTACGTAGCAGGTTCCACACTTGACACACAAACTCTGATCTATACGGTACTTACCGCTCGCAAGCTTCGATATAGCATTTGCTGGGCAGTTCATCGCGCATTGCCCACAACCTATGCACATATCCTCATCTATCAAGTAAGTGACTAGCGCGGCACATACATTCGCAGGACACACACCCTTTTTGATGTGTGCTTCATATTCGTCCATGAAGTAGCGGAGTGTAGAAAGTACCGGGTTCGGCGCGGTCCCTCCCAAAGCGCACAAGCTCGTGCTTCGAACGGTTTCAGCAAGTTGCTTTAAAACCTCTAAATCCTCCTCTTGACCTTTACCTTGCGTTATTTTATCTAGGATGCTCCACATTACCCGCAACCCCACTCGGCACGGCATACACTTCCCGCAGGACTCCGCCGACGTGAACGTTAGGAAGAATTTAGCTACATCGACCATACAGTTCTCGTCGCTAATAGCTACTACACCTCCGCTCCCCATTATAGCGCCAGCGCTCTGCAAGGTTTCGTAGTCTACCTGTAGATCTAAAAGCGAAGCCGGTATGCAACCCCCCGATGGGCCCCCTATCTGTACCGCTTTGATTTTTACCCCATCAGGTGCGCCGCCTGCCAACTCCTCAACAAGAATTCGGATGGTAACTCCTATTGGTACTTCATAAGCTCCCGTCCTTTTTACCGCCCCGGTAACACAGAACATCTTCGTACCTTTCGTTCTATCGCTGCCTAAAGCCGCAAACTTCTCAGCGCCTTCAGCCATGATTGTGGCTACATGCGCCAGCGTCTCTACATTGTTTATCACTGTGGGTTGCCCCCACAACCCCTTTTCAGCCGGGTATGGTGGCCGCTGCCGGGGCCAGGCCCTTTTACCTTCGATAGCGGCGATAAGCGCCGTTTCCTCGCCACACACAAATGCTCCAGCGCTGAGTATAACTTCTATGTCAAAGTTGAAACCTGAGCCAAGGATATTCGTGCCCAGCAAGCCGTACTTCCTAGCCTCCTCGACCGCCCTCTGCAACCTCCTAGCCATTAGGGGTTTTTCAGCCCGCACGAAAATGAAACCTCTGCTAGCGCCGACGGCGTAGCCAGCTATCGTTAATCCCTCTACAATTCTGAATGGATCAGATTCTGCGAGTAACCTATTCATAAACGCGCCGGGATCGCCTTCATCGGCGTTAGCTATAGCGTACTTCGGCGTACCACGCTGCTGTCTTGTTATCCTCCACTTCAAGCCTGTGGGAAAACCTGCACCACCTCGCCCCCTTAATCCACTTTTTTGAATTTCATCTATAACAGCATCCGGCCCCATCTTAAGAGCTCTACTAAGCCCTTTATAGCCGCCCGAAGCGATGTACTCTTCGAGCGACTCTGGATCGACTATGCCACAATTTCGGGAAACCCATCTGTATTGCTTTCTCCAGAAATCTAATTCACTCAGTAAGGGTACTTCATCCTCACCTTTAGCGTTGCCCGTTTTCTCTTTGAGCGCGAAAGCTCCGCTAACATCTTGATCTAGAAAGTATCTCTCTATGAGTTTCGGCACACTATTTTCTTTAACGTTAGCGTATATTGCCGTGGGCATGCCCTTCGTTACAAACTCGAGCCAAGGGTCGATGAAATCAAGGCCATAGCAACCGGAGATAGACACAGTGATGTCCAGCCCCCTTTTCGAAATATAGTCAACAACCGCCTGGTATACCGCCTCTGCTCCAGTGGCGAGCGTGCAGCTTGTCCACGGTACTTTGATTTTAGCCCCCTTTTCTCCATGCTGCAACTGCTCGAGTCTAGTCTTTCTCTTTTTGGCGCACTCTTCGTCGCTGTGACACAGCGGGCCACTCAATGAGCAATTGATGAAATCCGGGCACGGAGTTTTCGGGGAATGCCAGCACTTCTCGCAGCATTTATCCAGTAAGCTCCACGGCATTTAGCCTGCACCCCCTTCAAGCCTCCTATATTTTGCTATGATTGCCCTTAATGTCCGCGCGTTTGCCTTACCCACTATCTCGTTTTTGCCCTCAGGGCGCTGAATCATTACGACCGGGGCAAGCCCGCAGCAACCAAAGCAGCGAGCTTCCTCCACAGAGAAAATACCGTCGCTCGTGGTTTTCTGACCTGGTTTTAATCCTAGCACGGAACGCAGGAATTCTATGTTCAAACTATTGCCGCGGAGGTGGCATGCAGTGCCCATGCATACAAGTATTCTATACTTACCCACTGGCTCTAAGCTGTATTGGTGGTAAAACGTAGCGACACTATAGGCTTGAGCTAATGGGACCCCCACGTACTCGGCGGCTTTTTTAATCCCTTCGAGCGGCAAGTACCCATAACGTGACTGCACCCTCCTAAGCGCTTCAAGTAAATTATGTGGCTCCCTTCTTAGCCCTTGGAAAAGGTCATCTATGCTAGCGCAGTCAACTTCGTCTCTCCTACTGCCTTCCATCGGAAACGCCTTAAACAGGCTCTTATTAAAGTCGAGATATATAGAATTAAAATAAGTTCTGCACTGGTAAGTAGTAACCCAAGTCAACCACTCAAAATCTCGGTTCCTTTGACACTGCATTCCACACTGCGAACTCGCCCACAGTACGTAGATTCCCTTATGGCGGTTTGAAGCGCGAGGAAGGGCCTGAACAAAGGAAAAGCGCATTGCTACAACCTCCTTCAGGTAGATTGAATTTCCAAACAGTGCTGTACAAGGGTTGCTCGTATCCCGTCGACGAAGGGACCATGGATGCAGCATAGGCTCGGTTAAAGGGCAACAGGCTTCGCTGAGGAATAGATCGAGGAGTTGAAGCCATTCTCTGCCGGTAATCCAGGATAGAAAGTATACTCATAGGTGGTAGTGAGGGCCCCGGGCACTGGGCGAGTGGGGCACTTGGAGCCCTTCACCAGTTCTAGCCGTCATGTGTAGCTTGCCTAGCGAGATCCTGAGCCTCCTCTCCATTAGGAGCGTAGCCTCCCTCTTCTCCCCGCTAAGCTACCTGTGGCGAATTTCGCAAGCATCGATGCGTCACAAGCGCTTCCAGCGAAGGAACCTATTAAACAACCACGCACATTAACAGTGGCCCAACCCCGAAGGGGAAGGGCGCGAGCCCGATCGAACCGCGCACTCCAGGAAAAGGTGCAGACGGTCAGGCTCAAGAAATGCAGGCAGGGGTGGTGAAGCGAGAGATGAAAGGCCGGCAAGGAACCCTTCGCCAGAGCTGCCAGCGCACCGCGCCGCTTAACGCTTTTCGCAGAGCCCTAGGGGGCTCTGCGCCGCTCCCGCTACCTAGTGCTTACTCAGAGCAGCGAAGAGTACATGGAGCCCTCGGTAGGAAGAAAAGGGAGAGCCGCCGAGGCGGTGGTCATCGAACGCCGCCAGCAGGGGCTCAGGGCTTAGTCAGGGACTTGATCGAAACATACCTTGAACTGAAAAAGGCGGGCTTTCGCGCCGTCCTGTAGAGACATCTAAGAGGACCCACCTAAGGTTCACAAGTGAAAATAGGGGGAGGCTTTGCAGCGAGCTGCCGAAGGAATAGAAGCGTTCGAAGCATTACGTGGACTCTACGATTAACTCGGTCCTCAGCCTCGTGAGGGCTGGACATCGCTTTGCATACTGTAAAAACAATAAAGTAATCCCAAGAATAACTAAAAGGACAGTCTATGTTAGGAGTGCTTTCTTCACTTTCAAGGACGGGGTTCTGAAGAATAGCACAACGTCACGAGAAAAGTACCTTGAAGTCGATATAAGGGTACCCGTGGCTTCCAAAAAGACTTTGATATAATCGGTGGGCTAATTCTCGCGGGGGCTGATAATCACTGTCGAGAAGAATGAACATACGCAGGAGAATTTTGAAGTGGAAGGCTCTCGCCTTCCACTTCATGCTGAAATATAGGCTGAGGTGGTTTGGATTGGATGTGAAGTACGTGGATTCGAGGGGCAGCTCGAGGATCTGCCCTCATAGGCAGCAATGCTGCCTATGAGGGCAGACGTGAGGTGCAGAAAATGCGGGGCGATCATGGACCGCGACATTGTAGGCGGCACCGAATCCCTACAGTCGGATGCGGGGAGCCCACAGGTTCCCGAGGTGTCGAGCCCGAGGCCTCCGGCCAAGGGGGCCGAGGGTAATGCAGCCCAAGGGCTGTGCAGTCCATCAAAGACTACGTAGCTCAGAACCCGCCCAACATATTACACATAGACCGTTGGAGGCCAAAAGGACTCAGCACTCAAGATCTCAATCATTGTTCAGCGAGCCTGGCTCATCACTTCGTTTTAGTTATAACGCACGCTAATAACAATTTCGGCGCCTGCTAGCGTTTGAGGGTGCGCATTATTTTATGGCGCCCCATTATTTCCCAAACCTCTACTTCTCCACCCGGCTCAATTTTAGCCTTTAAGTCCGGATCTTCTGGCATCGGAGCTTCAAATGTTGAGTAATCCTCTAGGTTCATCACCTGTACCGTGTTACTACCTATCACAGCCAGTACTTGAGCAGCAAACTTGCGGACCTCGGGCGACTCTACTTTGGAATCCGCTGGTACCACTAAGGTTCTCTTAGCATTATCGAATAATCCCATTGCCACGATTCTAACTTTAGCTGAGCCGTGTTTACCTGTTTTAGATTTTTCCACCTCTAACACTCTACATGGCTCGTTATCCACCACTATAAAGGATCCCGGTCTAAGGGAGCCGGCATCTACAGGTTTTGTACTCAACTTCTCCCACCAGGCTCGTTATAAAAGGCTTAATTAAAAACATAGCGTACCTGACGCAGGGCTGCTACAGGTAACGCATTCTCAACTCCAGCGAAAACTTATTACCTGGGTTGGTTAGCTAGGCTTAGCGGGGGTGCCCGAGCTAGGACAAAGGGGGCGGACTGACTTAGGTCAGGCCTACACTGAGGCTCCGCTGGCGAAGGCCTGCCCGGGTTCGAATCCCGGCCCCCGCACCACTCTACAAGCTATCCCTCCAGATGAGTGCACACTGCCTGAATACCCCTTCCTAGCCCTAAGTGCTTGAGACAACTAGCGAATCCTACTTTGGAAGGAGCATTACATCGTAGTAAAGAATAGCAGCCACCCCTTCGAAGCGCCTTAGCATATAGGCTCCCTCTATGTGGGGTGGCACAACAATAACATCTTTTACTACATCGGAAGCCGATTTGAGTATATTCATTATTTTCTCCCTTTTATCGCTCAAAAATACCTCGTCGCTTACTAGAAGCAACCTTACAGACTTGCTTTCAAGAGCCCGCTCGACTTCCTCAATACCTAGCGCTACTCTGGCAGGGGATTTCACCATAGTTTCCAGCAGCTCAGATAACGCCTCGCGCGACGCTGAAAAAACCAAATTTTCTACCACTTCTTTAAACTCGCTGTCTCTTAGCACTTCGTATATACCAGCCAAGCCACCCTCAGCGGTTTTGAAGAATTTAACCGGTATCCTAAGCCCTTGCAGCTCTTCGCCTAACACTTCTAGAACCAGCTGAGGTGCTACGGCTATGATCTGGCTAACATTCTTCGCTTCTAGTTGCTCTAGGATAGAACGTAAATGCTTTGACAATGCATTTCTCAAATGTTCCCTGATGCTTCCCTCCTTGCGCGCCCTCGGTAGGGCTGCGACGGAAATCATCTCAAGCCCTTGTGGGCGGAGAACGCCCGTTGCGAGTTCCTCAAAGTCAACACTCAACAGACCAACGACCTTTGTGCGCGCAACTGCCAGCTCCAAGATTCTTTTATGATGCTTTGCTATGAGTTGCTTACAAAGCACCACTTCGTCGCCTACCCTAAGGCCTACTGTGTGATGCGATCCTTTGGCGTAGAGCCATTCAGGCGCTTCTTCAACGATTCCCAAAATCCTAAGCACGTCAGAGAACCTTTGAAACTCAACTTTTTTCACGTTTAACGTCAATTTTACGCGTACTCTTTCACCTTTCTCCTCTCGACCGCTGCCTCGTGAGACCTTGATTTGACGAGTCGTCCATGCTGTAACACTATCCCCTGGATCTATGATTAAAGATGTAAAATACAAATCCTCAGGGGTTTCCAGCTGAAACTTTATTATTCTTCGGCGTTCATCGCACTCCAGTACTCTCAAGCTGGTTGCACCGGAGCTTCCGATGCTCGCCGCAGCACGTTGCTTTCTAGCTTTAACGTAGTGATCTCATTTACATACTTCTCAAGGTCTCGAGCAAACCTCTCGATCTTCTCTACGAAGTCGCTGGAATGCAGCAAGTGAAATGGTGTATTGAGTATGACGGCGTCACCTTCCACCTTTACTTCGACCCCTTCGAGCATCCCTATATACTTTTCCAGCAGAGCCTTGACCTTCTCTTCGGCATTCCTGAGTACTTTAACTACCTTCACTTTGTAAAGTAGGCCTTTCCCAGCTAGGGGATGGTTAAAGTCCACAATGACCCTGCCGCTGCCTACACTCACGATGGTTCCCCTCTCACCCTTTATTTCCACCTCCTCTCCGGCCCTAGGTACAATACCTTGAGATGAAAACAGCCTAGCTGGCAGCACCTTTACTTTATTTGGGTCTCTTTTCCCAAAGCCCTTTTCGGGTGGGACTTCGACCTCCTTTTCCTCGTTTTCGCGCATTCCAATAATCGCTTCTTCTAGCCCTGCTGGGATTTCGCCGGCACCAACTATTAACAGGATGGGCTTATACGTGGTCTTGTCGCTGTAAATTCCGTGCTCCTTTGCAACCTCCTCTACAGTTGTTTCGAGAACCTTATTCTCGTCTTTAAGCACCAGCGTGTAGTGGAGCAGTATAGCATCACCTGACTTGATTACATCACTCATCGGGCCAGCTGTACTTTAGCGGTTTTTAAACTTAAGTGGTTCCCTCAAGCGATTGCGATGCCTAGTTCACATTCTAAGGCATAAACAATAAATGTCAACGGAAATGTAACACCCGTGAGTCTGAAAGATAAGGTGATAGAGGCGCTAAAGAAAGTCTACGACCCAGAAATCCCGGTCAACGTATACGATCTGGGTTTAGTATACGATTTAGAGGTTAGCGATTCCGAAGTTAAAATAAAAATGACGTTGACGGCTCCGGGTTGCCCCCTCGGAAGTTACCTCCCCTCTCTTATAGAAGAGGTAGTTAAACAAGAGACCGGCGCAAAAAGTGTCGATGTTGAGCTTGTTTGGGATCCGCCTTGGTCTCCGCTAAGGGTCACGGAGGAGGGTAGAAAGCGGTTGAAGGAGATCTACGGCGTAGACGTAATCGAAGAATGGTTAAAACGCGCTAGGGAGACGCGGCAGCAATAAAAGCCTCTGCAGCAGAGGGAGGTTAATGAGCTTGAAAACGAGTTACGATATAGTAATCTCAGGTGCAGGTGTCAGTGGCCTATTCTTTGCCTACCACGCAGCTAAGGCTGGTTTCTCTACCATTTTAGTCGAGGCTAAAAGTGAAGATAGAATCGGCGAGAAAGTGTGCGGAGATGCGGTCGGAGAACACCATTTTAAAGCCGTGGGGTTAGAGCCGCCTCGAGTCGGGTTAGACGCGACGGGAACTATAGAGGGAGTTCGGGTTTTCTCTCCCAGCAGAAAGTATTACGTCACCGCGTGGGGGCGTGGTTATGCTATAAATAGAAAGGCCTTTGGCCAAAGACTCTTAAGAATGGCCCTTAACGCAGGCGCAGAGGTCCTAGCAGGGCATCAAGTGCAAAAACCGATATTCGAGAAAGAGTGGGTGAAAGGGGTTCTAGTCACCGGTAAAGGAGGCTCGATAGAATTAAGAGCAAAAGTTGTGGTCGATGCTACGGGCGCTGCGGCGGCGGTACGGACAAAATTGCCGCCCGAATGGTGGGTTTCGTACAAAGCTCCACCTGAGGATTTTAACGCGGCCTACCGAGCAATAGCCTCGGTAGAAGAGGAGCAGGATCCCAGCCTAGCTTACATAGTACTGGATGCTGAAGTAGCTCCAGGAGGGTACTGGTGGTGGTTCCCGAAGGATAAATACACTGTAAATTTTGGGCTAGGTGTCAAGGCGGGGAACAATGCTCCAAACCCCCGCATAATGTTCGAGAAATACCTGCTCAACGAGCTGACGCGCGCCAAAGGCAGAATACTGCATGAAGGCGGGGGGCTCGTTCCGACAAGACGACCAGCACCATGTATTGTTTGGAATGGGTTCGTAGCCGTCGGCGATGCTGCTTATACTGCCAATCCGCTTCACGGAGGCGGAATAGGGCCCGCGCTTGTCAGTAGTTACCATGCCGCTAAAGTCACTATAACTGCTCTTGAAAATGGAGGAACAGGGTTAGAAAACCTTTGGCTATATCAGGAAGCGTATTTAGATGCGTATGGGATTAAGCAAGCGATGCTGGATGTGGCAAGGATCTACGTGCAAGGTCTGACCAACGATGACCTTGAACTAATAATTAAAAGCGGGGTAATAAGCGATGACGAGCTGTCATCTCTCGGCTATAGAGGCGAGCTAGCAGCCGCTGTCATTACCAAGCTCGTAGGAGCTGTTAAGCTGCTTAGAAAACCGAGTCTTCTATCTCAAATAACCAAACTAAAAAGTTATATGGATAAAGCACGAAGTATCTATTCCGATTTTCCTCAAGACCCAAAGGGTTTTGAAGAATGGTTCAGAAATGAGGAAAAGTTGTACTATCTAGTTAAGGAAGAGTTTTGGACGTAGCAGTTACCATTTATGAATATAGATAGCGAAGTTGCTAGGCTTTTACAAAGCATTGGACATGAAGTAAGGATTTGTATACTTTTGCATTTGGCATCAAAAGGTTCTAGTAATTTCACAGATATCATGCGCGAATTAAACTTGTCAGGTGGTAAACTAAATTTCCATCTCAGAAAGCTTAGGGTTTCAGGATTGATAACTGTAAACGAGAAAGGATTGTATGAGCTGACCGACATCGGAAGATGGTTTGTAACTAGGCTTCGTGAGCTGGAAGGATTATACAGGGGGGTGAAGAAGCCCACATTAATTGATTATAGAGGGGTCACGAAGAGCGTTTCTTTTTCTGAAATAGCCCGTAAGTTAGGCATCAAGTACAGCAGTGAAAGCGAAGAAACCATAGCGAGAATCTGGGAAAAACTTTTGAGATTAGGTGAGCCGATCAGTGAAGAAATCCTGGAGCTTTTAGCGGAAATAGAGCTTGCGGGGAAGGTAGGCAGATATACTTGCCTGCCTCCTGAAGTAAGTGAAGCCCTAGTTAAATCATACGTTAGCTGCGAATATTCCGGTTTCCGCGAGGAGCTTTGTAAAAGCATTGCTAGCTTAAAAGCACTGCGCAGTTTATCTCAGGCACTTTACGATTATCAGCTTAGGGGGCTGGTCTTTGTGAGAAACCCTGTCTACTCACTGGTTGGAGCTCAGGCGGTTTTCTTGCGGCTAAAGTGCGATGTCACGAGAGCTGTGGCACGTTTAATGGATTATGCTGACGAGATAATAGTGCTGGTAGATAAAGTGGACCAGGAAGAGATAAGAACGATAGATAGTTTGCTCCCCCCTGGAAAGGTTACGGTGGTAGTAGGCTCTCATGAACAGCCTGTAAACGGGGTTAGAAATTTAGGAGTAGTTGTTCACGACCTCGATAAGTGGGGCGAAAGCGTACTTAACTGGTTGACCTTAATTAATAGTCCAGTCAACTCCATAATAAGTAGGGGAGAGAAGATACCGAGTATATCGCTGGCCGAAGCTCCTATGCCTAATGCGGGGGAAGCCTACATTCTACCTATCCGAGTGGGGGTTCCTCTTACCACTTTACATGCTGAAGTTAAGCAGAGCGGTTTAGACGCTTATGGTGTCCTAGAGCATGTAGCACAGGAATGTCTGACGCTTAGTAAACACCTTAACGTAAGCCGTGTTGCATCACGTTTAAGCGGTTTGGTTGAAAGCTACGAGGTTCTGAATCCACAGCTGGCACTTACAGGCTTTGAAGCTGCTATGAGAATGCATCACCGGGACCTAAGGTTAAACAACTTAATAGAGCTAGCTAATAGATTTTGGAGGTCAATTTCGCGTTCTTTAGATAACGTCAGCATTTCGGCATCTATACCGGATGAAAAACTTTATTCAAGCTCTCGGGTAAAGCTCTTTAACCCACTCAGCAGCTGCGCACTCTCAATAGAGAGATCCTTGGAGGATTGGGCCTCAGCGGAGGGGGCAACACAAAGAGTACTTCAAGGGGGGTCTGTATGGCCGGTGACATCGAAATCGTACCTATTTCCGGAAACTCTAATCAGAATCCTGCGTTTAGCTGTGAGCAAGGAGATATTCAGAGTTACTGTTCACTTGGAATTTACCGTTTGCGAGTCATGTAGTACAGTAGCTCATGGGTTAAGAGGTATCTGTAGCTTCTGCCTTTCAGGCAACGTGACACACCTTATAAGACCGCTTACTCTCTATAAGCCTTCAGATCTCATACCTAACGAAGTTAAAGACGAGTATCGCACGCGCGTTAGCATCGATAGCTTAGAAAAGAGATGAATGAATTCTCATGATTTCTATACCGGTTGTTTCGTAGCCTACTATTGCGCCCCTGCTGTTAGCAACCATTCCTCCTTTCACGAATACGTTCCCCTTATTCACGGTACCAATTCCACCCTTTGATACCTTCAGCACCTCTAATACCTGTCCCACCTCATCGTCGCTCACCAAAGGGGATAAAAGAACCCCTCTGTTCGTCGCTACTCCCATAGCCCCCACCAGGTTAGTCCCACCAAAACTCCCTTGAACAGCTTCAACATTTAACACGTCGACTATCTTCTTTAGCATGCCTCGAGGTATTAAAGGACTCACTATAGCCCCCCTGTCGTTTGCTAGTATTAAATTACCTAATACATTTTCTTTTAAATCTTCTAATACTTCCACTATTATATATTCTTTAAGTTTTTCTTTCAATATATTAATTTCTCCTTCTCTAACTAAGCGTCCAAGCAAGATGCCGTGGCTGTTCATAACGCACAAAACTCCTAAGAGGGGGGAGCTGTTGATGGTGACCCTGATAACTTCCACATCTAAGTTTCTTTCAAGCGCGCGCTCTAGCTTCTCAGGAGCTTCAGGAGGTATCAAAGCAAAATACTCGCTTGCCGATACGTAAACCCCGATATTAGGGTTGCCGAAGGCGTGGACTATTTCGATACTCAAGAACTACCGGCCCCCTCTAGGGGTTCAACTTCGGCTACCTTGACCCCGTCCTCTGTGGTTACTTTGACCTTCACTTGCAACTTCCTCGGAGGCCTGGATATTCCTCGTGACCATACAAGGTTATTGAGCGCGGGCGAAATGCGTATGATTTCAGCTTTAGCGTGTCGCTTTAGAAACTCCCTTACTATCCGCATGGCTACTTTAGCCCTCTTAGTGAGCGGCGCTCTATAGGCGTTTCTCAGGGGGATTACGTACGTTCTCTCGATTTCGCTCATCGGCATTCACCTATAGTTGCAGCCTGCTTCTTCTCCAGTTCCGCCGTACTTTCCTGCCAACTCGGCGCCTAGTTTTCACTATTACCCAAACAGGAACCTGGTAATTGCTTTTTATAGCGCTGGCTAGCCTCCTCTTCTTCGCGCACGGTTTGTTACGGGCCATCGCTCTTCACCTCAGCGAACTTCCCCTAATGTATTTTAATTTTAGCTCTCTCTGCGTATCGGTAATCTTTTTTAGCAGTTCTTTTAACAGGTCATCTGTAATAGGTATAGGTACTCTTCCACTGTAGGCAAGCTGAATCAGCTGACTTTCCACGGCTTCAGCCAGCTCTGGTTTCACTATCTTTAGGTTACTCAGTCTCGCCCTAGCTTCTGGAGTGAGAATTTTCCTTAAAAACTCCTGCCTCTTTGCTTCCTCTAACCTTCGTTCTTCCTCGGCTTGAGCAGCCTCGGCCAATCTTCGCTGGTACTCGAGCAGCTTCCGCTTCTTAATTTCTTCAACCTCCTCGTCATACTCCTCCATACTCTGTACACCCTAATTTGACCGATAAAGTCTAGCTTATGTACTTTACCAGCTCCGGTCTCTCGGCGGCCATCTGCTTGAAGATATTGTAAGCCAGAGTATCAAGAAGCGCTCTACCCTTCGGCGTTAAGACACGCCCATTCCCCTCCACCTTCATGACGAGGCCTGCAACCTCAAGCTGTTGTAACGCTTTCCTTATAGCTGAACCTCCAGCCTTCGAAAAATGTTTGCGTTTGTGTCCAAGGTTTTTCCTTCCACCGTATGCGACTCTTAGCCGCTCTAGGCCTACTGGGCCATGAATGTAAAGCTTCCGTAGCAGTGAGGCGCACCGTTTATACCACCACTCCGGATCGTCGGGCACACGCTCTTTATGAGATCCGGTTTTAGCATACAGGGACCACTCTGGCGGCTGAACTTCCTTAACGTTCTCTTTGAGGTACCTGGCTAGCTCTTCAATGAAGATACGTGACGGTACGTATTTAACGCTAACCACAGCTCCTCCCAATTTATAGCTTTTTTAAAATTTTCTTACTGATGCCCACTAGCGCTCGTAGAGGAAAATATAAGACGTTAGCCCGCCCAAAACGATCCGCCTGCACTCAACAAGCACTAAGTTAGACGTCTTCTCCGCAGAATGTATGACCGTATTTTTGAGCGGGCTCAATAGTACCAACCTACCCCCCTCTTTAAGGAGTTCTTGGGCCCCTTTGAAAAGCGACTCGTGAACCTTCCTTAATCCCCCAACGGCCTTTTCACGAATCCCGTAAGGCGGGTTTGTAGCCATTACATCTACAACCCGCCTGAGAGTCCTGGCGAGCATCCTTATATCTGCGACCGCGAAGTCAGCATTTACGCCTGCGCGCTGCGCGTTCAGTTTAGCTCCGTCTACGTGCTTCTTCCTTATATCTAATCCCAGAGCCTCCGCCTGTGTCTCTAGCAAGCCCTCTATGAGTATCGTTCCGCCGCCGCACATGGGGTCAAGCAGAAACTCTCCGTCTCTAAGTCGCGCGATTCTACAGAGTGCGCGTGCCACTATCGGATTCAACATCGAGGGGTGTATGTACACTCTATAGCCTCTGTCCCTTAAACTTATGAAAGGAGAAAGATCTATTCCGAGCCTGAACTTTCCATTCACAACCTCCGCGTAAAAAAGCACATCCGGGTCGTCTAAGGATACTGGAGGATGGAAATCCATGCTTTGGATAAAAGAGCCCACCTCTTTTGCTAAATCGATTGACGTAAAGCTGAATTCCCCGACCCTTTCTGCTTTAACTGCAAAACTCGCTGAGGGATACAGTATCTCCTTTAAAATATCTAAAATCTCCTCTAAAGACCCTTTAACGTCATTCAAATCATCTATCGGAGTATCTACTAGTACTACGTACGCCTTTTCGAGCAGGGCTAGCTGCGAGATTAAAAGGCTGAGTTCTTTTGCGGTTAATGCCTTTTCGCAGTGGAAAAGTACACGCCCTGTTTCGATATCCGCCTTCCCAGCTAAGTACCTGCTAGCTTCCTCAAGCAAAAGATCCTCGATACCCGGCACCGTTGTTAAAAGCAGCTTCCTAACCTCTTTTCGCATAGTACATACTAAGCGAAAAACTGCTGCGAAATAAGCGTTAGGAAAAGCCAAAGGTCATTTTTAGCAAGTTCGATGATCTTCTCAGCGCATACGCGGTTATCCTCAGCTAGCAAGCACAGCGAGTAGTAACCTGTAAGTAACCTTTGAGCTAGTACTGAGGGAACTTCTGAATACTTAACAGCTACTACGCCATCACCAACGAACACATCCTCTGTCACTTTCACTAACTTTCTCAAATCAAGCTCACCTGTGTTTTTAAAGAACACTATAGCGTAAACAGAGGGCGTTGCAAAACCATGTAATGTAGCTAGAGCCTCGAGGGCTTTAAGCCACATTACAGCCTCCCTTTGTGATAGCTTTGTTCCAAACTGCAGCAGACAATTCACGTTTATCATAACTCTCCGGTGATTATAGCCTTTCTGCAGCAAGGCAGGCGCTATAGTTATCCGGCGGAGCGAGGCTAACGGTACTACCTCACTGTACCTTTGCCAGCGACTCTAAAGCTAGCAATTGCCCACCGCTTTTGGCCATAACCCATAGCGGGCTATCTTGCGTGATTGCGTACTTAACGCCGTGGCTGGACTGGGATATTTTTTGGACTAAGCCTCTAGCCCGTAACCGCTCTATAACATCTTTTATCAGGGTGAGCACTACTGGATGCGTGGGGAGGCTTGCTACAACGGCTAGCTTTTTCGCATTAAAAGTCAGCATCGATCCCTTCGTCGCTCTAATAAGTTTGAAAAGGGCCTCAAGAACAACTTGCTGCAACTCGTCGTAGTCCCGATATATATCGGGGTTAAACTGCCGATCGTGCATAGTGATGTTCAGTAGGAACTTCATGTATAATGGGGAATCACCCTCGGAGGAGCGTATAATGCGAATAAGCTAGCTGTAGCGCGCGCGTGTTACGCATAGCACGCGCTATATTGGGTGCACAAACAATAGATAGGTATCGGAAGACTTAAAAAGGTTTCAGTGGGTCTGTCCCGAAATGTCTGAGGAAGAGCTTTACATAGCCGATACTACCGCAATAGCCACTGGGACTTTGCGGAAAGCATTGCAAGAGGGGAGTATCGTTGGTAGGTTGATTCTTCACTCGCTTATTATATCGCATTTTGATAGATTAGCCCGTGAGGGGAGTCATAGAGGGTTCGTAGGGTTAAGGGAGCTAAGTCAGATCAGAGATCTTGCAGCAGCTAAAGAGAGCTCTATTAGCATCGAGTACCTCAGAGATTTTCCAGATGGGCTAAGATGGTCAAAGGATTTTTCGCCCGATGAGATAATAAGAGAACTTGCGATGGAACTTGACGCTACCCTCATAACATCGGATCCCATTTGCGCAGAAGCTGCCAAAAGTTTAGGTGTTCGAACTCTGTACCTCGAGCCGACTAAAAGCGGGGGATTCGTACTGGACCGGTTCTTCTCCGATGACACAATGTCTATTCACCTGAAGGAGGGAGTTCAGCCCCGCGCTAAGGTAGGTAGGCCAGGAAGGTGGCGTTTTATGCAACTAAGCGAGGAGCCGGTGACTCGAGAGGAATTGGAGAACATCGTCGAGGAAATCCTAGAGTATGCTAAGAGCAATCATTCGGCTTTCATCGAGAGCGATAAGCCGGGATCCATGATACTGCAGGTTGGCAGCTACCGAATAGTAATCACAAGGCCTCCATTATCGGACGGCTTAGAGGTGACTGCTGTAAGACCCCTGGTAAGGCTCAGCTTAGAGGATTACAATCTTCCCGCCAAGCTCATGCATAGGCTCGAAAAGCAGGCGGAAGGTATACTGATTGCCGGTGCGCCGGGTATGGGTAAAACCACGTTTGCTCAGGCGCTAGCAGAATATTACCGCAGGAAGGGTAAAATTGTGAAAACCATAGAGTCGCCTCGGGACATGCAGTTGCCCAACGATGTAACCCAGTACTCTAAGACATATGCCACTTCGGAGGAGCTTCACGACATTCTTTTGCTCTCCAGGCCGGATTACACGTTCTTCGACGAGATGAGGAACACTAGCGATTTCGAGCTCTTTGCGGATTTAAGGTTAGCTGGTGTGGGAATGGTCGGGGTTGTGCATGCAACCAGCCCTATAGATGCTATACAGCGTTTTATAGGCAGGATCGAGTTGGGTATGATACCCTCTATAATCGACACAGTAATATTCATAGCCGATGGCGAGGTAAAGAAAGTTTACGAGCTGGAGACCATAGTGAAGGTTCCGCATGGCCTCAGGGAAGCTGAGCTAGCTAGGCCGGTAGTTGTAGTTAAGGATTATTTATCGGGTGAGCCGGAATATGAACTATATGTCTTCGGAGATAGAACCTTCGTCGTTCCCATAAAGGGAAGGAGCGCCATTCGCGGAGAAGAAGTTGTCAAGAGCCGCTTAGCTAGCATCTTGAAAAAGTACTTCCCTGAAGGTGATGTCGAAATAGCCTCCATCGAGGGCAACAAAGTGATTTTACTAGTTGACGAAGAATACTACAACTACATGGTAGGAAAACCTCGTAAGAAAATCGAGCGGGCCGCCAGAAAGCTTGGTGTCGAGATAGAGATCAGACCAAAGTTATCCTACTAAAGATGCCTTGGTAAACGAGTTCTTTCATCCAGAAGATAGTTAATAAAGGAAATGCAATGCTCGGTAAAGTACGGCTGGGGGCCGAGGCTAAACCAACGCAAACCTAAGGATTTGATCCATGCTTCGGTTTCCCTGTCGATGCCCTTATGATCTCCGAGTAGTAAAGCTATCTTGCCCTCCAAACTCAGATTAGATATATCTTCACCGGCTTCGTGCAAGTAAACAACCTTCTTCGACCCAAACTCGCGCACTAGCTCTGAAACTAGCTCCTTAAAACCTATTTCCCAAGCATACGCTCCCTCGACGTGATGACCCGAGAAAAGCCTCGACAGCAAGTCCCCAACATCTTCCTCACTTTTTATTGAATACCTGAGTTCCCAGCCTCTAACCTCAACAGTTACCGGCGGACGCGGGGGTCCCTCGAGGACAGCGCAAAAGACGGTATCCGACCTGTTACTTGTTCTCAATGATAGAGCGGCAAGCATGGCTCTAGCTACTACATCCAGCCTGCCGTGTGAAGCGAGTGCCCTCGCATTAATTTTCCCACCGGTATGAGCAAGCGAGGCCTTTACAATGAAAACTCTTTCCACATTCAATGACTTAAATGCTAGGTCCATTCGTTCTTAACTTAGTGGTGTTTTCTTTTTACGTTCCTCTTCGGCTCTTACCTTTATTATCCCCCGAAAGATTGCACAGTTTATGCAGAGATACTTGGTTACCTCGTATGTTGGAATTATAGAACCCTTACTCCTCAGCTCTTTAGCCAGCTGAGGGTCTATCGGAGAGTACCGCTTAGTAATTTTAACAGCTTTTGACCTAGGTATGAGGGCGCCGCATTCATCACACTGCACTATATCCTCTTTACCTTTCCCACCTTTATGCCTCCCCCTGCTCTTCCGCTTTTTCGGCATATCTAGCTCCCGCTGATGTATGCAACCAGGTATTTATCTTCTGCGCGATAGTCGGGTCAGGGTATGGACATTAGCCTGTACGACTCAAAGCCGCCAAAGTCGGCTAAGACCCGCGAAAAAGCTGGTCAGGGAGGATATCAATAAGTATGCAATGCCTGAGCTTAATAACGTTTATAATGGGGATTAAGTCCTCCTGCGCATCGGTGACTTGAATGGCTTACGTTCCAAAAATGCTGGTAATAGGTAGATGTACCCGCTGCGGTAAAAAGTTGTATAGAGGGGACGAGATGTACGAATGCCCGAAGTGCGGAGTTCCGTATTGTCCTACATGCTACAAGAAGGTATACGGTAGATGCCCTATTTGCCAATCCCCCCTTGAAGAGCACTGAATTTCAGACTTCGGAGTACGTACTCTGAAACAGGGCACACATCATTGCAAACACCGCAATGGTTGCACAGCGGTAGGTCTGCATGGGGGATCCCCTCTCTAATGCGTATCGCAGAGCGCGGGCACCAGAGCTCGCAAGAGCCGCAACCCACACATAGAGAGGCCCTGATAACAGACTTGGCCAGCTTCTCCGCGTCAATCGGTCCATTGAAGTACACTTCTAGCTCCTCGCCTTCGCTAAGTATGGTAATCTTTACCCTGTCGAGAAACAACGTTGTAGAATCGCGTATACGTACTTCGCCCAGCGGGGTTAGCGTGCTACTGAACGCATAAGCGTCGACCCGGTGCAGAGGCTTCTTCACAGTAATGTAGCCGGAATCGGGCCCAGAACAAATTTTCACCCTAGGAGTTCGCAACGTATGCGCTGAAACGCCCTTAGCCAGTCTGGAAATGTCTCCAGGTGGACGCAGCCAGCGCCACAGAGCTAAGTGCAACCAATCTTCGGGGAGGTTTTGCTCCTCCGCATAGGACCTCAGCTTATTCTCCCACATGCTCCAAAGCTCGGGATGGATGCGTCTAAGGTACTCAACCTCGCCGAGCTCTACGGCCGGGCATAGCCAGCAGCCAAGCCTGTCAAATCCGTTCAGGTACAGAGGGTTGACTTCCAGCTTTTCCCTAAATATGTAAAGCCAAACCTCGAGCGCGCTCCAGTTTAAAATGGGTGCTGCAACCACTACGTTGGGGAGCCACCTGTTCTTGTACACCCGGGGACTAGCGGCGCGTGCCGCAGACTCTAGTCTCCGCTGTCCAACGAAGCTAAGCACCCCTTGTTTGAAAAACTTGCTTATTGCACTAGCCGTTGGAACCAGCTTGCAAGTCTTACAACACCACCGATAATCGCGGGCAGGCGGACCTAGCACCGCTAGCCCCAGCCAGAATATATCGCCAGCACTTGCGAGGATAACCTCAGCTCCACGGCTTTCAGCAAACTTTCTGACGTATTCTATGGTTTCCGGCAACTCTAAACCCGTATCGTTAAAAAGTATTGGAACTTTACCCAATGCTTTTTCAACTAATTGGTAGGTTACTAGGCTATCCTTCCCCCCGCTGAAGGAAACTAGAGCTGGTAAACCGGTCTCACTGCTTATCTTCCTAGCGAAGTCTATTGCTTCCTGCTCCAAGATAGCGATTCTCGCTTCATTTGCCTCGACAACTTCTCGCCAGTCGGGATCCCTGGCATTCCACCTATAGTTTTTCCTTAACCAGCTTTTAAGTACACGTATTCGCCCGGACCTTGTAATTACACCGATGCCTTCGTACCCTGAGGCTGTACTTAGAGCAACGTAACGCTTCTCTCCCCGGGAAGGAAGATTTGCCTCAAGTATTTTATCTTTATGAATCTCGTAATTTCTGGTTAATTTAGTTAAATTAACAACGGCGTAATAGCCTACTTTTCTTCTCAGAATTTCAGAGGCGCCTACGTAAAGGGGCTTGAACCTCCATACTTTCTCTTCAAGGTCGTAATAGCGGTGGCCTATAATGTAGCCGTCAACCACCACCTCATCCGCTGCGTCCGGATAAGGAATCTTGTTGAAGAGAACTACCTTACGGTGCGGATAGGGATACTCTCCGTTTAACTCGGCTTTAACGGCCCTTCGGAAATCGAGTAACTCTACCTCTGACGCTGGCCTAGCGTCGGCAGGTGCCGTCAGGAGAATCGCTCTACCCTCTTGACCGCACTTTCCGCAAACCCGCGTCAATAGAGGTACGTTGCAGGTATCACACCAGTAGAGAGGGGTCCTTACCTTTGTTAACGTTTTAACCAGCTTTCTGATATGTTTTCTCCTTCGGTGAGAATTCATTTAGCTTAATTATTGTTATTTTCGATGCATTTTATTAAAATATTCGTTAATCTCATTTTGTGCCAGCATTCTGAATGTTTGATCTTTTACTGCAACTATAGCTATCTCCACCCTGTGAGGCGCTATTCCGCCTTCAACAGCTTTATCAAGCGCTCTTAGTGCCAACAGTATTGCTTCTTCAAGGCTCACATTGTCGTTATGGGTCTCCTCTAGGAACTCTCTTACTGCTTGAGCCCCAGCACCTACGGCTTCAGCTTTATAGCTCATATAGCTTCCGCCAGGATCCGTCATTATTAGATGCGGTCCGTGCCTATCTACACCAGCTATCAAAAAAGATACGCCAAAAGGCCTAACGCCTCCGTGCTGCGTGTAAACCTGCTTTATATCGCATATCCTCTTAGCTAGCAATTCTACCGGTATCCGTTCACCATATGTGAGCCTATATATTTGTGCGTAAACTCTTGCATCATCTATCAATACTCTAGCATCTCCGAATAAACCCGAAAAAGCTAAACCTATATGTTCATCAATTCTCTTGATTTTCTCTGCACTTTCAGCCAGCCTAGTGGGTTGTCTTTTCTCTGCAGCTAGGACAACTCCCTCAGCCACCTTGATTCCTAAAGTTGTGGAACCCTTTCTAACAGCCTCGTGCGCATACTCTACCTGGAAGAGTCTTCCATCGGGTGAGAATAACGCAACGGCTCTATCGTAGCCCACTCCTGGAGGCGTAAACATCTCGTCCACCACAGAAGTACCGCATGTCGCCCTTAAAAAGTTGGTTTTTTACTGCCCATACTCTCTATCAACCTTAGTGCTTTCTTGTAGGACCCAGTTACTTTTAGTATAATCGCCAATTGCTTACGGTACGCGGCGAGAGCTGCTCTAACCAAATGCATTCCCTCCCTTTTCACTCGGAGAATTGCGATACCGTTTGCTGAATCTAAGTGGACCACCTCAGGCATCGCGTCCGCTAACCCCTTTACACCCCACAGCTCTAGTACCGAGTTAGTAATTTCCGAAGATAGGTTAGCAGCCTCCTGCATGCGGAGTACGATGTAACGGTAAGTCATACCGCGAAGAACTGGAGTGCAGGAAAAATTTTGTGTAGCCCCTCTCTTAGCAAGCTAGAGAAACTGCGTTAAGTTCCACACTCGACTTTATTCCCGTTTTTCAGTATCTTAACCCCCCTCACCGGCACTAATCCTCTCAGCTTATCTCTATTCTCATTTACAAGTCTTGCTGGATACGTGGAAATAACGTTCAATGCTTCATCGTAGCTCAGACCCAATACGTGGAGCACTGAAGCCATCATTCTAGGGTCGCGCAGGTCTCCTCGATCCCGAGCGCCCGAGGAAAACAAAAGTGCGGTAGACATCTTCTTCTTGTTGCAGAATTCCCTTAGCATGCCTTGATAGTAGGCAAGAACCTTAGCCTTTCCATAAATATCGGCTTGCTGAAGCAACCTTAACGTGAGTTCAATCCTTTTATCGTACATTTTAATGTAATCAACGTCACCCCTGAAGATCTTAGTGCCCAATGAAAGAGTCAAGATGTCGACTCTAGTATCTCTACAGGCAAAGGCTACAATCCCCCTTCTCGAAGATTGGATTGATATTATTTCGAATCTCTTTCTATATTTTCTTAAAATCTTCTTTATAAAATTTTCATCAAACGGTTTATCAATAGTCAACCTGGATGCTACGTCTAATCCCAATTCCAAACCCTTCTGCCTTAAAGACTCAATAAGCTTCATCGAGTAATCCGGCGCTGAGAGTAACTGCCCTACATTAACCGCGGCACCAACGCCGCTAAATCCGAGCTCTCTTAAATAATTAAGAACTTCATCCGTGATGCAGTCAATGTTCACAAATAGGTCGTAAAACCTTCTCTTCATTCTAGGAAAACCTTTAACCCTCTAGATTTAAACTCACGCTTCGCGAACGGTTTAAATCTTATTTTTACTTTAATAACATCGTCACCGTCACTTAATTTAACTCTCCCAAGATAGGCTTGCTGCTTATCAAACCTCAGATATAGGTTGCCGCTCGAGTCCTGGTGTAAGCCAATCGCGGTCTCCAAGCCTGCAATATCTAGCTGATCTAAACTCTTCACTAAGTGTCTGACTATTAGAGTTGCATGAGCGGGATCCTCTATTTTGAGATTAAGAAAGAAAATTGGATTCCCGTAATAGCCTTCAAGCAAATTTACTTTAATCGAGTTTTCATATAAGGTTTTAATAGCAGTTGGAAGCAGGTTTATAACGCTTCTCCTCACCTTTTCTAGATCCTCGGTAGCATGGCAAAGAGTGGAAATTTCCAGAAGGCCAACAAGTGGCTTCATGGAATCTATCCAGTTTCCTTCTCTATTTTATCAAGAATTCTTTTTATTTTATCGGGTTTATATTTGACCTTTTTACTTACCCCGCATACCCAGTTCCTCTCGGGATCGCTTTTAACGCAGGGATGTTCAGGATCAACCATGACTACCTCATACCATTCGTGTTCACCGTCTTCTCCGGCCCAATACGACCCAAGCACAACTAGGTTGGGGTATTTCCTTGCAGCCCTCTCTTCAGCTATAAGCTGTGAACTTTTGTGAGGAGTGTACTTAACTGCCCCCATTCTTTTGGGCCTCCTTCCAGACCTGGGTCTAGGTCTATTTAGGCCGCCTTTCCGAACTCGAACCCTAACGATGACGAAACCTTGCTTAGCCTTGTAGCCCAAGGCGCGGGCCCGGTTTATACGCGTGGGTTTCTCGACCCTAACAATTGATGGTTGCCGTCTCCACTCGATCAACCTCTTCTTGTACAACTCAACTAGAGGTTTGCTTAGTGGCCGCTTCCACAGCTGGGCAACGTATTTGTAGTACCCCATAGTTACAGAGAGTCGAAGCCTCCCTTTAAAAACTGCACGCTATGCTTCAGCGAATTCGGCAATTATCTTTTCGGCCAACTGCACGGCAATCCTCTCGTTGGCCTCTCTAGTCTGCGCTCCTATATGCGGGGTTGCTATTACGCGTGGATGCCTTATAAGTTCCCATTCCCAGTCTTCGCGAGGGGGCTCGTTGTAGTGTACGTCAATAGCCGCCCCCTCTAAAACTCCATTGTTCAGAGCAGCTAATAGAGCTTTTCCATCAACGATCCAAGCCCTGGAAGTATTTATGAGGTAGGAGGCTCTAGGCATTAGCCGAATACTGGACTCGCTTATAAGGTGGTGTGTACTGGAGTCATAAGGTACGTGCAATGTCACTAGCTCGCTCCTTTTAAGTAGGTCTTCTAAGCTTTTGGCAGCCTCTATTCCAAGCCTTTCTGCATCCTTCCTTAGCTCATTCACGTTACGCCTGTACGCGATCACTTTTGCACCAAGGGCTTTCATCTTCGCTGCTACAAGAGTTCCAATATTGCCTAGGCCCACTACACCCACAGTCAATCCCGATAGCTCCCTCCCAACGAATAGCCTTTTTTCCCATTTCCCGGACTTTAAGCTCTCGACCGCTGGGGGCACCGACCTTATCAAGGAAAGCGCAAGGCAGATAGTTAACTCCGCTACCGCGTTTGAAACAGCTTCAGGCGTGTTCACTACCCTTACTCCCCGCTCTAGTGCCGCCCCTACATCTATGTTGTCTACCCCAGCTCCTGCTCTAGCTATTAATCTCAGCCTCTTGCCCGCTTTTATTACTTCAGCAGTTACCTTTGTCGCACTTCTAACTATCACCGCATCGTAGTCAGCGATTATTTGGCGCAAAATGTCTGGCGGAGGGCTTTGAACCACGTCCACCTCAAAGCCTTTTCCTCTCAAAAATTCAATGAGCTTCCCCGGCAACGGATCGCAAACAAGGATTCTAGGCACAGGCTTCATGTAACTTTCCACTGTAAATGGTTTATCCTAGAGTTACCTGAACCAGGTAGCAAGCATGATACATGAAAATGGAAATGTGTTACTCCTCCATTGAGGACCAATAAAATCTAGCTGCATGCTCACTAATTAGTGAGCACGCAGCAGGGCATCGCTGCTACTCTTAGGGTTCAAGTTAAGGTATAATTCTGGCAAGCTCAGACGTGAAAACCGAGTAAACTTTGGTTAAATGTAGAAGGGCAATGATTAAAAGAGCGCAGCAGCTGAGAGCTAGGGTAAGGTAGTCTTTTGCTCTGAATCGGAGTTCGTAAAAAGGTTCAACTTTCCTGACTGCTCCGAAGCCCCTGGCTTCTAAAGCCTCAGCAACCATAAGACTTCTCCTCAGTTCATAGACTAATAGTGGAACTAGGAGATACGTGTAATTTCTCAACCGCTCTCTTAAACCACCGCGTTCTAATTCCAAACCCCGGGCTCTGAGAGCATCGGATACCGTTTGCAAATCCCTAGCCAGAGATGGAACGAAACGCAGTGACATTGTAAACATCATCGTGTACTCTCGGGGGACCCCGGATACTTCAAGCGCGGTAGATAGCTCGTCAGGGGTTGTTGTTAGAAAGAAAACCGAGAAAGCCGTTGCAAGGCTCAAAAACCTCAAAGACATCGCGATCGAGGTGTACAGCCTACCGGAGGGTAATGTTAAATAATTTAATATAAATATTAAAATCATTATAGAAGTTAAACCCCTTAATGAACTAATCAATTCAGAAAGCGATTTAGCTATTTTGAGTAAAATTACCTCAACTAGCAGGAGAAGTGAAAGGCTGAAAGGATCAGAGAAAGCAAGGGAGGCGGCGCTAAGAGCTAGCAAAATCGCAAACTTTGCCCTGGGGTCTAGCGAATGCAAAGGTGTCTTTTTTTGCCTGAACCTGAAAATATCGAAAACTCTGCTCATAAGTTACCACCTTCCCCTCGGGAATCGAGCATTCTTGCAAGCTCAAAGTAAAGTTCCCCGGGAAGCATGGGTATTCGCGACATGGTAAAACCTTTCTGTATCAAAAGCGACGCTGTCCACGCGATTTGTGGTGGCAGTAGTCTGGCGGCCCTTAAACCCTTCTCATCAGTGAGTACGTCTCTAGCCGACCCTACCTTTATTACTCTCCCATTCGCCATCAAAGCCACCCTATCCGCGATTTGGACAGCGAACTCCACGTCGTGTGTGACTATTACAATACCCTTCCCCTTCATTTTCATTGCGTTAATTATCCTGGCTAGCTTGCTCTTATTGAAGTAATCTTGTCCAGCTGTTGGTTCGTCTAAGACAAGCACGTCTGGGTCGTGGCTCACGACGGCGGCTATTGCCAGCCTCTTCCTTTCACCGATACTCAACGTGTAGGGCGACCGCTGCCTGTACTTATCCAAATCAAATAACCGGAGAACATACTCGCAGCGCTCCTTTACACGGCTTTCCGGGTATCCCATGTTCCTTAGAGTGAACAGTATTTCTTCTTCGACGCTTTCTGCAAAAAGTTGATGGTCTGGGTTTTGAAACACGAGGCCGACCCGTCTAGCCAGTTGGGCGACGCTCGCTTCCCGCGTATCTTTACCAAAGACAAGCACCCTACCTTTCTGCGGTTTCAACAAACCGTTAAAGTGCTTTATTAGTGTGGTTTTCCCAGCACCATTTTCTCCCATCAGCGCAAGTACTTCCCCGGTCCTCACCGTTAACGATACACCTTTGAGAACTTCAAAGCCGTTGTACGAGAAATACACGTCCTTAACTATGATTGCTTCCTCCTTGAGCATGCCTCAGCCACCACTTCAGCCAGCTCCTCGGGAGTTAGAGGGGTGAAGTTTTCGGTCAAGCCCCTCCGTCTCACCAAGTTGTAAGTTATGACCACAGGGGGATAGCCAATCAAGCGATGGGTGAAGAGGACTCCGGTGCGGGGATCTCCGTCGAACACCAACCTTCCGTCGTTCATTACGACCAAGCGTGTTGCAAACTTAAGAGCAAGCTCCAGTCGATGTTCCACTATGATCGTGAGTAATCCCTCATCCTTAACTAACACATTTACGAGCGAAAGTATTTCTAAAGCACTTAAGGGGTCGAGATTCGCCGTAGGCTCATCCAGCACTAGTACCTCGGGCTCCATGGCCATAATCGAGGCTATAGCCACTTTTTGCTGTTGACCACCGCTCAGCTCGTAGGGGGCTTTATACCGCAATTCCTCCAGCCCAAAAACCCTTAGGGTTTCCTCAACACGCCTCTTTATCTCCGCTCTAGCTAACCCCATGTTCTCTAAGCCGAAGGCTATTTCCCTTTCCACGCTTGAGAGGAAGAGCTGATTTTCAGGGTCTTGAAAAACCATCCCGACGTGCTTCGCCAATACGTGGATAGGTGTACTACGCACGTCTAGGCCGGCTACCGTGGCCTCTCCCTCCAAGTCACCTTCGTAGAAATGTGGGATCAGCCCATTGAGAACGCGCAGCAGTGTGCTCTTGCCGCAACCGGAAGGTCCTACAAGTAGGACGCACTCACCTCTACTAGCGGAGAAAGATACGCCCTTCAACGAATACTCATCGCTACCTGCGTACTTGAAGTGAACGCCTTTTAATTCAACGAGCGGCACTGCCTGCACCCTCTACTGCTGGGGGACTATGCAGATTTAAGAGTAGTGGCACGACTAGCGCCCAGCTACGACTTTGACTATGGATCTGTGTACAAGAAGGTCGTCCGCACCTATTCTTTTACCGGTTACAGCATCTATAGCAGTGATGAATTTCTCTCCAAACTCGCTGTGAATAGCATATGCCAGATCACGGACTGTTGAACCCCTCCTAAGGAGGTAGACGTCTGGCAGGACTCGCCCCTGGTTATCAGAAAGTTTATGCTCGTCTGCAACTGGGAAAACGGCTACATAGCCGAGTATGTCGAACACAAGTGTATTTACAACCTGCTGCACGCCAGTGGACCCCCACACCTTCAAAACCCTTTTCCGTATTAGTTCTAATGCGATCTCCTGCTTCTCGTTGAGTCTCCCAATAGTTTCGAAATCGTTATCGCCCGGCAAGTACTTTATAAGGCTCGCCGCCGCAGCTTTTCTGAGAACCAACTCAGCCTCGGCGGATGTCGGGATGACTACATACCTGCCCTTAAGCACCTCTTGCATTCTCTCGATATTCTGCCTAGCCGCTGGTTGGTCGGCTTTGTTAGCGGCTATAATCATGGGCTTTGCCCTGGCTCTTAACTCTTTCACAAACTCGAGCAAGTTTTCCGCGGTCCAAGCAGTGGGTTTTCTGGACTGTAGACCGGCAGCATCTATAGCCTCCGAAATAGACTCTTCACTAACGCTGAGGCCGCTGAGCCTTTTGTAAAGCTCTTTATCCAATTTAGAGCCCATCGCCTCCACAGTCATGGCAAAGCGCTTCCAGTCCTTCTCTAGCATACCAAAAATCCACATATCCAATTCCCTTTCCAGAAACTCTATGTCTGCGAGAGGATCGTGGGAGCCTTGTTCTACAGGTCTGCCCTCAGAGTCGGTCGAGCCGGCCGCGTCGACTACGTGTATTAGAGCGCCCGCCCTCCGAAGGTGGTCGAGGAACCTATTACCCAATCCCCTACCTTTCCATGCTTCGGGTACTAACCCCGCCACGTCTACTAGCTCGATAGGGGCAAACCTCCATCCCTCAATGCATAACGAGTTGCGGGGATTATCTTTAACCCCAAGCTCTTTGCACACGCACTTAAACCTGACGTATCCGATGCCAACATTAGGTTCTATTGTGGTAAACGGATAAGGGGCGATTTTTACATCGTGCAGCGTAGCCGCAGCGAAAAAAGTGCTTTTACCGACATTGGGTTTCCCCACGATACCTATCTGCACACCAGGCATAAGCCCATGTCGCTCTCTCCCCCACTCCACTTAATATATACTTCTATTGAATTAATAGGTGGGCTCGGATGACCTTGGTCATTTTAGGCGACGATCTAAGCGCCTGCATGGTAGCTCACAACTACAGGAAAGTTTCGAGGAAAGACAGGGTGTTACTAGTAAAAACTAGCGAGTATCCTGGCTTCTCGTACTCTCTACTACCTTATTACGCCGTCGGCTTAGCAGCCTCCCCCCAGTTAATTAGCGTTGACCTTTTAACTTTAAGCGACTTGGCTGAAATAGTAAACCTTCGGGATATAGTAGTGACTAGACCCGGTGAGTTCACTGCTAATGGAGAGAGCCGCCAGGGCACTCTTTTGATATCTACTTGGCCTGAACCCGAAGTGGGAACTCGAAGATGCTTGAATTTAAAAAATCCGGAATCTGCTAAGCTGCTAAGAGAATTACTACACGCTGGGGAGAAGGTAGCTATCGTAGGTAGCATGGCAGCTCTACCTCTTATCGACGCGTTGCTAAAAGCCGGTTTTAAACAATTATTCTTCTATTTGGATAAAAATATAAAAATATTTGATAATGATACATTGGAATGGATCTTAAAGGATTTGACTGATTGCGGAGTTAGGTTAATAGATAGTTTGGATAAAATTGATGATAAATCGCTTCTAGTAAGCTATGCCTGGGGAAAAGCCCAGCAACCCACGTGGCTCAGCTTGAAGGAGGGTCCCCGCATAGTAGTTGATCGTTACTGCAACGTCGTGGGAGTCCCAGGAGTTAAAGCAATCGGCTGTGCCACTAGGATTGTGGGTCAAAAAGGGTATGAGCTCGATGTAGCATGCGAGGGGGAAGCAATGCTGCAAGCACAATCCTGCTTCTTAGATCTAATGGGTTTGAAACCGGTGAACGTAAAACGCTTTTTTATCGCTCAGCTGGGGAGCAGGCTTTATGCTTCACTCGGCATACTGCAGGAGGAGGCCGAGAGCTTAGGGATACGCGTTTCCGTGACAAAGGTTAAGGGTTGGAGGGGCTGGAGCGACACGAGTTTGAAAATGGTAGCTTCGCGGGGGGGAAGACTGCTCGGCGTACAACTGATGACAGGTTTAGAAAAAGCTGCGCTGATAGGCTTCCTCTATTCTGCAGTTAGGGCTGGGAGAAGTCTTAGAGAGCTTCTCTACGCATTGAACCCGCTAGAGGTATTCGAGCTGTCCTTTGAGGACCCCTTTCACAGGGCACTTCAAGCATTATTCCGGAAAACTGTTCTACGAGCACTAGCTAAGCGTTCACAGATTCGATTCTGACGTGTTAAGCGCGCGAACGAATTATCTCTAGCCACGGATTGTCCTTAATAAAAACAGGGAGTTCGTCAGGCTCTTCTGCGGGTAACTTGAGCTGAGGGGGAAATGCTTCTCTCTCTGTCAGCATGTTCAAGATTTTATTTAGCGTGGCATTAAGGCGATCGATAGATTGCTTTAACTCGAAAACGGCCTCGAGTAGCCCGTTAAGGTCGTGAATTTCGTTGGCCTGCAAACTTGGAGCGGCGTCGAATCCGGAAGAATAGCCGGAGGCTTCATTCGACTCTTTGAATTCATTCTCCTGGCGAAGTTTACGGTATTTGTAGAGAGCCTTGTACACAGTTTTTATAGAGACACCCAACTCAGCGGCTAAATCCTTAGCTTTGGGAGGGGGCTGCCTCGACAAATAAGCGGCCACTATAAGGCTCTCCGTTTTTGTGAGTTTCTCAAGCTGCTGCACATGTGAGTTTGGAGACTAGGGTATATCCCACCTATTATGTAGAGCGAAACTTCCGCCCTTCATTTCGATTTGCTCCCCTATATCGTATGCGGGCGTTACGAATCTCGTCGCTCTCAACTAACATGGTCCGAACCCGGCACTAAGGACTTGCCGCGTTAAGCAGGCATCTTAGATAGAGTAAAGTAAAATGGATATTACTCCGTAGAATTTAAATGTTCTACTCGCTAACGCGAATCCGTGGTAGCAATAGCCGCACTCAGCGACGTGCATGGATTTCGCTACCTAGGTTTAGTTAAAGCATCACTACATCTTCTCAAAAACGCTGCCTTATTGCTCCTAGCAGGGGACTTAACCGATAAAGGGGATTCCAAACAGTGCAGGCTGGTTGTAGATACTTTAAGGGAAGCGTACAAGGGGGAAATTATAGGTATTTTCGGTAACGAAGAATATGATGAACGAAAAGAAGAAATTAAAGCTATTTGCAGCGATGTTACTTGGCTGGATGACGAAGAAGTATCTATAGAAATATCGGGTTTCTCAATAGCCGTTGTCGGCACCCGTGGAGTTTTAGATCGCCCAACTAGGTGGCAGGAGAAAAACATCCCCGGTATCGGTAAAATTTACGAGAATCGCCTTAATATGCTTGAAAAAATGCTCGTAGAGGCTAAGCAAAAATCACAGTATACTTTGCTGCTGACCCATTATGCGCCCATTTGTGGAACGTTGGAGGGGGAGAACCCCGGGATTTGGAGGGAAATGGGATCCCGAAAGCTAACTTCAGTTATCATGAGGACGAAAACCTGGGGGGTTTTCCATGGACACGCGCACAATAGCAAGAGAACAACAGTCTACCTCGGCGGCACACGTGTCTATAATGTGGCAGTTCCAGCAGTAAAAACCATAACTTTAGTTGACCTGACCAAAAGTGGCATTGAAGCATACTTCTAACACGCGGAGGAGATAGATAGAGTGAGGTCTCGTTCTCGGGGTTAAGAAGGAATCTTTAGCCTGTGAACGAGGGAGCTGCGCAACGTAGCTGGCCAGTTAGCATGCTGTCTATTCATCAAGCCTTATGCTTAGCCTTTGCTTTTTTCTTCTTCTCGCTTCCCCCCAATGATGTTATCTGCTTCGGTAGTACATTTTGCTCAGCGACCTCGATTATTGGTATTATAATGCTCTTGCTGTCATTGGTGAACTCATTGTATAGGTGGACGTCTCCAGAGAACCGGTTCATTACAATGTACTTGCCTTTCACGGTGTTATCTGTTTCGTAGTAGTATATTGTGTGGGAATCGTAGAGAGGAAAGGGAACATAATATATGTTTTTATCCCCTAGCTCGATACGATGTACTATAGGGATCTGAACCGCTACCGCTACGTTTACTAGATCCCTGAGGCTCTTCACCTTCACGACAAAGGGGCCCGCCAACTTCGCCACCTCGCAAACTTTTTAACAGCTGCCTCATGTCAGATATAGCCGGGATGAAATATAAGGGTAACTTGCCCCCACCCAGACAGGTGAGGACACCGCGGCAGGTGGACCGGCGCTATGATACAAGATGAACTAGCACCCGCATAGCTGCAGCCGTGCAGATTCTAGCCACAGTTACAGTGAACATGCGCCTGGGCGTAACTGCGACCTTAGCAACTAAGAACCGAGCGTACCAGACAACTTGATCCCCACGAGGGTTGAAGTAAAAGCGGATCCATTCTAAATGGTACCGGGGGCTTACAGACCAGAAATGCCACGTCACGTCATTCAATAACCAAGTGATTAAAGAAAGCTCTACTATCAGTAAAAGTTGGTTGAGGTACAGGATCAAATAGGGGGCGACGTAGAGAACCGATAATAGTAGATGGTAGCCGTCATCCTCGACTTCGTGAGCGGTAAGAGGGAAGGGGGGTTTAAGCTTCCAGGGCTTGCCCACCCAGACGAAAGTTTCCATCATATTTATTGCTTGAGAGTAAAGTAAAGCTACCAGGTATTCCATCATCTCGTTTTCCATTAATTTAATTATAACCGTAAAATAAAGTTATTTTTACGCAGCAAGGGGCATATCAAACAGAAAATAGATGCCTGATGCTTTTCTCGTAAGGAGGATAAATTATTCCTTTTTCAGTTATGATGCCGCTTATAAGCTTTGGCGGAGTTACATCGAAGGCGTAGTATATCGCCTCGACGCCCTCAGGCGTGATCCTCCTCCCGAATATATAGACAACTTCATCGCTTGGTCTTTCCTCAATTGGTATTTCCTCACCCGTCTCGATCGATAAGTCGAAAGTGCTTGTCGGAGCTGCTACGTAGAATGGGACTGAATGCTCCTTAGCCAGCAATGCGAGCGGATAGGTCCCCACCTTATTCGCAACATAGCCTTTCCTAGTTATACGGTCGGCTCCCGTAATGATGAGGTCTATGTGATGCTTCTGCAGAACTATGCCGATCGCGTTATCAGTGATTACTTTGACATTTATACCGGCCCTGCTTAACTCCCAGGCGGTTAGCCGGGCTCCTTGCAAATAAGGGCGAGTTTCAAGAGCTATTACACTCACTCTTTTACCTCTCTCGTGCGCTAAGTAGATTGGAGCAGTAGCAGTCCCATAATAGCTGGTAGCTAAAGACCCAGCGTTGCAAACGGTCATCACCGTGTCGCCGTCGTCGATTAATTTCTCACCCAGTTCCCCAATTTTCCTATTGGCTTCCTCATCCATTTGCTGGACTTTCAACGCAGCCTCCAGGGTTTTCTCCTTGAGTTCGTCAAGGCTAGTGGCCGTTCTTGCTGCAGTTAAAACCCTGTCAACGGCCCAAGCCAGGTTGACCGCCGTGGGTCGCGTAGCTTTGATCACCTCGGCGCATTTAGCCAGCTCATTGAGAGCTTCGTTGAGCGCTCTAGCCTTTATGCGCTGCGCGGCTAAAGCCATAGAGAACGCTGCAGCCACGCCTATGGCTGGTGCCCCTCTTATCTCCATTTTCCTTATAGTCTCGACAAGTCTTAGCCAGTCGTCAGTCTCTATGTATTCAAGTTTGTGTGGAAGCTCCAGTTGGTTAATAAGCCTGACTTTTCCGTTAATCCATTCGATTGTACGGGGAAGGTTTAGCACAGGTAGCAGTCTGCGCGCTAAGCTATTTAGTTTGCGCCAATGCTACCCATTCGTTGCAGGCGGTGTAGGCACGCCCTTGCCGCTAAGTTCGCTACCCTTAGGGGTTCAGGGACTCGGCCGTGCGTCGTAAACGCGTTCAAAATTGCCTCGACTTCCCGCCTAGAGAGCCCGTAGTACCTCACGAACACTCTGGCGCCGGTCCTCCTAATGTACAGAGCTTCACGAGGCCCTAGGCTTTTATAGAGTTCCATCCTTTTTTCCTTATCCTCCTTAAAGTACCTCTCTATGTATCGCTCTAACCCCTCAGATTCCTCGTAAGTTAGGCTTATCAGCGGAACGCGCGTCTCCTCGTGAACTCGCCTTAAATCCACAACGTTAAACCAGGATATTACGCAGCCGTTGAGCAGGATGCAATTTACGTCCTTGCGGTCCAGTTCTCTATATATTTGGAGAACGCCGTCGGTCGCGTCTAGACCTCCTACGGTAACTGTTGAGAAGGCTATCCCGTCGATAACGAGATCCCTCCGCATAACTACTCCGCACAGAATGGACTTGGGTGCCGAACGGATGAAGCTCTCTGCTATCCCTAAGCACCTAAACCCTTGCTTGAAAGGGTTCACTTTCATCGCACTAAAGGGAAAGTTCTTTAGGAAATCTTGTGAGCACCTCAGGCCCTTTATCGGTAATTAGCACCATGTCCTCGATACGTATACCGCCGTAACCCGGCAGATAAACCCCTGGCTCAACAGTCAGAACATCGTCCCGAGCTAAGGTGGTAGTGCTTTCCATGCTTAGGTAGGGCTCCTCGTGTACATCGATCCCTACTCCGTGACCTAAACCGTGATTGAAGTATTTCGATACTCCCTCCTCTTTAAGAACCTCGTAGGCTTTCGAGTGTACGTCGCTGGCTTTAACTCCTACGCTAATGCACTCCAGTGCTGTCTCTTGGGCCCTTGCAACCGCCCTGAAGAGCTTACGCTGCTGTTCCGATGCTTTCCCGAAAGCGAAAGTTCTGGTAACATCGGAACAGTAGCCCTCTACTTTCGCGCCCAAGTCAATCTTGACCAGGTCGCCCACTTGAAGCGATCGGAGAGTCGGTTTGGCATGAGGCTGGGCTGCGTGTTCTCCGAAAGCAACTATAGGATGGAACGCCGGTTGGGCTCCGTTACGCACTATGGAGCCTAGTATCTCAGCCGCAATATCTGACTCCGTAACCCCCTTCTCAAGGGCATCCACGGCCCTCCTCATTGCTTGCTCAGCTAACTGGATAGCTTGCTTAATAGCATTCAACTCCGCCTCGTCTTTTGCCCGCCGCAGTTTTGTAAACTCGCTAGTTACATCAACAAGCTTAGTCCCCATTTTTTCTTCCCACAGCTGGCGAGAATTCGCGGCAACACCGATCAATCCAATCTTTCCATCCCCGGGGGATGGTATAAGCGCCCTAACCGCTTCGTATAGATCCCCTCCCAGAACCCTCTCATGCTCGGCAAAATCGTTGTGCTTAGCATATGTGTAGAGCTCACCGACCCGAATCTCCATCGAAGCACGTAGGTATTCGAGTCTCGTAGCGAGAGCTACCACACCTCCACCCTCATAAACAATAGCTGCCGCCGGGGCATCAGAGCCAGTGACGTAGAAGATGTTTGAAGCACCCATTATTATCACAGCGTTAAGGCCACTTTCAGCAACTATTTTGTGAGAGACCAGCTTTGCATGTTCGGCGAAATCTATCACGCCTCAATTGTACTTTGGGAGTAAAAAGCTCTTTCGGGCAGCTGGCGCAAGTTCATAAATTCAGTTGTAGAGGGTTACAAGATGAGCGCTCAGAGCGTAAAGCTCTCAGGGTGGGTGAACTCGATCAGGGCTGTCGGAGGCATAGTTTTCCTAGAGGTGATCGACGGTGGTTCGCTCGATATCTACACAGTAGTAGTTAAGAAAAGCAGAAATCCCGAAGTTTGGCAGCGAGCATCTAAGATTAAAACTGGGTCTGCTATCACGATCAGAGGAACAATACCTGAAGTACAGGTCAGTAAGAGGGGGCTCGAAGTACATGCTACAAACCTAGAGGTTTTAGCTGAGCCAATAGACCTACTTCCATTGGACCCCGCGGGCACCACTCCAGCCTTGCTTGACACAATAATAGAACACCGCTACGTCGCTCTCAGGATGGCCAAACAGCGCGCGATTTTTAGAATTAGGGCGATTGTGGCGAGCGCGGCGCGTGAATACCTGGAATCCAACGGTTTCCTTGAAGTGCATACACCCAAGATTTGCGGGGCCGGCGCCGAAGGAGGGGCCACTCTCTTCCAGCTCGATTACTTTGGGAGGAGAGCGTTCCTATCCCAAAGTCCTCAACTTTACAAGCAAATGCTGATGTGTGGAATTTCACGGGTCTACGAGCTAACGCCCTACTTCAGAGCCGAGCCCCACAGCACAATAAGGCATCTCAACGAGAGCTGGGGCATTGACGTTGAAATGGGTTTTATAGATAGCGTGGAGGAAATCATGGGTATTCTCGAGGGGCTTATAGCACACGTTTTTGCAAGAGTTAAAGAGGTCGCATCTCGCGAGCTGGATGCGCTAGGGGTGAAGCTCAGCGAGCCGAGAAGGCCCTTTAAGCATTTAGATTATAGCGAAGCTCTCGAAATACTCAAAAGCTTAGGGTTTGAGATAGACTGGGGGCAGGACTTAGGTAGCACAGAGGAAAAAGCAATAGGCGAATTCATGCTAAAAGAGGGTTATGATGCCTACTTTATCGTGAACTACCCTTGGGACGCCAAACCCTTTTACATAATGAGAAAAGGAAAGCTCAGTGCAGCATTCGATCTAGACTATAAAGGGCTAGAGCTGGCTTCAGGAGGGCAGCGCGAGCATAGGTACAATGAACTAGTCGAAAACATCAGAATTAAAGGCCTTAATCCAGACGATTTCTCCTTTTACCTTAAAGCTTTCAAGTATGGGATGCCTCCTCACGGAGGGTTCGGTTTAGGACTCGATAGGCTAGTTATGGTAATTACACAGTCCCAGAACATTAGGGAGGTTGTCCTGTTCCCTAGAGACCGTCAAAGGCTACTTCCATAGAATTTTCAGCGACAGTTTTTACGGGCACCGTACTTTGGTATCCCATGGTATTAAGCACGACCGACATACTTAGACTTATAGGACAAAATCCTCCCTTAATATCTGGTTGGATAGATTTGGATGTTCAACTCCAGGCGGCGGGTTTCGATTTAACTCTTAGGGAGGTTAGGAAGTTTAAAACGCCCGGTCAAATCGATTTTAGTAACGTTAAACGTAGAGTTTCAGAGACAGAACTGCTGCCTTTCGATGAGAATGAGTCAGTATTTCTACCCCCAGGCGCATACCTAGTGGTTTTCAACGAAGAGCTATGCCTACCACGCAACATTGTGGCAATAGCTAAACCTAGATCAAGTCTCCTGCGCAGCGGTGCCACAGTGGAAACCGCCGTCTGGGACCCCGGCTATAGGGGCAGGAGCAAAGCGCTCCTAGTGGTTTACAACAGTGCTGGCATCGTACTTGAGAAAAACGCTCGTATTGTGCAGTTGGTATTCATGGAAGTGAGTAACCCCCTAGAAAGGGGGTACAGCGGAGTTTACCAGGGCGAGCTTTAATGGCGCGACGGAGAGCGCTGAAGCTGATATCGGAGAAGAAATTGGTCAAATTCATCGTTGAAGATGCGAACCTTACTATTTACGCAGCGTACTCCAGGAGATTCGATGCACTCTATGTCACCGTTCCCGGGAAATTCTGCAGCTGCCCTAGCTATCTTTTCGACGTGTTTGCAAAGAGGATCTCCGATTCTTGTATACACCTTTTGGCGATGAAACTCGCTGGTAATAACCTTCAGGAAGTTGAGATAAGCTTGGATGAATTCACTAGTAAAATATTTCCCCTTATTTTTAAGGGGCTTATTGACTAATATTCTTCGGCCTCTACAGCTATTTCAGCTCTCGTCTCAATCCTCTCAACTTTTCCGTCCCTAAGGTAAATAATCCTATCACTCACGTCAATCATTTTTAAATCGTGAGTGGCTGTAACTATAGTTGCCCCCCTCTCCTTGTTGAGTTGCCTCATTAGGTTGATAATCTCGAGCCCTGTTTGGAGGTCGAGGTTTCCGGTTGGCTCGTCCGCTAGGATGATGGCGGGGTCGTTTGCTAGGGCGCGGGCTATAGCTACCCTCTGCTGCTGACCACCGCTCAGCTCCGTAGGCCTGTGGTAAAGCCTATCACC
>CALHPJ010000017.1 GCA_938036345.1 uncultured Thermofilaceae archaeon | reverse complement strand
CGTAGTGCCCGAAGGGATTGGGCGGCTCGGCCGAGAGCGCATAGGCGCTGCCAATCGCTCTGCTGTTGGATGACTCTAAATCCGCTATGTACACCCTGGTTGGAGTTACGATCAGCAGGTTTTTGTTAAATGAAAGGAGGCTGCTGGACGATATCGAGACCTCTACCCCGCCCCCTTCGCTTTCAAGCACCACGTTTAAGAATAGAGCCCCCTACCCCTGCCGCCGAGCGGTACAACTTCGTGAAGCTTGGCCGGCACTAACTCGTGCTCCCGCGCTATGTGCTTGAGCACAGCCCTCTTAGACTCCGAATCGAACTTCGTCCAGTCGTCGACTATTAGCATGTCGTCTGGATCCCTGTAAAGCACGAGGAGCCGCGGGTAAGTCAAGGGGGAAAGGAAGCCTTGCACGCAACTCGTCCAGTACGCGCCCCTTGACACGGGCTTCAAGCCAAGCGCCGCGATCCACTATCTTCACATCGCTCCCTTCAATGATCCTTGGTATTGGCGGCATCGGGGGCCTGCCGTCGAGACCCCTTAATCTCGTTCAGCACCCTGCCGTCACTCATTACTACAACTCTCTTCACGAACTTGTTGAGCGTAGGTCTGTAGGAGATCGCTATAACTGTTGTATCCTTTAGGTAGCCTAGCAAACGCGTCATTATTACCTCCTCCAGCTCTACGTGTACGTTGCTAGTGGCTTCGTCGAGGAGCAGCACCTTAGGCTTGAGGAGAGGAGCTCTAGCTAAGCAGATAAGCTGGCGTTGCCCACCCGAAAGAGCTCTACCTTGCTCCCCAATGTCGCTGTCGTAGGCTAGCGGGAGTTCCACTACAAAGCGGTGCGCCCCGCACAACCACGCGGCGTAGAGAAGCGCTAAAGGGTCAGGGTTCTCGACGCCATAGGATATGTTGCAAGCTACACTGCCTGGAAGCAGCATAGGCTCCTGAGGTATTAGCAACACGCTGAGTCCTAAGCAGCTTAACTTAATCCTCCGCATATCAACTCCATCGAGCATAACGGTACCCTTGGCTGGATCGTAAAGCCTGGCAAGCACGCGAACCAGCGTCGTTTTACCCGCTCTGTTGGGGCCAACGATACCTACAACATCCCCCGGCTCTACCGAGAGATTCACCCCCCTAAGTATCGGCCTTTCCGCTGAATACCCGAACCACGGGTTCACAGCGTCAACTCTACCCTCTACCTCCAACTCTACCGAGTCGGGTGCCTCAGCCACTCTGGACGAGGCCCCAGAAGCTCGCTAAGCTTCTCATAAGCGGCCTCTGCTTCTGCTAGCTGCGGTATTGCGCCCGTGAGTGCCTGGACCGGCGCGTACACCTGCCATACATAAGCCAAAAAGGCCATCAATGTTCCTACGCTCAACTCCCCGTGCAGCACCATTAAGCCACCAAGGTACATCACGTTAACTGAGGCTAAAGCTAACAGCAAATTTAGCCAAGGGAAAACCAATAAATTATATTTAGCTGTTTCTATTTCAGTTCTAAAAATATCTTCTGCTAAATTTTCAAAACGCTTACTTTCAACTTTCTCTTTTCCAGTTAGTTTAACTAATAAGACGGAGTTGAGCGTTGACGTTATGTAGGCCGACATTCTTGGAACCCTCGACCACCTTTTAGTGAAGAGCATTCTAACCCGCGGCTGGTAACATACTAGGCCCCACACGTAAAAGGGGGCTGGAGGCGTCAGTGACAGCTTAGCGTTGAATGCGAGCATTACTGCTAGCATAAAGGCGAGCCTTAGGGAGTTCCATAATAATGTTCTCGAAGCTATCGACTTGAAACGCTGTATCCTGTCAACGTAGCCGTAAATCCTAGTAGCTACACCGCCGACTGGTGCCTCCTCGTAAAACTCTACACCTAACTCCAAAGTTTTCCCGAAAACCCTGTTCTCAATTCAAGAGCTACCTTGCCGCTCAGAAGCGCCCGGTAATACCCTCCTAAAGCTCCGATGACAATCGACACGATATTAAGCCAGTAGAAGTAGCGAGTTAAAGAAGAGCGCGCCAACATTCTCCCTTACCAATACCTTCATCAACGACGGCTCCAGTTGCAAGGGGGGTAGCACGCTTAAAATGATGCCAAGACCCGAGAGAAATAAAACAAAGGCCAGCAACCTTACGTGTAAAAGCAGTAGCGAGTAAAGCTTCAGCACCTTGTAGCTTCTTAGCAAACTAGAATTCGCCACAGATACCTTACATTAAGATGGAACCTTAACTAAGTTACATCACTAAAGGGGGGAAAGGCGCCGCGCATAGATCAGCAACCCATTACGCTCGGGCTTGCATCGACTCGGTTAGCGCACTCGGGCTATTGGGAGCGGCCAGCTCGCGCCTCGGAAACCCTCGGCGCTTACACTGCCGCCCCATCAACCCCGTCTTCTACGGGAGCCCTCGTCTTGGCCACAGAGCCCGTCGCCGAGCTCCACGGCCAAGAGCGGCCGCCTCGTCTCGGGGAGGGCTTCCCGCTTAGATGCTTTCAGCGGTTATCCCTTGCGGCGTGGCTGCCCGGCTCGCCTTGTCAGACGGCCGGTAGACTAGAGGCCGCGGCCCGCCGTTCCTCTCGTACTGAGCGGACCTTCCCCTCAGGCGGCCAGCACCCCCGACAGGTAGAGTCCGACCTGTCTCGCGACGGTCTAAACCCATCTCACGTTCCCCTTTAATGGGCGAGCAGCCCCACTCTTGGCGGCTGCTGCACCGCCAAGCTGGGAAGAGACGACGTCTGGGTACCAAACCGCGGGGTCGATGTGAACTCTCGCCCGCGACGAGCCGGTTACTCCCGGGGTAACTTTTCTGTCATGCCCGGCCCCCACCGAAGGGGGCACGAGCGTTCGCTAGGCCCGGGTTTCCCCCCTGCGCCCCTTGCGCTCAAGGGCGCAGTCAGCCCGGCATTTGGCCTTGCCCTCTACGGCGGGGTTCTGACCCGCCTGAGCCGAGCTTTGGGCACCCCTGATATCTTTTCAGGGGTGTGCCGCCCCAGCCAAACCGCCCACCTGCCGCTGTCCCCGGGTGGCCCCGGGTTAGGGGCGTAGCCGCGAGTGGGCGGTGTTTCACCGGCGCATTCACACCTCCCAGGAGAGGTGTTTCATCGCTCCCGCCTACACTACGCACCCACAGCTACACCCCAACGACAGGCTGCGGTGAAGCTCCACGGGGGCTTCTCGCCCCATCGGGGGTACCTGGACTGTGCACCAGGTTGCGGGTTCACCGGGTCCCGGGCTGGGACAGCGGGGACCTCGTTGATCCATTCATGCGCGCCGGAACTTACCCGGCAAGGCATTTGGCTACCTTAAGAGAGTCAGAGTTACTCCCGGCCTTCGGCGGCGCTTCGCCCGGTTGGACCCGGGGTTCACGTACCGCCAGTGGCCAGGATTCAGCCCCCGTACACACCCTTTCGGGCTTGCGGGGACCTATGTTTTTATTAAACAGTCGGGTCCCCCTTGTCACTGCGACCTGCGGTCCCAGGGGCGGGCCCTAAGACCGCAGGCACCCCTTCTCCCGAAGTTACGGGGCCAATTTGCCGAGTTCCCTAGCCCGGGTTACCCCGACACGCCTTGGGCTTCACACCCAGGGGCACCTGTGTCGGTTCTCGGTACGGTCGTGGAGGCTCCTTCCCGGCTCCCTTTTCACTGGCTCCAGGACTCGGGAGAACCCGCCTAACGGCAGGCCCGTCCTGCCTTCACCCGGTTCTCGCCTTGACGGCACTCCCCGGGCTTCAGCAGTTGGGCGGGGCGACGGCCCCGCTCTCCCTATCCCGAAGCGTCAGGAGCCGGGCTTGCGTTGCCGCGAACGTACCTCCACGGCACGGGAATATTAACCCGTTTCCCTTTCGGTGGGAGCGAGTTACGCCCCACCTTAGGACCGGCTAACCCCCAGCCGACGATCGTCGCTGGGGAACCCTGGCCCTTTCGGCGGAGGGGATTCTCACCCCTCTTTGCTGTTACTACCGCCGGGATTTTCGTTCGGAGCGGGTCCACCGGATCTCACGACCCGGCTTCCAGCCCACCCCGACGCCCCCCTACCGGATCACGGACCATAGGCCCGTGCCCCGGGGTCTCGGCGGCCGGCTTAGTCCCGGCCATCTTCGGGGCCCCCCGCCTCGGCGGGTAAGCTGTTACGCACTTCTTAGCCGATGGCTGCTTCTAAGCCTACGGCCCCGCTGTCTAAGGCGGGGGACGCCCTTCCGGTAACACTTAGCCGGCACTTAGGGGCCTTAACCCCGGTCTGGGTTGTTCCCCTCTCGGCCTCCAGGCTTATCCCGGAGGCCCGTCTCCGCCCTTCTACGGTACCGGCGGGTTCGGAGTTTGAAAGGGAGGTGGGGCCTCATCGGCCCCTCGCCCCCCTATCAGTACTCTACCCCACCGGTCACCTCCGGGCAGGCCGGGCTGAGACCCGCTTCGGGGGGAACCAGCTATCACCGAGCTTGATTGGTCTTTTGCCCCTAGGCCGAGGTCATGGGAACGAATTGCACGTCAGAACCCCTTCGGGCCTCCACCGGGCTTTCGCCCGGCTTCGCCCTGCCCCGGCCTAGATCGCTCGGTTTCTGGTCTCACAGGCGTGACTCCGGGCCCTTTTCGGACCCCGCCCCTCGCCGGATGACCGGCTGCGGGCATGTCGGTTTCCCTGAGCCTTCGGGGCTCTAACCCCTTAAGCTCGCCACGCCCGTGAACTCCCCGGCTCGTGATTCCAGACGCAAGGCGCGACCCCGGTCACCTCCCTTCGTACTCCTCGGTCACCCGAGTTTCCTTCAGGGAGGGTCACCCCTTTCGAGCCACGCCACTTGTCGCCGCTCGGTTTCAGGCTCTTTTCACCCCCCTTCCGGGGTTCTTTTCAGCTTTCCCTCACGGTACTTAGTTCGCTATCGGTCTCGGGACGTATTTAGCCTTGGAGGTCGGTGCCCCCCAGCTTCCCACGGCAAAACCAAGCCGTGGTACTCAGGAGCGCCTGTCTCCCCTCGCTGGGTTATGCCTACGGGACTGTCACCCTCTACGGTGGGGCTTTCCAGCCCACTTCGGCTTCCCCAGCAGGGGGTCATAGACGAGCGTCCTGCAACCCCACATCCCCACGAGCTTTCGCCCGCGGGTTCGGTTTGGGCTCTCCCCCTTTCGGTCGCCCCTACTCAGGGGATCCCATATTGGTTTCTTCTCCTCCCCCTACTAAGATGCTTCCGTTCGGGGGGTTCCCACTCGGTACTCCCGCCTACGCGGTTTCCCGAGCGCCGCAGGCTATTCGCCCGCGACAGGAAGTCCCATTCGGGGATCCCCGGATCTACGGCTGCGTGCGCCTACCCGGGGCTTATCGCAGCTTGCCACGCCCTTCCTCAGCGCCCGAGCCAAGCCATCCACCGAGCGGCTTAGCTGCGCTAACCTTGCCGATGCAAACCCGATCTGCGTGACCGCTGACCTATGCGCGGCGCTCACAGCGATCCGGTCGTAGCCGGATCGCTCAGCCCTTCACCCGAAAGGTTGTACCTTTCGGGTTGCATTTAGTGAAAATAGTCCGGCGCGGCGCTCAAGATGCCAGGAACTAGGAAGGAGGTGATCCGGCCGCAGGTTCCCCTACGGCCACCTTGTTACGACTTCTCCCCCCTTGCCGAGACTCGGGTCGACCCAACCCCTTTCGGAGCTGGGCCTCACCGAGTCTCGACTCGGGTGGAGCGACGGGCGGTGTGTGCAAGGAGCAGGGACGTATTCACCGCGCGTTGGTGACACGCGGTTACTAGGGATTCCACGTTCACGAGGGCGAGTTGCAGCCCTCGATTCCTACTGAGGCGGGGTTTAAGGGATTACCTTCCCCTTTCGGGGTCGGTACCCGCTGTCCCCGCCATTGCAGCTCGCGTGTGGCCCCGGGGTTTCGGGGCATACTGACCTGCCGTAGCCCCCTCCTTCCTCCGGCTTAACGCCGGCAGTCCCTCCAGAGTGCTCCAGCTCCTTCCGGAGCCGGATGGCAACTGGAGGCGGGGGTCTCGCTCGTTACCGGACTTAACCGGACACCTCGCGGCACGAGCCGGCGACGGCCATGCACCTCCTCTCAGCTTGTCTGGCAAGGTCATTAGCCTGGCCTTCATCCTGCTGTCGCCCCGGGTAAGGTTTCCGGCGTTGACTCCAATTAAACCGCAAGCTTCACCCCTTGTGGTGCTCCCCCGCCAATTCCTTTAAGTTTCAGCCTTGCGGCCGTACTCCCCAGGCGGCGGGCTTAACGGCTTCCCTACGGCACTGGGCGGGCTCGAAGCCCGCCCAACACCTAGCCCGCATCGTTTACAGCTGGGACTACGGGGGTATCTAATCCCCTTTGCTCCCCCAGCTTTCGTCCCTCACCGTCGGGCGCGTTCCAGCCGGGCGCCTTCGCCACTGGTGGTCCTCCCGGGATTTACGGATTTCGCCCCTACCCCGGGAGTACCCCCGGCCTCTCCCGCCCCCTAGCCCGACAGTATCCCTCCGCTCTCACGGTTGAGCCGTGAGCTTTAAGGAGGGACTTGTCGGGCCGGCTACGGACGCTTTAGGCCCAATAAACGTCCCGACCACTCGCGGGGCTGGTATTACCGCGGCGGCTGACACCAGACTTGCCCCCCGCTTATTCCTCCGGCTGTTTAGACCGGAGAAAAGCCACCCTCATCGGGTGGCACTCGGGGTGACCCCGTCACGGTTACCCGCATTGCGGAGGTTTCGCGCCTGCTGCACCCCGTAGGGCCTGGGCCCTTGTCTCAGTGCCCATCTCGGGGCTCCCGCTCTCACGGCCCCTACCCGTCTTCGGCTTGGCGGGCCGTTACCCCGCCAACTACCATGATGGGACGCAGCCCCATCCTCGGGCGGATACAGTGGGTATGGCACTGTATCCCTTTCGGCGCAGGCCCATTCCAGGAGCCTGCACCTATGGGGTATTACCCCCAGTTTCCCGGGGATATCCCCCTCCCGAGGGTAGGTTAGCCACGCGTTACTGAGCCGTCCGCCGGGCCTCGCCGTGACCCGAGGCCCTGACTCGCATGGCTCAGCCCCACCCCGATAGCAGTCGGGTCCGGCAGGATCAACCGGAGTCACGGCCTGGCGGAGGAGCCTAGCCTCTTGAGCGCCGCGCCGAACTTACTTAGACCCAAGCGTCCAAACCCCCCTCGCCAAGGGGTTTGGTTTGCTTGGGCCCGCACCCTGTTGCCGCGACCGGAGGCCACCTCTTCATTGGTGGAGGACCCGCCTCCCCCTTATCCGGGTGAGCCGCCGGGGGTCGCGGCGCATGAAGTATTCACATCCTGGGCTTATATATCTTACGCCTTTTTAAGATTACTCCCGCACCTGCGCCCTCCGCAGGATACCAATCAACTTAAAGAACATCTTCGCGCTCGAGAAGGACAGGGTTAGGTGGTGCTTATCAAGCTCCTCCAGCAATACCTTGGCACGGGAGTTTAAGTAAAGACTTGAGAACCTGCCGGCAAGCTCTGGTTCGAGGAAGGCCAGAGTCCCATAGCTCAAGGAGGCCAAAGGGTAGGCTACTCTGAATTCTGAATCTAGGCTTAAACCTCTTACATCGCCTAGTAGCACCTCCCCCAGGAAATAGGCTGCTATATCTTCGAGAACGTCCGGCATGACTACGAGGGCGTCTTCGTGCTGCTTCACTTCATTGAGTAAGGCCAACCTGAAGCCCGTGTAAGTCTCGTAACCAGTTTTGATAAATCTGTAACTGATGTTCACTTCTTCGCACAAATCAGAGCAGAGCGGTGCTTTCGCCAACTCTATGACCTCGAGGTTTACGGGGTAATTCTTCTCTACGTCTACCGTGGTTTTAACCGTGAATAGGGATTGGGCATCCGCTCTACAGGCGATTAGTATTCTATCGTCCCTACGCGGGCTTGCCCGTCTCAAACCCTTCAGGAAGCGTCTTCTCACAGTAGTTTTCAGGCAACTAGCACATAACGCATCGCCCGTAGCAGGATCGGTATACTCGGCGCGCTTACCGCATTTAGCACAGCGCATATATTCCCCCTCCATAATAGGATCCCTATATGAGGCGCTACTTTTTAAGCCCCTCTTGGAGCTTTACCGCTATAGCCGAGGCGCTGCATAGCTTTAATTACGCTAATGCGGCGTCGGAGAGCGTTGGTGACGGCGATGCCAAAATAATTAAAGTTGAGTACGTGAAGGAGGTGGGGGAGAGGCTCGAGGCTCTCATAAGGATTGTGCATAAATCTAAGCTCGGGAAGCGCTGGAGCGACAGCTATGTTTTTACATTCACTCGCCTTGATTCGGGTACTGTTGTCACGGCCAGAAGAGTTAGCGGAGTGGGTAGGGTAGACCCGGATTTCATCGTAGAACGGCTGGTTACGTGCTTGATCACCAAGAAGAGCTTAGAACCCGGAATGCCTTCAGGCTAGGAGGAGGGCCAAGGTATTTTAGCGCGGTAAAATGATTCCTTCCGCTTCGTCGCGGGTATAGTAGCATCGATACCCAGCTTAGACGTTGTTAAAGTGGAGTGATCGGCAGAGGGGTCTAAGCTGGAGCCCCTGCAACCCCTCAGGATAATAAGATCCTCGTCCGGCTGCATTCTGGTGGCTAAAGCCCATAATAAATCTGAGGGGTTATCCACATCTAAGTCCTCGTCGACAGCCACGGCTATCTTGAGAGAGGGGTGTGCAGCTAAAGCAGCTAGCAAGGCGTTTTTTGCATCACCGTCAACATTCTTAGTTATGGAAATTACCGCTATTAGCCAACCTCCGCCGCTTTCGAGCAGACGGACCGAATTCACTTTGGGTACGACCTTTCTGACAGAATCCCATATCGCTGCTTCACGAGGGAAGCCCATTAGCAATGTATGTTCACGCCCGCCTTGCAGTATTGCATAGTAAAGGGCGTCCTCTCTTATCAGCACTTCATCTACCTCAAACACGGGTTGTTTCCTAACAGCATCTAAAGTGCCCAGTACGTCGACAAAGGGTCCCTCTGGAGCTTCGATATCCGCGCGTAACTTGCCCAAAATCACTATTTCCGAGTCCAAAGGCACCGGCAACCCGTTCCCCACGTCGAAGGCCTTGATATTCCCTTCGGCTAGCGCATTCGCTACTTCAAGCTCGAAAACGCCATAGGGCGGCGACGCAGCCGCTGCTACGTAAAATTCAGGTGAAGCTCCAACTACTGCGGCTACTGGTAAGTGCTCACCTCTCTTCTTAGCTTCCATGTACATCGAGTATAGGTGGCGAGGAACCAAACGGACTGCTAAGTGCCTATTATCAAGGACGAGCATTCTATGAATGCTCGCGTTGCACACTTCACCTCCGGGTTCTCGTGCAACAAGTATTGAAGCGGTAAAGTACCTACCCGCTTCTCCCTGGTAACTTCTAAGAACCGGTAGGCTATCTATACCCTTCACGCTTTTGAAGCATCCTGGGTTGCCCTCCATCTTCACCTTCCTCGGTTCACTCATCGCCTTTAGCAGCTTCAAAAAAGCCTCAATGTCGTTTTCAACTTTTAAGGCTTTATACAGAAAGCGGCGAGAGCAGAGCACGTTGCCAACGATTGGGATGCTGTAACCTACTGGTTTTTCCATCAGCACGGCTTTCGCACCATCGTAGGCTTTTAGCCAATAGGCCGCCTCGTAATCAACGGAGACCGGCTTACTTATTCTCTCTACTAGTTTTTCCTCGTCGAGCTGATTTAGGAAGATTTCCAGACCACGGTGCACACTCATTTCGAGCCCTCACTCGCCTCCTCCGAAATTTTAACAATCCTTACGTAATCAGCGCTTATCGTCACCGGTAGCGGGTATGCCGCTTCGGTTATTTCTACTTTAACCTCACCCTTAGCTTTGTCGACCTCTAAGACGCGCCCCTTCATACCGATGAAGGGGCCACTAGTTATTTCAACGACGTCGTTTACCTTAATGGTTTCTATAACCGGCTTCGGAGCTACAAATTTCTCGATCTCCGAGAAATCCATGCTACCTCTCATTAAACCCCTGACATGCTTAAGATTCATCGAGGCCCTCTGCACAGCGTGAGGTACGTCAGACTCGGCTAGTATGACACCCTTCAGGCTGGGTAATATCGCTAGCGAGTATATTGGCATTGCCCTGCTTTTTATCCGCTCTTCCATTAGCAGCGCCATAGATATCTCCTGACCTTGAGTAACTCTAATACCGTAAAAACGCGCCTTTCCGGTAGCCATTATCCGCACACCTTTTAGCCTGCTCCTCCCGAGGTAACTCCGCGTGTCGCTTATGAGGCTTTCCTTCTTAAGTATAGTACAGCGGCTAATGTCACTGCGGCCACCGCTGCCAGCGCTATCGTAATCACATCGCTTGACGCTGGTGCAAATCTCGCCATCCGTAACCCAGCTCCGATCAGCTGGAACAAATAACCCAAGGAGCCGAGGAGGGCGAAACCTAGCCCTACTACTCTCAAGGAAGCTTTATACGCTTTCGGATCAGCTCTCTTAGTGGCTCTCAGAGTCCGAATAACATCGTTTATGAAGCTCACACCACTCCGAGTTAAAGCCGCTTAAAAACTGATCGGGTGCTCTGCGCAGAGCAATCTCCTTAATACGGCCTTAGCGGTATGTAGCCGGTTTTCGGCTTGCTCAAACACAACTGACCATTTGCTTTCAATTACTACCTCATCTACTTCCTCTCCCCTGTGTGCTGGCAAGCAGTGCATGAAAACAGCGTTTGCATCAGCGCGGTTCATCAGCTCTGGAGAAACTCTATAGCGGGGTAGGAAGCTCTTTAGCCTTTTCTCTCTCTCTTCTTCCTGCCCCATACTGACAAATACGTCCGTGTAAATCACATTCGCACCTTTAACCGCGTCTGAGGGTTCCTCATATACTTCCAAGGTGCCTTTTACCTCGCCAGCGAGCTTTTCAAGCCAGCTTACGTCCGGACTGTACTCTGGTGGACAGGCAATCCTCACCTCCATACCCAATTTTAGCCCGGCAATGGCTAAGGAGTTAAACACATTGTCTTGGCCATCGCCTATGAATGCTAGCTTTATACCTTCAAGCTTTCCGAAAATCTCCATGATGGTCATGCAGTCGGCGAGTGCCTGTAAGGGGTGGAATTTATCGCTCAGGAGATTTATTACCGGGACCGACGAGTACCTAGCCATTTCTTCTAAACTCTCCTGGCGGTAAACCCTAGCCGCTATCGCATCATGGTACCGGCTTAAAACCCTAGCTAGGTCCTTTATAGGCTCGCCGCGCGCCAGTTGCAACTCCTCGCGGCTGTACACTATGGGCAGCCCACCCATCTCGTAAACCGCCACCGCGAAAGAGGCCCTGGTTCTAGTCGACGGCTTCTCGAAAATCATTGCGACGCTCTTGCCCTGTAATTCGTGAGTGCGTCGAAGACCTCTTCTCCTCAGCTTTTTGTACGCTATGGCGGTTTCCAGCAGCTCCAGCAATTCTTCGCCACTCAATTGGTGAATATCCAGCAGGTGTTTCACCCTCTCCACACCCACTCCTGTCTAAACCTTGGTATATGTTCGTTCTTACTCGAATATCCGAGCCAGGAACCAGTCTACGCTAAAGGGCTGTAAATCTTCATACCTTTGCCCAGTTCCTACGTAGAGTATCGGTTTTTCTATAGCGTACACGAAGCTTATAGCAGCGCCGCCTTTCGCATCAGCGTCAAACTTCGTAAGTATGCCTCCATCAACGCCGACATACTGGTTGAAAGTAATTGCCTGGTAAAGCGCATCGTTCCCAGTTAACGCGTCTCCAACAAATATTTTGAAATCCGGTTTCACAACCCTAGCTATCTTCCTGAGCTCCTCCATTAGATCTATATCCGTTTGGAGGCGGCCAGCCGTATCTATCAGCACAACGTCTTTATCACGCTTGCGGGCGTAAGCTACAGCGTCAAAGGCTACTGCTGCCGGATCCGCTCCGTAGCCGTGGCCTACAATGTCAACCCCAATGTTACTAGCATGCTGCTTCAACTGCTCAAAAGCACCAGCACGCCAGGTGTCCGCGGCTGCAAGCACTACGCTGAGACCTTCTCTTTTAAGCCTATAACCGAGCTTCGCGATAGTCGTAGTTTTGCCATGCCCGTTAGGTCCAACAAATAGGAGCTTTACTGGTTCTCCAGTCCGCCTAACCTTGATTATCGCTTCCTCAAGATTAAACCACTTTGCCTTTTCAAACAGCTTTATTAAAACCTCCTTCAGCAGCTGCTGTTCAACTATCTGCTTACTCTTTGCGCGCCGTTCTAACGCTTCCTCCCTGACCAGCCTAGCTATAGCTTCGGCTGCTTCAAATGCTACATCGCACTCGACGAGTATCATTGTGGCTTCCCTCTCAATAGTCTCCAGGTCCTCTGAGAAGAGATCGGTTCTGGACAGCATTTCGGCGACCTTGCTCAGAGCTCTTCTGAGACCTTCAAGCACTGTGCAGCACCTCCTACAGCCTGCAAACCGCTTACCTATGAAGGGGCTACTCAACCTCTACTTGTAACCGCTCTTATTCCCCGTTCAAGCTCCCTCATTCGCGAAACCACCGTCTGATAGTCATTCAGTGTTTTTTGTAGAGCATCTCTCACTTTCTGCTCCCGATGGTCAAGGTACTTCTTTGCTTCGTCTAAAGACCTTTCAACAATGATGTTGGCCCCAATCGCTACGAGAACGATTTTCGTGTTCGAAACGTTTGCTTTAATGTATACGCCAGCGCCTACGGGTACCAGTACTTCTTCTCCCTCCTTGACATTAGCTAGCTCGTCCACAGCGCTTTTAGCTGCTGTGAGCTCGTTTAACGAGACATTGAGTAAATCAATCCTTCGTCTAAGCTCCTCTGCCAATTGCCCTAGCGCGGCATATTCAGCGGTAAGCTCCTCCTTGCTCTCGGACGCCACAAACCCTCACCTAAATGGCTATTTTATCTAACTTTAGGAGCTCTTTGATGAGAGCATTCTTCGCCTCATCCTCGTTTGCTTCTTCCACTTTTTCAATCCTAATGTGCTTCCTTTTTATCTTGTGCCGGGATCCAAGTTCGCTTAGAACGCGCTCCACTGCGTGCTCAGGCTTTGTTGCTAGCACTTCAACTGTAAACTTACGCCACTCGCTTACTCTATACAGGAACATTTGCCCACAAACTCTGTAAATTTTGACTTCCCCCCTCATGACTGATTGTGCAGGCTTAAAGCGGTTTTAATTCTTTTCTAGTGGTTCGGTTGCGCCCTGCCACCGAAAGAACGCCGGCGCTCGCAATCTCGGTACGTGTTTCGCAGCCACTCTGACATTAATGTTGATGTCGGCGAACTCCTCCTTTGCCGGACTAGTAGGCGGTTTTACTTCGGACTGCAAGTCGTGAAACGGTTTTTCTGGCAGGTGATTCAAACAGTGCAGCATGGGATTGGTGCGGGGGCCGGGATTCGAACCCGGGCAGGCCTCCGCCAGCGGAGGTCCCATCCCAATTGGATCCTGAGTTTGGGCCCAGACGCTTGCTGGACCGCCCCCTTTGACCTAGCTCGGGCACCCCCGCGCCATAGGGCAGGTATTAGGGAGGCGTAAAAATTTTTCTTAAAGGGTGGGAGCAAGCAGTTGTGCTAATCATAGCGGGTTTAGGTTTATACAATTTGAGAGATATAAGCGTGGGTACACTTGAAGCGTTACGCAAGTCAACTAAAGTTTATGTAGAGCTTTACACGAGCCTGATACCCGGCTTCAATCTTAAAGAACTGGAAAGGGCTATAGGTAAAAGCGTGCAAGTGTTGAGCCGGAGCCAGCTGGAGGGGAACCAGCTCAACCAGATCTTGCACGACGCCAAACGCGAGGACGTCGTACTGCTAGCCCCCGGCGACCCGTTCGTGGCAACCACTCACAACGCCATACGACTAGCTGCAATTAAACAGGGTGTAAAGGTTGCCGTTTTACCAGCCCCCTCGGTGATTAACGCGATACTTGCCTCAACGGGCTTGCACATATACAAAATGGGTAGGCCAGTTACCATTGTAAGGCCAACTTCAAGCTACTTCCCGTCCACACCCTACTACGTCTTTTATGAAAACCTAAGCAGGGGGCTTCACACACTATTCTTATTAGACTTAGATGTTGAAAAGGGGTACGCCATGACTGCATGCGAAGCTGTCGAGATTTTATGGCTACTCGAGAAGAGAGAGGGGCTCGGTATAGTAGGTGATGAAACGCCCTTTATAGCTGTGGCTAGAGCTAGCAGCCCGGACGAGACCGTAAAGGTAGTAAAGTTAGGCGAAGTGACCGAGATGGGCCCTCCGCCCCATTCGCTGGTGGTGCCAGGGTACCTTAACCCCGTTGAAATGGAGACTCTGCAAGCTCTCACAGGCGTGCCTGAAGCTCTACTTGCTAATTGGAATAATCGTGTCGCTTCGCTAATGCGCGCAAATATCCACACGATGGGTCAACCAGCGGCGGTAGAGGTTTAAATGAAGGTGAAACTTTCTGGGTGCTATTTATACGTTAGTACAATAACCCCCCGGCGTGGGGGAACCGTATGGACTTAGCGGCGACAGAGAGAGCTAAAAAGTACATAGAAAACCTTAAGGCGGTGCTCTGTAGTCTCGAGAAGACCGGCGCCGGTAATGTAAGGCGCGTGATTGAAGAAGCCAGCAGGTACCTGAGAGATGCCGAGTTTTACCTTGAGCGGACGGACCCATTAACAAGTGTAGCTTGCTCATCCTACGCTGAGGGTCTGCTGGACGCCTTGTCCATTTTGGGTTTTACAAACGTGCAATGGCCGACTCGTAGACCACCTAGAGTGCTGGTAGGCGGCACCTTCGAAATAGTGCACCCGGGTCATCTGTACTTGCTAAAAAAGGCAAGGGAACTCGGCACAGTAGTAGTTGTTGTAGCTCGCGATTCCACAGTACTCAAACTTAAGGGGCGTAAACCAGTAATCCCGGAGATGCAAAGGCTTGAGGTTATTAAAAGCATCAAATACGTTGACGAAGCGTATTTGGGCAGCGATCCACTGGATATTGAGGGCACTATCCTACGCTTAAAGCCGGATATAATCCTCCTGGGTCCCGACCAAGCAGTGATCGAAGAATTAGTTAAAAAAACCATTGAAAAATTAGGAATTTCTGTAAAAATAGTTAAAATTGGCGAGCGGATTCAGGGTGGTCTTACTTCCAGCTCTAATATTGCGAAGCTGCTTTTAAGCGGCGGGCCAGGTTTGTAGCCTCCAGATGGGCGAGTCTTAATGGTACAGGCAGCCGCTGCCCCGCTCGGGTCAGCTGCTTGACAAGTTTTACTGCTGTGGCAAGAGATACTTTGTGGCCCACGCTTATGTATATTGGTTTAGCACTTTTAACAGTTTTAAGTGCAACACCAGCAGTTTCCCCCTCAAGCAAGATTGGCGCGGTTTCGCCTTCCCATTTGCCAACTTCTCCACATAGGAGCTTTTTCGCAACACCAATTGTTGGCAATCCCAGGGCTAAGCCGACCTGAGAAGCAACACCGGCTTTAAACGGGTGGAGCCTACCGTTGCCATCAACTATAAGGACTTGTGGGTGGGTTTTAAGCCTGCGGACAGCCACTATCATCGGGCCAGCTTCTCTGAAAGCCAAAAGGGTGGGTATGTAGGGAAACTTTACCTCCAGAATAGCTGTTGCCTTACCTACTGGGGCTAACTTACCGGCATCCACGACTACTGCTGCCGAAACTGCTAGGTTGCCCGCGTAAGCTACATCTACGCCGCAGACCAGCTCGATGCGTGACGGTAGGTCATCTACTTCGATAACTCTTTCCGAAATTAGTTTTTGAGCAACTCTAAGTTTATTTAGGTCGATGCCGCCTGTATCGGCGACTATCCAACTAGACCTTCCCATCTTTGAGAACCCTCAGGAGGTCCCTTATAGAGCTCTCTAAGTCGTTGCTGATTGCATAATAGAGCAAATCCCGCATCGAGCTTTCAAAAAGCCCCCTAAGAGTATCCACTTTTCTGCGCAACCCCGGTACTAATGCGTCCGGAAGCGCTAGCGTCATTAACCCTTTATAGACTTTTTCCATGAGCTTCAGCGCTCGCTCAGCCCCCGAGTAATCACCCGCGCTAAGGCGTCTAACCATTAACCGCCTTAGCTCTCCTCCGAAGTCCGCGAGGCCCAATATATAGTGCACCGGCTCCACCTTAAGTTCCCTGAAGCTTGGGAGCTCGCCCGTTTTTTCATACTCGAGCACTAAGCGCGCCTCTACATACTCAGCCAGCGCAGCACTAACGAAGCCTGCGTGAAAAAGCCGAGGGTAGGACAGCTCATATTTTTCTAGCTCATTTATGTACTCCTCAGCTTTTGCAAGCTCCTTGTCGGCATCTGCGATATCCCCTTCGTGAACCTTGAACACTACCCGCCTAGCCCTCCTAACGATCTCCCTGGTCAAGGAAAGGATCTTTTCCCGTGCTTCATCTTCGTTTTCAAGTAACCTGCGCGCTTCCTCGATCGACTCCTCTAATCCCATACGTTTTGCTGGCTAGATGAGGAATATATTTCCGCCTTTGTAAGGTAACCTCGTGAGTGATGAGCTGGAAAAGTGGATAGCAGCAGGGGAAATCGCGCACAAGGCTTTGGGAAAAGCCATAGAGACGGTTGATGAGGGGTCCTCGTTGCTCCATCTTGCTGAAAGCTTGGAAAGCTACATTAGACAGCTTGGAGCTGAACCGGCATTTCCAGTAAATATTTCAGTGAACGAGGTTGCTGCACACTACTCACCTAAAGTTGAAGACCGAGCAATTTTACAGCCCCCTGCTGTAGTGAAAATCGACCTAGGAGCTAGCGTAGACGGCTTTATTGCCGACGCAGCGATCACTATTACGTTAGGCTCATCTCACACTTCACTAGTTGAAACTGCGAAGAGAGCTCTTCGAGAGGCGGAACATGTCCTAAAACCCGGCGTGGACCTGGGTGAAGTTGGCAAAAGAATTGAAACCACGGTCACCATGGCTGGGTTCAAACCAATAAAAAATCTAAGTGGGCACTCTATGTCGAGATACTCCCTCCATTCGGGCAAGTGCGTGCCAAATGTAAGTTCTAGCGCGTGTGGTAGGGCGAATGCCGGCGAAGTCTATGCTGTCGAACCCTTCGCGACAAACGGAAGGGGTTACGTAGTGGAGGAGGAGCAGGGCAGTATATATAGGGTATCGACTTTGAAGGTTACGGGTGAGGATTACCTGGATTTCCTACTCAGAGAACTCTGGCGTCGGTACAGAGGACTACCATTCTCGGAGAGATGGGTTCATAGAGAATGGGGTGAAAGGGGTATGGAAGCACTCAAGAAGCTTGTCTCGAAACAAAGGGTTCAGCTCTACCCTGTATTGAGAGAAGCTGGGAACGGGGTAGTGGCCCAGTTCGAAGATACCCTAGTTCTAACCCAGAGAGGAGTTTTGAACACCACTTGCGTTTTAGAGCTGTTTAAGCGATGACAGCTACATCGCAAAATTCGGCTAAGATTAATTACCAACACCCAGGGTGTTCCCCACACCTACTACGACCACCGCTTCGCCCTGCTTAGTGGATTCTAGGATCAGGGCTTTTACTCGCTCCTTAGCCCTTATACACGCATCGTACAGTTCTTTAGAGAGAGGAGATGCTGCCTCTTCAGATGACATCTTTATAATAAGTGCATAGGGCCGTAGCCCGTATTCCGCTAGCACCTCCTCGATCCCGTACTTCTCTACACCGGTACCTCCAATTGCCACACCATAGCCCTCAGCTAGCCCACCGCTTATTTCTCCTTCAAGTTTTAAAGCGGCATCTACGGTTATAACCAAGGTAACTGCTGCCCCCCATGTCGCCAGCAATCTTCTCAATGCCTCATCGTACCTACCGGTGTTGCTTCCAGGCCCCTCAGCCTTCACTAGCAGTACCTGGCGGCCCTCGAAATCGGCTACGTACACGGTTGTATCGTCAACACCCACGCTAACCGGAGTCGCCATTAACTCCTTCGAGAGGAGCGCCACTAGCAATGGCCCCACAGAGTCGCCAATTGGAACTCGGTTCGTTAAAGCGTACACCGCATTCTCATACGCTTTAACTTCGTCAGCTATATAAGGTAGGAGCGCATCCAGCTGCAACAGCATCCAATAGCTCTTAAACTTCTTTGCCTGAATGTAGAAGTGGTTGACGGTTTTATACAGCATGTTGAGCCCCCTTGAAACTTCTACCATGCCGGTCAAGATCTCTACATCACTTTTTTCGGCATTAGGAGCAACACGGGAAATTTCGTTTTTTATGGCAACTTCCTCTGTTCTTAGCACCAACTTCACTTTCTTGACTACACCGAAGGGATCCAAAGCTTCCGGTCCTATAACGAAAGTCTCTACCAGACCCCTAACCTTTTCCTCAACTACGTCCAAATTAACACGGCTTTGCGCTTTAGCGATCACCTCGTTGAATTTTCTAGTGAGAGACTGGGTGGCACGATCTCTAGCCGCCTTAAATAGGGTCAGGTAAAACTCTACCTCACTTATTATGCGACGGATTTCAAGCTCCCTAGATACATAGGAGAAGAAGGTCAGCACTACGAGAAACGTTACTAGATCAAAGATTCCTCTCGCGTCCATCGAAACCTCGCTATGGGAAAACGCGACATGGTTTTAAGGATAATGACATAGAGCTCACGTTAAGCTATGGCTGGCGGGTTTAAGCACCTTCCACACACAGCGGATGTGCTGATAGAGGCTTGGGGTGACAGCTTGGAGGAAGCCTTTGAATACGCTGCCCTGGGTGTTTTCGAGGTAATGACGAATACGTCGCTTGTCGAGCCGAGAGAAGAGAGACGGGTTGAAGTGGAGGGGTACGATCATGAATCCCTGCTGTACAATTGGATCGAAAAATTGCTGGTCTTGTTTGATATAGAGCAAATTCTTTTCTCTAAATTTAAGGTTGAAAAAATAGAAGAAACGGATTGGGGAGGATTTAAACTATACGGCATTGCAGCAGGCGAGCAGTACAACAGCGAAAAGCACGAGTCTAGAACTCTAGTTAAAGCGATGACCTACCACTTAATGGAAATACTCCCAAAAAATGGCGGAGTAATTGTAAGGTTCGTAGTGGACATATAGTGTGCACGATAAGGTAAACAATATAACCCTCGAAAATTACGGTCTGCAAAGGGCCCGTAGTCTAGTGGCTAGGATGCCCGCCTGACGGGCGGAGTGTTTCCGCTCAGCACGCGGGAGGTCCCGGGTTCAAATCCCGGCGGGCCCATTACTCTTTTGGCTTCACTTTCCACCGGCTACACGCGAAAAGCATAAATCAGCAGTTGTTAGCAAGCAGCTCAAATGAAGAGATTGACCTGCACTGATCGATGAAGAGATGCACCTCAACGGATTTTCTCGCCACTCTACCAAGATGTTCCGAGGACCTTCTTTAAGGTATGATCCTTATCTCCTCAAGCAGTAGGTACGGTATTACCCGTTTTCCAAGCTTTTCGAAATGGAGTAAACGATACTTTGCGAGCAGCTTTAAATCCGCGTAAACATTTGACGGCGATCTGTTAAGTAATCTTGCCAATTCGCTCAAATTTACATTTCGATAAGTTTTTACTGCTTCTAGTAATTCGATAACTTTTAAACTTAAAATTTTTCTTAAGGCGCCCAAAGGTATCTCCTCCACTACCGTGTAGGCGCACTCGCCCTCTTCCTCGTAAACGGCTACCAGATCCTTTGGTCTTGCCTCTTCAAATTCCATTCCAGGATCCCTACTCACTGTTAGAAGCTCCTCCCTCGTTACTCTTCTTCTTATAAACGCTCGCATAAAGTATCTTTATTTTTTCACAATAAAAATGTTTTTAAAGCTGTAAATCGCTCATAAACGGCTCCTATGGTTGTTCTCAAGAAACTTGAAGATGTTGTCTGGGAAATCCCCCAAGACTACAAAAGGGGAATGAGGGTCCCTGCACGTGTATTTGCTGACGAGCTCTTGCTGCAGAAAATGCAGAGCGACCTTACCCTAGAGCAAGCCGCCAACGTCGCCATGCTACCTGGGATATACAAGTACTCAATTGTCCTTCCCGATGGACATCAGGGCTATGGATTTCCCATAGGCGGGGTGGCAGCTTTCGATCATGAAGAGGGGGTCCTTAGCCCGGGTGGAGTAGGCTACGATATCAACTGCGGTGTCCGAATACTTAGAACCGAACTAACCTACGAGGAAGTAAAACCTCGCTTAAGGGAGCTTGCAGAACAATTATTTAGGAACATACCTTCAGGGCTCGGGTCCAGAGGAAAGCTTAGCCTTAGCGCATCGGAGCTTGACAGGGTTTTAGCTGAGGGAGCCGAATGGAGCGTTGAAAGAGGCTACGGATGGAGCGAGGACCCCGAGTACACCGAGGAGAGAGGGTCGATGGAGGGGGCTGATCCAGCAAAGGTATCAAAAGTGGCAAAAGAGCGTGGCAGAGAGCAGTTAGGAACCCTTGGTAGCGGCAACCATTTCCTAGAAATACAGGTTGTCGATAAAATATACGATCCCAGGATTGCTGAAACTCTCGGGATAACTCGTGTGGGACAGGTTACGGTCATGGTGCATACGGGCTCGAGAGGGCTCGGTCACCAAGTCTGCAGTGATTACCTTAAGGTGATGGAGGTAGCCTCTAGAAAGTACAACATGCCCCTTCCCGACAGGGAACTAGTTTCCGTTCCGGCTAATAGCAGAGAGGCCGAAGACTATTTCGCGGCAATGAAAGCTGCAGCGAACTTTGCCTGGGCTAACAGGCAGATAATAACGCATTGGACTCGCGAAGTTTTCTCGAAAATCTTCGGTAGGTCCGCGGATAGCCTAAATATGCACATTATTTACGATGTAGCGCACAACATTGCAAAGCTAGAAGAACATGTGGTAAATGGCGCTCGAAAACTCGTATATGTTCACAGAAAAGGCGCAACGCGAGCTTTCCCACCAGGGCACGCGCTGATACCACAAAAGTATAAGAATATCGGACAGCCAGTACTTATCCCCGGTTCTATGGGAACTGCGTCCTACATACTTGTCGGAACAGCTAAGTCTATGGAACTAACCTTCGGTTCCGCCCCCCACGGAGCAGGGAGAGTATTGAGTCGTGAAGCCGCGAAGAGGGAGTACAGGGGAAGCAGCATAGCGGAATCGCTAGAGAGAAGGGGGATAGTTGTGCGTGCAGCCAGCCTGGCGGTCGTTGCAGAGGAGGCTCCCGGAGCTTATAAAGATGTAGATAGGATTGCCGAAGTAGCAGAGAGAGCCGGAATTGCTAAAAGGGTTATTAGACTAGTTCCAATCTCCGTTGTCAAAGGGTAACCTACATAGGCTACCTGGCGGCTAAAGCTATTCTTTCTAGCTCCTCTTTCCTCCGAAGAGCATAGCTTGAAGGATCCCCATATGCAGCAGCTACAATCTCGTCCGCAAGGCATTCCTCTATCGGTTTCGGATTGTTAAAAGCTGCATTCCTAGCCCCTTCACATATGAATCTTAGTGCTAGATCCACTCTTCTTTGGGGTGCGACATCTACCGATATATAATAAAGAATCCCTCCGTAAATTACTCTGGTCGTTTCCTCCCTGGGTGATGCGTTCTCTATGGCCCAAACTAGAACTTGAATGGGGTTTTGACCTGTTTTTAGCTCTACAATCTGCAACGCGCGCTTAACGATATTGGTGGCAAGCATTTTTTTGCCGGCATTTCTCCCAGGTCGCATAATATGGTTTATTAAACGCTCCACGATGCACACTCTAGCCTTCATGAACCTAGCCTTCTCGTGTCTCCCCTCGCTGTGAGGTGCTAGCGTTGGCCTTAGGCAAATGTACTGTTCAAGACTCCTATCCCTAACTTTCACTTCGCTTAAATCCCATTTCCCGAAGAGCAGGATCTTCTCTCCGCTCAATGTTCTCAGCTCAGACTCGGGCATCAGGCGCTGCATCATGCCATGTTTTTAAGCCTTATGAAACGCTGTGGGGGTTGCCAGTATCGAGCTCGATTCTTCTGCGTAACTAGTATATACAATATATTATCAGTAGGCCTTTGCGACTAAGGCCGAGTGACCGCATATTTTGCTTCCTTTACACTAGCTTTCCTAAAAATATTTAAAATTTAAATAATAATTAATTTTACCTAACTAAATCATCTATTATTGAAACTATTAAACCGTCGGGTATACGGACAATGTCGCCCATTCTCGCACCAATTATAGCCTTCACGCCCTTTGACGAGGCGATGTCTACAATTCTCTGAGTTACAAGACCGTCGAATACCACATTAGCTGTCCCATCGGTTTCTTCTAAAGCCTTAGGCAGGTCTCTCACAGCCACTCGTTTCATCGGCTTCCACTCGGAGTCGTATAGCACCGCCTCTAAAGTCCCCCTGAGGTTTTTAGCTTCCTCTACCACGTTCTCCGGTACCTGGATGGCTGCAACCATAGGCTGTCGCTCCGCTTGCTCGGAAGGCTGCCTCTCCGCCTTAATGGAAGCTAGGAACTCCTGCACCGTTACCTTATTTTTGAGGGCTTTCGCTATTTCTTTTCCTGTTAACTCCTCTACCTCTCGACCGGGAGGGGCTCTAGCGACATAGTCAACTCGAATCGAGTTGACCAAATTCCTGGCAACCAATTCTCCACCGCGGTCCCCGTCAACGAACAGTATGACTTTTTTCTGCTTAGCTAGTTCAGCGAGTGCCCGAGGCGTTGCCGCCCCCTCCGATGCTATGACATTCCTATAACCATGCCTAAGCAAGTTCGCCACATCAGCCCTACCTTCAACAACTATGAGCGTATCTGATGTTTCCACTTCGGGTCCTGCGGGAAGCCTTTCGGGTCCGTACTCTATCATCTCTGAAGCTTTGAGAGATCCTTCAATCTCCTCAATCAACTCTCTAACCTCAGGAGCCTCTTCCTCAAACTTACGCAGTAACTCCTTTGCTCTTTCTACTATTTTCTTCCTTTTTTCAACCCTTACATCCTCTATCTTGGCAACTTCCACCCTCGCTGAGTAAGGTCCGACTCGGTCTACCATCTCTAACGCGGCAGCTATTAGGGCTGTCTCAACCTTACTCATGTTGGAGGGCACTTTGATGCTTCCCCTGACTCTATTATCCAACTTTACTAAGTTGACCTCTACTCTACCGATTTTCCCACTGTTCTGCAGTTCTCTTAAATCTAGGTCGGCTCCGAGCAATCCCTCCGTTTGACCGAACAATGCACCTATTATGTCAGGCTTGTCAACTATACCTTCAATTTCGATCTTTGCATGTATGATGTACTTGGCGTTAACTGGTAAGCCTCCCAATACCAAGCACCCTGCTGTAGGGAAAACAAACCCCTCCTTTTAAGCATTACAGCGCCTACCCTTGCGCAGGGGCTGTAGCCACCTGTTAACACGCGTTCTCACAGCTTGGCGGAACAACGCCCTAAGCTCCACGCGCTCTCTCCAGGTGGCATTAAGCCCCCGCTTTGGGTTCGTGCTAGTAAACATTGACTAATTTAATAAGGTTTGCGTTCACCCCCTCCCCCCTTATCCCACCTTTAGGCTTTGTATCCTTGCAAACTAGCAGAATTTGATGGAGGGGGTAGTTTGTAACTATTGCGGAAGCTTTAGGCTCATCGAAGCTGATGGCTTCCTGGTGTGCCGCGAATGCGGACTCGTTATAGAGCAACTCTTTGATGAACATGTGGAAGAAGTCATTGAATGGCGTAGGAGGTGGAAAAGATTGAAAGGCAATAATCGCTATCGTGGATTAAGAAGAGCGGAATCCCTGTTAGACGCCTTGTGCCTGGAGTTGGGAATGAATTCCGATGAGGCAAAGCTATGGTTCTTCACCTTGGGGAAACTTATTCCCTGCACACGTCATACTCAGTACACTATGGCTGCAGCAGCTCTAGCTCTAACATTAATTACGCACAGGTACCCTCCGCGCAAAGCTGTGATGCTGAGTCTCAAGAGCTTAGCTAGAAAGGGTGTTAAAGTACACTTTGGTAAGGTGGTAAGATTATTGGCTCTCCTGCGCTCAACTCACTTTCTGCCGAGACCTTCTCTCACAGAAAATATAGAAACAGTGTACAAGCATCTTCGAGAAGCCGGTATTGAAGTCGATGCCGAAGTTAAGCAACGTGTAGCTTCCTTGCTAGAAGAACTGCGACCGCGATTAGGAGGGCGCGATCCTCAATTGCTAGTTATAGGCGCTTTCTATTTAGAGGCGAAGAAAAGAATTAGTTTCTATTATTTAGCTAAATTGTTTAATAGATCTCCTAGTAGAATTAGGGAAAATATAATATTTCTTCGTAATCTACTATATAGTATCAGAAAAACAAAAACAGAAACCATAACTTCGCACGCTGATGCGGCCGCCGGGATTCGAACCCGGGTTCTCCGGCGTGGAAGGCCGGCGTCTTAGTCCAGGCTCGACTACGGCCGCGGCTTTCCCTTCTAAGAAGGGATATATAGGTTCTCCTCTGCGACTCGCTGGGCAGAAAAACTGAAAATTTAACAGAAAAACGCTAAAATAGCATGCGGGTTTTTGCACGCGAAGTTTTTAAGGAGGAACATCCCCACCCTACAGATGCGGCAAATACACGTTTACAAGCCACCGACAGGTATAGCGGTTTTCGAGGTAAAGCATGACCGCGCAGTAACCTTTATTGACCTCATGTTAATTGGCGCTCACCTGGCCAAAAATATCGATCCGAAAAAGTACGCTAAGCAGTACAGTGTGGTCTATTCGACCCTTAATGGTCTAGGGTTTAAACTTGATGATTTTAATTTAAAAGAGGAATTTATAATTAAATATAGAGGTAGAGTAATTTTATGTTCGGCATTCCTAGAGGAAAAAGCGATTATTAAAACTATGGTTTTTACATCGTTATCACCTGGAATTTTGCAAAAACTTGCAAAGAAACTTATGCAGGTTGGCTGGAAGCAGAAAACTTTAATCGAACTCAAGCCGGCTACCAGCGTTCACGCCTAGCCGGCCTCGGCCACGATGCCATAATCTTTGATAACTTTCACTACACGGAAACCTGCCAGCCTAAGCCTCTTTGCAATACCTGCCTGGAAATTGAGACCTTTATACTTACCTGGGGCTCCTGTGTAATGGTACACTCGGGCCCCCCTCCTCAACACCCTGCGTAATTTCACGTAAAAGTTTAAGCTGTAGAGGCTACCGGCTAGGCTGAAGCGGGGAGGGTCATGAATAGCTACGTCAAATTCGCCTACTGGAAAGTAGTCGAGAAGAGAGAATGCATCGCCCAGCAGCAGCGTGATTTCAGGCCGCGCTAATTCCCGAGACCATGGATTGTACTCGGCAATCTCTATTACATTCGGATCCTTCTCTATAGAAATGACCTCGGCACCTTTCCTAGCTAAATGTATAGCTGTGTATCCGAGTCCAGTGCCTATGTCCAATGCTTTGAACCCCTTCCCAACGTTCACTAACTTGACCTTCCTCTCTGCATCGCTCCAGGGATCGGTACTGGATATATTATGCATGTGTATGCCCGATATCTCTAAAGTCGGCGCTACGTTTTCCTTCAAAGCTTTCAGCTTGTAGAACTTGCCGTCTCGGCTAAATGCGAGGCGCAGGATACCGCCGCTATTGGTTAAGAAGAAAACGGAGTCCTCCTGACCCCTAATTGCATTTTGAAGCTCTCTAAAGCTAACTTTTACCGCTCCAAGCACTAGCATATCCCCTTCGCATGTCACTGTAGCTGAATCCCTGCCCAGATTCACGGTAACTTCGCAATCCTTTGAACTTAGTATTTGCTTAGCTTCAGCTAGGCTTAGCGCTATGCCTTCCCGAGGACAAAACACAACGTAACTCCACACTCCAGGCATTTTAGAAGGCTGGTGGGGTGTATTATTCTTTTCCAGGTAACGCGCCGGGGAAGTGCTTTTATGCCTAAGTTGAACCAGTAGCTGTGATGCAAACTTCGGGGGAGGGCGAGTATCTGGACGTGATAAATTCGCTTAAGAAACGTTACAGGGTTGCTGCATCTCTAGAGGATTGGCTTGGATTACCCATAGTAGTATTTAAGTTGGGAGGGAGAGAAGAACCCCCTGCACTTGTAACTGCGGGAGCCTCAGGTGTAGAAGTTGCAGGAGTTTACGCCGCACTTGAACTCATCATGCAGGTAGATGTTGAACGGACGGTTTACATACTTCCATCGCGTGACCCAACGGGATTCCATGACATCTCGTTTGTACTCAGCAGGATGCTAGGTGAAAACCTAATTATTAATAATATTAAAGAAGTTCGTGAAATTCTCAAGTCATATGATGCCGAAATCCTAATTGATGATCAGCTTTTTTTCGCTCTACTAAAGGGTGTCGGTATTGCCTGCAGCGAAGTTCTTGACGCTTACGATACCTTAGAGTTACTAGAAAAGAGGATCAAAGAAAACGAATTGTTCGAATCACTGGGTGAAACACGGATACTTGTTACGTCCCAAGCGTCTAGTGTGGAAGGGGTCGGTGCCTTAGGACGCTTCATAACTTCAATGCTGCTTGATAACAAACTTGTCACCTATGATGATTTCGGCGAGAAATGCATCCCCGAGACAGCGCAGCTGAAGAATTTCGTCGACCTTCAGCAACCGGGGATGGTAATAGATTTACACGAAAGTAAGGGGGACGGGTTCTACGTATTGACAAGGGAGGAGCCCATAGGTAACGAGCTTACAATAGTTGACCTAGTCCTTGAACAGGTAAACATTTACGGCATGAAGCTCGCTAGCATGGGGGTTTACTCAAATCAAAATGTAGCTTCGCTTAGAGAGGGATTGCTTGTAGGTGCAAGACTTTGCGGCCTAGTAGATTACGCGGCACGAAAGTGTTACGCGTTCGGGTTTACAACGCCTTGGACCCGCCCATTAGAAGAAAGAGTTAAAACCCTTCTCACAGCGTGTCTTTCAGCTCTGAATGCTTACGCCGTGGCGGGGCTCTAGTCGTAAACTTACGAAAATATTTTTAACAGGACCACAGATGTAGTTTTCAAGGCTATGAAGAGGCGGAAATAAGGGTTATCTGAAGGTGAAGAGGCGAGCAGCCACTGAGCCCCCTATTAAAACAATAGTAATAGCGCAGTCTTCCGCACGTGTTTGGAACTACAGCCTCGACAGAATTAGACCGAGTATCAATTGCACTTGACAAAAAGTTTAGTAAGAGGCGGTAGCCTCGCTCGTTTATGACGAAGTGGATTATTAAATGCGAGGTATGTGGGGTGACGCGGATCTTAGACGTGGGATTTAACTTGTTTGAATTTGAGAAACTGTACCTGTACTGCAGGCAGTGCGGAGAGAATACCCCCCATAAAGTTTTAGGTGTTGAAGATAAAACTGAGAGGGTCTAGGGAAGTTTACTTGTAACATACCTTATACCTTAATAGCAACCCCAAAGAGGCTGGCTGTGGCGCGCTTTGTTGCGTTCCTAAGCAACGAAACACCCTTTCATGCTTACTTTGCTTAAAAGCATGTAAAGCAGTATCAAGGTGCTAAACAGGTTGCTATGAAATCATCTAGCTCCATTTCAAAAGCCAGTTCGTCTTTGATGCTTTCCGTTAGTTCTTGGATCCTAGCTATGATGCCGCGCAGGTCTCTTAGCTTCTTCAAGATCTCCTCGCTCTCAGCCCTACTAGAGTTTTTCAGCTTGTTCAGCAAATCATTTCTTTCATCTTCAAGCTTTAACGAGTAAGCTTCTAACTCCTCTAGGAGAGACTTTATGTTGAATATGAGAGCCTTCTTCTTCGACTCAAGCTCGTTTCTGAAAATCAAGTATGTCTCCTTGGAAATCTCTCCTGCAATGTAGGATTCGTCAAGCTCTAGAACTTTTTCCTTGATTCTTCTCAATTCCCTGGTCGCCTCCTCCAGTTTAGCGGTAGCCGCTCTAACATCCTTTATTCCTACGTAAATTTTCCTGTTAACCACTAAGCTGTCCGAGTTCACTACTACCTCTCCTGGCTCTAAGATAACTAGCGTCCCGTCGACAAGCCTGACTACCAACCTCTTTGCTTTGCCGCTTTTCCTATCAATGTAAACTCGTTTTAAGTACCCAATGTAATTTCCGCTGATATCGCAAACCTTTACTCCTAACATCCGCTTAAAGGCGTCCCTGCCCGATACGTCGGATAGGGGTCTGGGCTTAAACTCCATTGCAAATGTATTTTCTTGGTGAAGTACTTAGTATGCTCAATTCTACTGAGTCGAATTACGCAGGTAACACCGCAGGTATACTTCATTAAGTGGGTCATGCTAGTTTAACAAAGCTTTTGTAGGAATGCCCGCAACTTTAGGCCGGAGCCATACGAATCCCTTTCATAGCTAATTCTTACTTGCGGAATCAACTTTAAAGCGCGGTGCACTTGAATTAGAATTCCAAAAGTAGAGGTGCGGCCGCCGGGATTCGAACCCGGGTCCTCCGGCGCGGGGGGCCTACGCTCCCATCGGGATCGGCGCCCTACCGCTAGGCTACGGCCGCGATAGTGATTTGAAAGCAAATGGATTAAATAGTTTACTGTGCAGCAGGGACTACGAGCTGAGCACGATGGTGCCTATGCTTTCCCCGTTAAGGGCTCTTCTTACATTGCTCGGTGGCCTACCAGTAATAACTTGTGTCGGTATGCGGCTTCTCTTAATCACGGCCAAGGTTAGTGGGTCAAACAGCTTGTAGCCTCCTGCCTCAACCCCCTTGGAGAACATTCGCTCCAAGTCTTCGATTTTCACTTTCTCGAATTTTTTAGCGGCTGGATTCTTTTTGGGATCTTCGCTGTAAACTCCGTCAACGTCCGTCGCTATCACCAATTGCTCGGCGTTAAGCGCCTCGGCTAACAATGCCGCAACGGTTGTAGTGGATTGCGCTGGCTGTAGACCTCCCACGAATATAACTTTCCACACCCGTATTAACTCAATAGCTTCTCCGAGGGTTGAAGGTATATTTGGAGGTAGCACTTTGTGAAAAGCTGCCCACAGGAAAGCGGCATTTACACGTGACACCAGTATCCCGACGGTGTCTAGAGGTGCCTCGTGGAAACCAAGGGCTTTCCCCCAGGCTATGTAATGGCGAGCAATCCCCCCTCCCCCCGTTACTACCGCTAGACCGTCGAAATCCTTTGCTGTGATATGGAGTTCTTCGATTAGGCTGTTCACGTAACTAACGTCCATTTCTAGGTCGCTAAAGATTAGGTGTCCTCCCAGCTTTACCACGGCAAAGCGCATAACACTATGTAGATATCTTCCAGAATTTAACACTGCCGCTAAACAGCGCCGAGCTTGCTACAAATTATTTAAAAGTCAACGTTGCCGAGTATAAGTGGTGGAGTACTTGAAAGGCTACCTAGTTAGCTCCCCTGTAGCAATGGTATTGCTGAATGAGAAAGGCGAAATCATCACCTATGAGCGGTGGCCGCTAAATCCCGAGGAAGCCGCTGAAGAAATGCTGAGCTTAGAGGAGGGGAGGGTACCTCCCACATTGAAATCATTACTAAACAGAATCGATGGAAACCTAAGGGAATTGGTGGTGGAAGACCCTGATCTTGGAAGGTCTATTGCCCAGTATTTTAAAGGCGAAGTTCTCGTCAAACCCAATAACGAAGTCGGCGCGATATTTAGGGAGAGGGTTCTCACATATATGAGCAAGCTAGGGGTAAACGAAAACGAGTATAATGTGATTTGCTATGAGGTTTCCCTGAGGTTAGCGAGAAGAAAGGTCAGGAAGGCTGTTGAGAAGCGGGACTTGTTTATAGCTCAGGCCATTGCAGCTTTGGACGATGTTAATAAAACTTTGAATCTCTTCGCCTCTAGAGTTAGGGAGTGGTACGGCCTGCATTTCCCAGAACTGGACGAGATTCTGGATGAACACGAAGACTATGTTAAGGTAGTCTCTCACATAGGGCTCCGTAGCGCTGTAAGCAAAGATCGCCTACTCGAGCTAGGCTTCGATGAAGAAACTGCCGATAAGATACTACCAGCAGCTAAATCCAGTATGGGGGCCGATATGACAGATTTCGATTTAAACGCCATCAAAATGATATCCGACAGCACTCTTCAGCTCTTTGAAATTAGGGAGAGACTTGAGAAGTACATTGACGAAGCGATGATGGAAGTAGCTCCCAATATTAGGGGCCTTGTAGGTTCGCTAATCGGCGCACGGTTAATAGCGTTGGCTGGCGGCTTGGCAAAACTCGCCGCAATGCCGGCCAGCACTGTTCAAGTCCTGGGAGCCGAAAAAGCCCTGTTCAGAGCTTTAAAGACAGGGGGTAAACCGCCAAAACACGGGATAATATTCCAGCACCCCGCAATTCATAAATCACCCAAATGGCAACGCGGAAAAATAGCGCGCGCTCTAGCCGCAAAGCTGGCTATAGCAGCGCGAATAGACGCCTTCACAGGCGAATACAAGGCTGACGAGCTTAAAGAACAATTAGAGCAAAGAATAGAGGAGATAAAGACGCTGTATCCTAAACCCCCCAAGAGGCAGAGCCAGCCTCCGCCCGTTAAGAGGGAGGGTAGGAAAAAGGGAAAGAAACATTAGCGTCCAATGAGGTGATCACCTATGGCTACGCCGGTTAGTTACCAAGAGCACGAGACGCTTAAACGAGTTTACTGGGTGGAATTTGAAGATGGATCTAGAAGATTGGCTACGGTGAATTTGGCTCCTGGGGTTAGGGTATATGGCGAGCAGCTTATCAAAGTGGGAGGGATTGAACTTAGAGTGTGGAATCCGTACAGAAGTAAATTGGCCGGCGCCATGCTTAAGGGCCTTAAGCTAGTTCCGTTGCAAGAGGGTTCCAAAGTGCTCTATCTGGGAACGGCGGCTGGTACTACGCCTAGCCACGTATCGGACATCATAGGGGAGAGAGGGTTGATCTACGGCGTAGAGTTTGCTCCAAGAGTGATGAGAGAATTCCTAGAGAAGGTCGCCATGCATAGGAAGAATGTCATACCAATCCTCGCTGACGCGAGGTTCCCCTACAAGTACTTGAACATCGTCTCCGAAAAAGTAGATGTGGTCTATGCAGACATAGCGCAGCCTTTTCAAAGCAAGATAGTCGCCGATAATGCCGAATTCTATCTTAAGCAAGATGGCTACGTTCTGCAGGCAATTAAGGCCATGAGCATTGACGTTACAAAGGAACCCTCAGAAACCTACAGGAAGGAGATAAATCACTTAGAGGAAAGGGGGTTCGAGATACTGGATGTTGTACACCTTGAGCCATACGATGTAGCCCACGCCTTCGTGGTTGCCAGGTACAAGTAGGCAGTGGAACGCTCTCACTACACCGCAGTTACTTTAAGTTTAAAGCTTATATTGGGGATTTTAGCTCTTAGTTTGAAGTGAAGGCGAGAGTACTCGGCTCACTGCTTAGGAGCGAGGGATTCAAAGTTATCGATAGCGCTAGTGAAGAGTACGCGTTCAACGTTATCGCGTCAACCCCACGTGGACCCTTGGCCATTAAGGCTGCTGAAAACTTTGCATCTAGCGTGCTCAAGCGTTGTGCTGAGAATCTTAAAAAGCTGGGTAGATCCATTGACTTAACTCCGCTGATCGTTTACAGTGAAGAAGTGCTCGACGACTCTTTAATTGCATGTAGAGGAGTACCTGCTATCAACCTCAGGACATTTAAAAAAATACTGAGAGGTGAAGAGCTGCCTTTTATATACTTCGATAAAGGCGGCATATATGTAAAACTCCATGGGGATATTATTAGGGCGAGGCGAGAGAGAAAGGGGATGTCACTTGGAGAACTAGCTTACCGGGTCGGCGTCTCCAGGCGAATGATCTACGAATACGAGAGTGGGCGGGCCGACGCAACTCTTGACGTAGCCTTAAAACTCATTAAAATACTTGGAGATGAAATTCTAGAACGATTAAACTTAGAGAGTATCAGTGCATATTTTGCTTTACAGGCTGAGCGGAAAACCCGTGAAAAAAGCAATTTGCAAGATCCTACGCTAAAGCGGCTTTCTGATATACTAGGCGAACTTGGCTATATGTGTTACACGCTCGAGATGACACCTTTCCAGGTAGCTGCTAAGAAAACCGCTGAAAATAAAAGGCTCATTATAAGGAAAACTATGGAAAATGGAGAGGGGGAATATCTAACAATTGAGATGGCTAAAATATGCAATTCCTATGCTATACTTATCGATGAGGATAAAATCCGTATAGCTGGTGACCAAGTATTAGAAGTGCCTAAAGATGCCTTAGAAAATAAGGATAACCTCGAAGATCTCTTGAGCAAAACTCCCGCACATGAATATAAAACTGGTTGAGATCACCGAGGGTAAAGTAAAACTCAAAGTCCCGGATATCATGTTTTACTCAGGAGAAAGATTAGAGCCCGCGTGGGCTCCGATATTCTACAATCCACGAATGCGCACTGTCCGCGATATAGATGTGGCAGTTGTAGAAGCTTACTCAAGCTTCAATAACCGCAATGCAATAACCGTATGCGAACCACTCAGCGCGACTGGAGTTAGAGGGTTAAGATACGCGGCTGAGGTAAGCACAGTTGAGAAGGTCGTGATCAACGACAGAGCCTCTAAGGCTTACATGCTAGAGCGAGAGAACGCTGAACTCAACAGACTTCTAGGCAAGGTGGAAATCTACAACAGAGAGGCAAGAGCCCTACTCCTAGAGCTGGCGGAAAAGGGTGTAAAGTTTGACGTGGTAGATATCGATCCCTTCGGAACGCCGGCCCCCTTCATCGAGGCGGCGTTGTTAGCTCTCAAGCATAGGGGAATGCTGTGTGTAACCGCGACGGACTTAGCACCTTTATTTGGAGCGAAAACAGAGGCATGTAAAAGGAAGTACTTCGCAATCCCTCTTCAAACGGAATTCTCTAAAGAGGTTGGCGCCAGAATTATACTTGGTTTCGTTGCCAGGCAAGCCGCTAAGCTAGGTTTCGGTATGCATCCTCTGTTCACCGCGCTTGTAGGCCACGCACTCAGGCTTTCGGTTCTCGTCGAACGAAGCAGAAGCAAAGCGCGTAAGTCGTTGAACTTAATCGGATTGGTTAGGTACTGCCGCAAATGCTTTTACCGTGACTTAGCTGAGGGCCTACTGCTTCGAAGTGAGGAGTGCCCCCGCTGCGGGGCCAAAATGTCTGTTGGAGGACCTTTATGGGTTGGACCAATCTGGGATCCGGAGTTCTGCAGGCTGGCCTACGAGCATTATGAGGAACGCGAATACTTAAGCTCCAAAGGTTTAAAAACCATGAGAACCGTGCTTTTGGAATCTCGAGGCCCTCCCCTTTACACGACGGTGACCGTGATTGCTAAGTTGACGGGCTCTGGCGATGAGCCATCAGTAGAGAAAGTTATTGAAAAAGTTGCTGAAGTTGGAAAATACGCAACGCTAACCCATTTTGATAGTAAAGGAATACGTTGTGACCTTCAACCCCTTGATCTGACTGAGCTCCTAAAATGACCTAAATTATCCAACTCGATCATGCCTGGAAAATCGAATACTTACCATTCAATCCTTTGAGGTCTCGAGTGCTTTGCTGACTCCAAAGCCGCTAGTACGCATTTGAGAGCCCTAAAGCCGATCTCCCAGCTAATAAGGGGGCGCTCACCCTTAGCTACGCATCTTAGAAAGTGTAAGTCCTCTAGAAGGAGGGGCTCCTTCCGAACTCCAAACACGCTCCAGGTTTCTTTAACCCTAGATGTATAGGCCGAAATAAGCTCGCTGAATTCTCCTTTAGACTTGTGCTCAACTAGGCCTCTCTCCAGTGTAATTGTTTGCAAAATATAATCAGCCTCTAGCAACGCGTTATCTAACTGCACGGATATTGTCCTCTTTTTAAAGCTTGGAGAAGCCCTCCAACTTGCTCTGAATTCACCTATTACACCCAAGTCGTCATAGGTGTATATTGCCACGACCTCGGTTTCAAATGCTCTACCATGTTCCCACAAGGCTCTGGCAAGGACCTCTGAGGGGAGAGTATCGAGTAGATACATCGATATATCTACATCGTGAATAAGAAGGTCGTGTGCAACCCCCAGGTTAAGGCTATACTCCCTAGCAGGTCCAGGTCCGATTCTCTGTGCCGAAATGCTAACTACTTTTCCGTTTTCAATTAGAATCTTTTCCTTAAGTGCATGTACAACTGGGTTAAATCTTTCAACATGCCCTACTGCTAGCAGCCTTCCTTCGCGCTCGGCGAGCTTACCCATCTTTTCTGCCTCATCCAATTTTGCTGCTAAGGGCTTCTCCACTAAAACATTCGTATGAGGTAGAAGTTTCATTACAACATCGCAGTGGTACAGCGTAGGGACCGCCACTATTGCAGCGTCGATATGCAGTTTAACCAGCTCGTCTAAGTCACTGGTATAATTAGCAATATTGTACAGACTCGCCACATACTTAGCCCTTGCCAGATCCCTATCTGCCACGATTATCTCGTCTAACACTATATCCTCCAGCGCTGTTTTCTGGATCTCCGATAGAACCCGTACATGGTTTAAACCCCATCTACCCACTCCCACTACTGCTATCCTCATGTCTGGTCCCAGCCTATGGCTCAGGTCTTTCCCTGGCGACCATTGATATGCTTATCCGACCGGAAGATATTTTTTGACAGTTCATAAACTCCTACCTGTGATTAAAAAACGTCGACTCGCCATACTTGTATCAGGCATGCCCGGCAGCGGGAAAACGGTTTTTGCTAACATGGCAAAGAAGATGGCCCTTCACGTAATTTCGATGGGTGACGTAGTCAGGATGGAAGCTGCTAGGAGAGGGTTAAGTGCAAACCCGAATTCCTTGTCCCAACTGGCTGTGGAGCTAAGGAGGGAGAGGGGACCTACCGCGGTAGCAGAACTCGCTATGGAGCTACTGCTTCCAAGCCAAGCTGAAATCGTCGTTGTGGAGGGGGTTAGAAGCCTAGAAGAGGTGAATTTCTTTAAGGATTTCTTCGAAAAAGTAGTGGTGGTAAGCATTCATAGCTCTCCTAAAACAAGGTTTTCCCGAGTAGTGGCCAGGAGGAGGGAGGACGACCCAGTTAAATGGGAAGAGTTCGTAGAAAGAGATTGCCGAGAGTTAGAGCTAGGCATTGGATCAGTTATTGCCCTTTCAGATTATATTCTATTAAATGAAGATATGGAAAAGGAAAGCTTCGAAATTAGTTGTATTAATTTACTTAATAAATTGCTGAGTTTGGCCCATGGATAGCATTTTGATTTCATAAAGCACTATAGCTAGAAGGCCGACCGGCCCTAAATCTTCTTCTACTCCCTCAACGTATGCTGGTACGCCAAGCTCTAGCTCTTTCCTAGAGAGCCCGGGCTCGGACCCGCCGAAAACGATCATAATCCTCCCAGTAGCTTCTTTCAGAATCTCAACCAACGAAGCCGACGCGTATTTCTTCGGAACAACGAGGATGACTTTATCTGGTTTTAGAATTTCTATGGCATCAGGCAAATCTGGCAGGAAAGCAAAGCTTCCACCTATTTTCATCGCTAGTTTCTGGGTCTCTGGAACTCCAATCTGCGCTGCACTGCCACTAGCTTTTGTAACTACGAATAATTTGAAATTCAAACCGTACACCGTGCGGGCTGACTCGACCAATCTCTGAGCTGAGTAAGCGTTATGCAGAACCGGTATTATTTCCGCCTTCATCATTTTCGAGAACCCTTTTAACCTCCTTAGCTATAGCCTTTGCTAAAGGAACCGGCACCGCCTCGCCAACCTCGTTGTACTGAAGATCCCGCCCCCCATAGAATATGTGGTAATCCGGGAAACCCATCAGTCTCGCCTGCTCGCGCACGGTCAGCAGCCTATCTTCGAAAGGGTGAATGAAGCGCGAGGACCCCATGACCGTGGGTGCAATTCTATATGGGTGAAGTCTTACATAATTGTAGTACACTTTCCTGCCAGAGCCCGCGTACCTCACTAATGCTTCACCCCATCGTAGCCGGCTAATTTTCCTCTGCTTCCTAGGCGAGAGGGGTGTGCGTTCATGGTTGGGAATATCGTGAATAGAGTCGGGAGGGGGTAGATCGCCTATAGCCTCCGCTACGACCACCCTCTTACGCTCTGGAGCAGGCTTCAATTCAATATTGGAGATAAACAGCCTAAGTCTATGTGAGGGAACTCCGTAATCCTCAGCCCTTAGTAAATTGAAATATACTTTGGGGTACCCTGCCCTGGCAAATTCGCGCATGAGACAGCCCCTAAGCTCTCCCTCCATCAACGCGGGAACGTTCTCCATCACAAACACTCGCGGGCGTAAATCTCCTACTAAGCGGATGAAATCGAGCACCAGCCTACCTATTGGATCGTCGTATAAACGGTCGATAGGCTGCTTCCTTCTATTTGGATTAGCGGCAGTGAACGGCTCGCACGGCGGGCTGCCTATCACGACATCAGCTTCCCCAACGTAGGCCTCTATATCCTCGCTTCTAATGTTTCTTATGTCGTCTACTATGACGTGTGATTTTGGAAAGTTTAACTTATAAGTCTCGGCTACAGGCTCCATGTTGTCTACAGCTAGCGTAGAATCGAAGCCCTCCTCTGTAAACCCCCTGGAGAAGCCCCCTGCACCACAAAATAAATCGACGAACCTAACGCGCTCTCTCACGATACCCTTTGCAATTTCTTAACAACCCCCTTATATTACCTCCCTGCCTCCCAAGCCGCTCCACTACCCCAGGTAATCCGTTATGCTCGGCTCCGGAACATGCTCCAACTCCAGTCGTCCGCTGAGAATGGATTCCTTTAACCTCTTTGCTAGCGTTGGTCCTATGCTGGGAACAAGGGATAGTTCTCTAACATCGGCGCGTGCTATGTCAGCCAAGCTCTTGAAGCCGCGAGCGTAAAGTGCCCGCGCCCTAATACGGCCAATACCTTTAATGCTCACGAGCTCTAACAACTCGGCCTTTATGCCGTGCTTTACGCGCTCCCTCAACACAGCAAGCTCGTTAGCCCGTTCGGGCAGAAGCAGCAGTTTTGCTAATTCCGAGGAAGCGTAAATTAACCACTCTGCAGTTTGCGTAATTGAGTAAAGGTCCCCCGGACCTATATCGTATTTCTCGTAAATATCGTTTTCCGCTTCTTCTCCAATCCAATCGTAAAGCAGGAGCGCCACCTTTAAGCTTGCTAGGAAGAACTCGTACTCGTCCGGATCATCTGGAGGACTCACTACCAATTCATTATGCCTTCTTTTCACGACGTCGTCTAACCACTCCCTCTCGCTCTTCCTCAGGTATAATCGGGGCATATCGGGGGTTTCAGCTATTAAGTGCAAGTAGGTTAAATCCGTGAAGTATTTTCTACTTGTCAGGTGCTTCATTACGATGCTAGCTGTGCGCGGATCTATATAGAGCTCAGCTACACGCCTGCCTACCGGGGACGCTTCCAACCTTTCCCCGGATACTTTTATGAAGCCCTCGGTGTTAAGCTCTTCTAGAACCTTCATGGTAGTTCTCCATATTTGATGCTGCCCATACTGGCTGGCATAAAGCGATCTACCCAGAGTTTCGCTTATCTCGTCAACTCTGGTAGCTAAACCGCTTGCCACCTCAGCCAAGATCTGGGATCTTAACGCTCGTTCAGTAGCCAGCTTCGAAGTAACCCTTTCAGGGGACGATTTAACGTACTCTTCGATCAAATAATCAACCTCATCAACTGTTCTAGCTATAAGAACCGCTTCGCCGATGTTATCGTACTTGGGTCGCCCAGCTCTACCAGCCATTTGCTTATACTCTGTTACGCTTAAGTCCTCGTAAATACCTAGCTCAGAGTTAAACTTACGCCTATCCGCTATTATGACCCTTCTAGCGGGCAGGTTTACACCCGCCGCTAAGGTTGGCGTAGCAACTACCACCTTGATTAGATTACCCTTGAAATTTTCTTCAACAGTTTTTCTAGCTAAGTAACTTAAGCCTGCATGATGAAATGCGACTCCTTTAACCATTAGTTGGGCCAGCTTCTCCGCTATTGTATTGTACTCTCTTGATAGTAGTTGCGCTGCAACAGCCTTCAAAGCGCGCTTCTCCTGCTCTTTAAGCACCTTCTCCACAACACCGCTGAGCCTCGTGGCCAGAGAAACCGCTGCTCTTCTACGGAAGGTAAATAGCAACACTTGCCCTCCTTCATTCAAGGAATCGCAAGCCAGATCGAGCAAAGGATCACTATAAATGACTTCTACATCTTTTACCGTTCCATCAGAGAACTCTATTACGCCATCATAGTAGACTCCCTCTTTCAGCAAGACCGGCCTCCAGTTACACTCTACAGGCACAGCTTCTAACCACTGAGCTAGCTCGCTTAAGTTGGCTATGGTCGCGCTTAGGCATAGGAATTGAGCATAGGGGATAACGCGCCTTAGGCGGGAAACTAGGATTTCGAGCGTCGGTCCTCTGCTGGGATCACCTATTAAGTGCACTTCATCGACTACTACGAGGGCTGCGCGTCTAAGCCAAGATGCCCCGTGCCGCAAGAGACTATCGGCTTTCTCGTTTGTGGCTATGATTAAGTCGTACTTGTCCAGCCAAGGGTCGCTGGAATCGAAATCGCCCGCGCTTAATGCCACCTTGTAGCCAAGTTCACCAAATAAGTCGCTTAGTTCCTCGTACTTCTCTGACGCTAACGACCTTAGAGGGGTCAGATACAGCACTTTGCCACCACCCTCCGTTAGGTGTTTGAAGGCAGCCAGAATCGCTATCAGCGTTTTACCAGATGCGGTGGGAGCTGTTACTACCAGGTTTACACCTTCAAGCAGACCGGCTTTAACCGCCAGCTCCTGGGGAGGGAAAAGCTCAGCTACGCCTCGTTTAGTAAGCGCAAGCTTAGCGCGATCGGGTAGGGGTAATTCATCGACCTTCATACTCGTTAGACCTACCTGTTTCGTAGAAGCATTATGTAGCCGGGTTTGGGCTCTATGATCTCCCCACTGTCATACAACTTGTCGAGAACCTTCCTAACGAACTGCTCTTCAATACCCTTTTCAACGGCACTTTTTACGAAGTCATCCTTCTTAACAGCCTCACCGCCGGCTTCCTTCATCATCTTTTCTAAAAGGCTCAGAACTGCGACTATTCTGTCTCTCTGAGATTTAGGTTGGCCGGTCATTACGATATCTATATCGAACTGCCTGGTCTCGACATCGTATCCTACGCTTTTCAAAAACGCTAACATTAGCTCAATAGCTGCATCTGCGTCACTCTCGCTCACCACTTCGCTAAGGGACATTCTAGCGTGTGCCTCAGCTAACCTGATCAGCGCCTCCAGCTGCCTAGGAGTTATAGCTATAGGTGAATCAGCCCCCTGGCTTCTCGCTCTCATTTCAACGTAAAAGTCGACCAGCTTCTTTTTCGCAGCTTCAGAGAGCCTCGGTTTAACATACTTCCGAGCGTACGCGATGTATTTTTTGAGCAGCTCGTGCGGTATTACATGGTCAAGGGACTCGGGATATACCTGACGGTGAAAGTCCACAACGTACTCCGCAAGCGCTCTATCTCTCTCGGCGTTAGGCAGATCAGTCACAACGAATATTAAATCAAAACGCGAAAGTATGGTAGGAGGAAGATCGATATTCTCCGTAACAGGCCTTCCGTGTAAGTAGCGTCCAAATGCTGGGTTGGCTGCTGCTAGAATCGATGCTCTAGCGTTCAACGTGGCCACGATTCCCGCCTTGGCGATGCTTACAGTTTGTTGCTCCATGGCTTCATGTATACTTACTCTATCCTTTGGATCCATTTTATCGAACTCATCTATACACGCTATGCCCCCGTCTGCTAATACTAGAGCCCCAGCCTCTAAGAAAAAGTCCCCTGTATTCTTCTCCCTCACAACAGCCGCCGTTAGGCCTGCCGCAGTAGATCCCTTTCCGCTGGTATACACTCCCCTAGGGGCAACGGCGGCTGTATACCTTAGCAACTGGGACTTGGCTGTACCTGGATCGCCGATTAGTAAAACATGTATGTCGCCCCTCACCCTCACACCGTCTGGATGCAATTTCGGCACTCCTCCAAACAGAAGCAGAGCTATCGCCTTTTTTATCTCCGGGTACCCGTAAATCGAGGGGGCTATCGAACTCACGATCAGGTCTCGAATATCGCTACGGCTAGCTAACTCACGTATTTTTTTCTCATCATCGGGAGTTATCTCGACGTCTAATGCCTCCCTGGATGCAACCTCGATATTATTTGCCATCAGGTACATTTGGTATATAAGCTGCTGATTCTTAGCACCCTTCTCTTCCGAAACGGTCAAAATCCCTGTTACAACAGCCCTATCGCCTGGCCTTACTACGTCTACGAGGTCGTGCGTCGCAACTACTTCGATCGAGCGTGGAAGCTGCCCAGCGGGTAACTCTTCCGGCCTCTCCTGCAGGACAAACCTCTGCCAATCAACAAACTTAGACTTCTCCAGCACTAGGTCAAACCCTTTCCTCCTATGCTCTCCTTCCGTCGAGCAATGCGGACACTGCTCAGGTTTCTCCAACCTGCCCTCCTTTTGGATAACGCTCGACTCCATACCGCAGCCTTTGCATCGGAATACGGCTTCAACCAGCAGCTGCTTAACTGGAGATATTTTGGTTACTATACCTTCAACGGCTATTAGCCTACCTAGGTGAGTTGCCCTAATTTTCCTAACCGGTACTCTGAAGCTGTCCGGCAACCCGCTAACGCGTACGAAAAATTCGTCTACGTGCAACGCGTAGTCAGCGTTCTCTACTTTAACCACATCCTTAAGGGCGCTGGAAGCTGCCTCTAAGACGCGCTTTGGTTCGTCCAGCAGTCTTTCAGCTAGCACAGAATCAAAGCTAAGTAGGTCATCGAAGTCCAACGGTAAGGATATGCTGTTTTCGAGTACCAGCCTAGCTATCAGCCTCCTGTACTTGTAATCACCTTTTCCATCCTTGAATGATTTAAAAAATTCAACAAATCTCTCAGAAATATTTACTCCTTCTAATAGCTGTATATTAGCCAATTATATCACCCTTTTCGATAAATTCCACCATGAACCTATACCACTCCCTTACAAATCCGCACAGCATGGTGTAAAGCGCCCGCTCCTCCCAGGTCAATTTCTCCAAGAGATCCCTGCTCGGCTCCGGGCTTGCCGAGACGGCCTTCATTATTTTCTGCAGCCTCAGCCTAATTATGTCTACCAGCGCGGCCTTAACTAAGTTGATTTTTCTTTCATCGACCCCTCTCTGCTCCATATCGATAATGGATAGCCTTGCTTTCAAGTAAAAATCCCCATTTAAAGCTTGGAGCGTCCCGAGCTCCCGGCTCTCGAGCCACCTTACCTTGTTTATATCTTGGGGGCTGTGCAAACGTTCGCTGTCAAGGGCTATGAAGCTCTTTTTAAGCAGGGGTAGTGCATCGCTCAGAGGTAACTCGAGTTTGGCGCCTTTTCTCAGAACCAGTTCGCCTGATCCGCCGTGCATGGTCACTTTTACGTCTTTAAGGACTGCGACTGGTAGCTGAACGTCTTGAGTTAGCAGCGTTCTCTGCAGCTCCTTAATTACCATACCCTTTTACATGTCTCATCTCAGAAAAGTATGTTAAACACTAACCCTGATATAGATATACGAAAGTATTCTGAGCGTATGTCTGCTCTAATTCACTTAGCGGTAATTTTCCTTGCTTCGCGCTCGGTTTCTCTTAACAGGACTATATCCCCTAACCTCACAGGCCCCTTTACGTTGCGGGTCAGCACCCTTCCTTTATCCATTCCCTCAAGTACCCTAACTCTAACCTGCGTCACCTCTCCCGTTACACCTGTTCGCCCGACTATCTGTATGACCTCAGCTGGGATAGCGTCGCTCCACTTATCTGCCGGCTGATCTAATTTTTGCCTACTGCTGCTCATGACCGACGCAGAAAGAAATCAACTTTTAAATAAATATTATGGTGCCGTTCTACTCTGCCTTTGCCTTAATTTCATTTACCTGCTTTATTACCTCGTTCATAAGTGGCGTTGCCTCTCCGGGATCTATAATGCATGCAGACGCTGCTGCTACTTGTAATCCGCATGACTTTCCGAGCCTAGCCTTTGAGGGGACGTACACGTAGGGTATCCCCTTTTCTTCGCACAGGAGAGGTAGATGGGCCACTATCTCCGGAGGATCTACGTCCTCAGCAATCAATACCAGTTTAGCTAAACCTCTTTCAACCGCCTTTGTGACTTCATTTGTCCCTTTCCGTATGCTTCCCGATTCCCTAGCCCTACTGATGGCTTCATAGGCTTTTTCGGCAAGTTCGGGCGGAACTGTAAACTTCACGTAGAACGGCTTCTCACCTGACACATAGCTCACCTCTCATCGCTCGTCCGCCGAACAAATCCCGTACCGTTTAAATATTTTGCTATGAACACAATCTAGCGCGGAGCGTGGAACTTAAAACTCTATTTAAAACGGTAACATGTGCCTATTAAGGAGGGGGATGTAGTAATACTGTACTTGAATGAAAACAGGCAGTACATAGTGAAAATTTCCCGCGGCGCTACCTACAGTTTTAACGAAGGCATGGTTAAAGCTGACGATATACTCGGAAAGAATTACGGAGAATTCGTGGTGACCCACATTGGTATCAAACTGAGAATTCTAAGGCCAACTCTTGTGGATACTGTGTATAGGCTTTTCAGAAGGTGTACACAGGTAATATATCCTAAGGACGCGGCTTTAATAGCACTTAAGGCTAATATAGGTCCCGGCTCCGTAGTTGTTGAAGCTGGCACCGGGTCTGGTTATTTGACGGCCATCTTAGCCCATTTTGTATGCCCCACCGGCATTGTTTACAGCTACGAAATTCGGCGGGAGTTCTTCGAGATGGCGAAGAGGAACCTTGAGCTGCTAGGTCTGGGGGACTGCGTAGTACTGAAAGAGAAGGACGTAAGGAAGGGTATTGACGAACGCGAAGTGGATGCGGTTATACTGGATATACCTGACCCCTGGAACGCGCTAAGCAATGCTTATGAATCGCTTAAAAGTGGTGGTGTACTTGCTTGCTTTCTCCCTACTTTAAACCAGGTTGAAAAAACGGTAGAGGAAGCCAGACGCCTGGGTTACCTAATGATCGAATCCGAGGAGCTACTTGAAAGGAGGTACAAGGTAAAACTCGGTGAAAGTAGGCCTGAAACGCGAATGATAGGGCATACCGGTTATCTAGTCTTCGCTCGGAGACCTTGAGTCTACATGCGAAAAGCCTATAATTCAAGGAGCGGTGTCTCTTCTCCTAATGAAAAACTGGCAGGAAGTTTTAAACCTGATTGAGAGATTCAACGTATACAGCTCAACGGAAGTAACTTTTACAGCGCTCGATACACTTTTACAGATTTTTCGCGAAGCGAGCGGTCTCAGTGAAGCCCTCAAAGATTCTGAAGAATTTCTTAGGGGACTTTTCAGCATAAGGCCTACTTCAGTCATGACATTGAATGTTGTGTCAAGTCTGCTTCTTGGATTAGAAAATTCCATTGGAAACAGCACTTCGCTAAAAGATTGGATAGACGAGCTGGACGCAAGAGTATCATCTTTAACCAAGGAAATATCCTCGAAAACCAATACCGTTGCAACACTCGGCGCTAGAAGGATAAAGGATGGGGATAGATTGCTGACATGCTCTTACAGCAGGACAGTTAAAGCCCTGTTTTCCAGGTTGAGAGAGGAGGGGAAAAGCGTCTACGTGTATGTCACGGAATCCAGACCTGGCGGCGAAGGTGTGGCTTTAGCCAAGGAGCTGGGTAGGATGAATTTCCCAGTAGAGCTGATCGTCGACTCGGCTGTTAGGTTCTTTATGAAGGATGTGGACATTGTGGTTGTCGGGGCTGAGGCGATAGCGGCAAACGGGGCTGTGGTGAATAAGGTTGGTACATCACTCATAGCCCTAGCCGCGCACGAAGCTAGAGTAAGAACGTTTGTCTTAGCGACTACAGATAAGTTTAGCCCGGAAACAGTGTTTGGCGAACTGGTTAAGCTGCCAGTGCTTAGAGATACCAGCTTACTACCGGGACTCGAAAAGTACGGTGACATTAACGTAGCAGCACCCCTCTTTGATGTAACCCCGCCGCGCCACATAGACACTATTGTAACGGATAGGGGAGTTGTAGCGCCGGAGGCAGTTATACTTCTTGTCAAAGAACTTTATGGTTGGCCTCCGGCCTCTATAGACCCTCTATCGATTCTTCGGAAGTTATTCAGGTGAGTGCTGGTGGAGATCCCCGGTGAAGTTCTAAAAATCGCTGAAGATATAAGAACTATGCGTGTGCGTGGAGCCGGTAGGATTGCGAGAGCCGCTGCCTACGCGCTTAAATTGGCTGCCCAGCGATACGGGGGATGTAGGGACGCGAAGGATTTCATCAAGTACATGAAAAGCGTGGCCGAAATCCTTGGCTCAACGAGGCCCACGGCGGTCTCTCTCCATAACTCTTTACGCTTCGTTCTATCAAGGATTGAAAGAGAGGGAAGCTTTGACCAAATGGTAGAGAGAGCAATTAAAGCTGCAGAGGAGTTTATAGATTCTTCAATTAATGCTGAGCGGCGCATTGGCGAATTGGGATCAAACCTCTTGGAAGAGGGCGACACAGTGCTAACTCATTGCAACAGCTCAGCAGCGCTATCCGTGATAAAAACAGCGCATAAAAGGGGTATGAAACTGAGGGTTTATGCAACGGAAACGCGACCCAAGTTCCAGGGACTCATAAGTTACCAGGACTTGAAAAATGCCGGTGTTCCGGTTACGCTAATACCGGACTCCGCAGTCAGGTTCTTCATGAGAGAAGTGGATAAGGTGGTTGTCGGGGCGGATACGGTAACAGCAAACGGGGCTGTGGTGAATAAGGTTGGTACATCACTCATAGCCCTAGCCGCGCACGAAGCTAGAGTAAGATTCTACGTTGCAGCAGAAACATACAAATTTAGTCCAGCTACTGTGCTCGGGGAACTCGTATTCATAGAGGAAAGGCCTCCGGAGGAAGTCCTACCTAGAGAGGTTTTCGAAAGCCTCCGTGTCCGAAATCCGGCCTTTGACATCACACCTCCCGAGTATATCGATGCGATTATCACCGAAAAGGGCGTAATACCTCCTAAAGCCGCTATAATGATCTTAATGGAGGAATACGGCGCATCGTTGAGAGAGGAATTGACTAAAATTACGCTAGATATAGAGGATAGTGCCTACCCCGCGGCGCTAATGTAGCTAGAGGATCAGAGCTCTTCACCAACACTAACCGTTAATTCTAAGCTACTTGTCCAAATTAACCTGTTAGGTATGGACTACGCCCCGGCCGGGATTCGAACCCGGGTTCTCCGGCTCGACAGGCCGGCATACTAGACCAGACTATACGACCGGGGCTACCGTCGGAGATGCCTAAAGGGGTATTATAGTTTTCGGTAGCTCAGACCGCAGGCTGCTTTATCAAACACTCGTTACTTGTGGAACGATGTCCACTTAAGCTTAGCCGGACTACGCCCAAGCTTTACCGAATTTTTATAGCACTTGCTTGAGCAGAACCTAATGATCGATCCATCATTTCTAACGTACCACATGCCTGTCCCAGGCTGAATTATAGCGCCGCAGAAACTACATACGTAAGTTTTCACCATGTTTGGGCACCTAGGGGGTACGCTACAATTGGTTTAATTAAATTTGCCTTAGGAACCTCGATAAGCCTTGGTATAAGCAGTCAAATCGTATACTTTAGCCAAACCTTCTAACTCATCTGCCAGTTTCCTGCTCTGGGTAGAAAGTATGACCTGCTTATAAGCCCCCCTTTCGCGCAATTCTTTAACGATAGCTGCTTTTACTGAATCGTCGACGTGGGGTATCGGGTCGTCTAAGAGCAGGAATGGACACTTGTGCGTTCTTAGCTTGCTGAGAGCCAATAACAGCGACAGGGTTAAGAGTGCTTTCTGGCCATCGCTGAGCCGTGTGGCTACCGGAATGTAATTGCCGTCAGCTGCCCTGCGGATGTAGAAAATGTAGTGTCCGCGCCCGCCGGCTTCAGTTTCCACTTCGACTCTTACATCAAGGTATTCTTTAGAGACGTTCAATGAGTTGAATATTAAATTTACATTTTCCGTTAGCTTGCTAACGAGCTTTTGCCTAAGATCCACATGGGCTTGTTTTATTGCGGCACGAATCTCTTCTAGCGAATTGTGCAATCGCTCAGCTTTTTTAAGTTTTTCTTGAAGTTTAACTATGTTACTAGCATTTAACTTTAATATTTCAATCTTATGTAATAATTTATTTTCATTTATGTTTAATTCATCTAACCTTCCTTTCAATTCATATATTCTATTGTTAATATTCTCTATTTCTTCTAATAATTTTTTATAATAAGTTTCATCATATCCATTTTTAATTAATTCATTATTTATTTTATTTAATTTATCTTCTATTTCATTAATCTCGTATATATTAGCCAAATTTTCTAACTTTTCTATCATTAACTGTAAATTATTGAACTTACTTTTAGTGCTTTCCAGCTTCAACCTGAGCTCATTTGCCCTGGATCTAGCCTCTTCCAGCTCCTCAAGCTTAGAATCCATAAACTCCCTAAGTTCCCTACCTTTTTCTTCATACTCGAGTAATATGCGTAAATCCGGTTCAAGGCGGCTCATCTTCTCGCTAGCATTCCTCAATTCTTTTAGCTCTCTTTCAATTTCATCGATTTTTCTTTTCAAACTTTCGGGAGATTCCACCTTCGGTAGGTTTGTGGCGCTATTTAGCAGAGCACCGCATACGGGGCACCGCGCGGTCCCCTGGCTCTTCAGCGAGCTTAAAATGCCCTCTTGAAGGACCTTCACGCATAAACACTTATCTTTCTCCGCGTGTGCGGTTTTTAGTTGAACCTCCATTTGGGCAATCTTTTTGGAAATTTCTTCTCTATTTCCGAATTTTTTAATTATTCTTTCATATTCTACCTTACCATCTTGCAAAGATTTTATTTTCAATTCATTTTCGGATAATTCATCCTCAAGCGACCTTATCTCCTCCTCTAGATCCTCGACATCCCTGTACGCATCACGAACATCGTACTCCAGTTTAAGTATATATTCCCCAGCTTTTTTCAAATAACTTTTAGCTAAGGCTAGCAAGCTATCAGTGTTGTGGGCTTCCAACTCCGAGCGGATTGCATCGGCATCGGACTTCATATATAATTCCTCTAGCAAATCTGCAAGTCTACGCTTAACATCCTCAGCGTAAGCTAGCAAGTACTCTTTATCAACACGCGGGTATTTAGCAACCTTGGAGCCGCCGATGCTTCTTAAAATCCTTTCGTATTTCTCTTTTTCTTCTAGTAAATTTTTCAGTTTATTAAGTAATTCATTGAAATAAGATTTCTTCTCTTCTAAAATCTTTTTCTCTATTTCAAGCTTCTTTAACTCCTTTTGGATTTCATCTTTCTTTTTCAATAAAGCTAATAGCTCATTCTCATATAACTTGATTTCTTCAAAGACTTTTTCATCTCCGAATCGTTTACTTTCTCCTTTTAAAGCTTCAATGTAAATTTTGACATCCCTCCTTCTTCCTCCAAGTTCACTGTAGAAACGTTTGACCTCGTTAAGTCCCAGTAACTTATCTATCAGCCGGTCCCTGGTTGTCGGGGGTGAGTACACTAGCGAATAGAGTTCCGCATGCCCTAAAGATACATAAATGGTGAACTCCTCCAGCGTGCATCCGAGCTTCGATTGAAGATATTCCTCCGCTCGTTCATCGAGGAACTCGCTAGCTCCTCGAATGACCCTCAGCTTGCTATCCCCATTCCGATCAATAGCTCGTTCCACTCGAATTTCGCCAGAAACTTCGTCTAACAACGTCAATGAGACGCGCGCTCTATCACAAAAATCATTGATAAGGTCCTCTCTGCGCAGACTTCTGGATACGACTTCCCTTGTTGTCCCAAACAATGCAAACTCTATACTTCTCAGAACACTAGTTTTTCCTGAACCTGGTGGCCCGTAGATGATCGTGAGATTATCGTCAACATCTATGCTCAGGTGATCTTTAAACGCTCTAAAGCCTTCAATCTCCACTCGTTTTATCAGCACCTTCAACCACCTCAGCTAGAATTTTCTCGATTTCTTCTTTTAACCCTCTATGCCCCTTTTCTTCGTAAACCTTTAGCAACCTTTCAGCCAAGCTGAGAGTGAAAGGATCTTTTAGTTTAGGTGCCAGGAGGTCTGCGAGAATTTTATAGAGGGGAATAGTTTCACTCTCCTTGTTCATTGAGACCCCTAGGCTTCACTCACGGCTTCCCTTCTATTCCTAATCCTTTCCACCCATGGATTATTTAGAACCCAGTCGGGTACTTCTTCCCCGTAAGTCTCACCAACATTGGCGAGTTTCTCGTAAACTCGGCTTGGTCGAAGTCCGCTCGACTGGACTGAATTCCCGCTGTTGGAAATGAGTGGGACGAGCGTGCTCGCTGTTTCTTCCAGCCTTCTGATAGCTTTTTCCAGCCTTTCTATAGTCGTTACTTCGAAAACGGGGAACACTTCGCGAAGAACCGCTTCAACAGCTTCGCGCACCATAGTACTCAGGTTCTTTCTTAGCATTTCCTCCACGATGGCTCGTAGCGCATTTTCATCGATTCGAGGGGGGTTTACCGCTTCTACCCCTTCGCCGCCTCCACCGAGCACTCGAGCCGGGATTAGCTCTTCAACTTTCTCTCCCACCTTTAATAGCCCTATCCCACTTGCTTCAAATTCGCGTGAGGTCGGCAGTACACCCACTCGAAGCTCCGGCAAAGCTATATAGTACATGCTGTATTTGCGAGAGTTCAATGCTTCATACATGAATAGTCTAATTTTTTCAGCTAATTTAGTTACACTACCACTTAGCATGAATACTTTGACACCTATTTTAGTTTCCCCATCGCTGAAGGCTAAATCAACACCGATAGGGTCCTTTAACTCCCTGCAGCCTTTGTTCATGAAAAACTCCCTTACAGCGTTTTTTACCTCATCGCTAGGCATCAGTAGTCTGCACCCCGCTTGAACCATCCCTCCCTCCTCTCCCAACTCCAGCGGTAGTCTTCCGGAAGCGCGAAACTCCATGTGACACATCCTTTCCACACAGAAAACTGGGGATCGCGTGCTAGCCTTACCGATACATTTACCTCACCTTTAAGTTTCTTATCCAATAGGGACTTCACCTTCGTTGGCACGTCAACGGCCATTCCCTTCAGATTTTCTGGAGCCCTCCAATTGAAGTTTCCTCCACTGAGGATAATCTTGCTTAAAACTTCGTTTTGAATCGATATCCGGAGCTTTCTAGTAGACCGTATTATTGCATCTTCCAGAGGCAGCGCCCCCTCTATGACGTCCTCCCCCAATCTCGCATCCCTTATATTTAGCACGCCTCTTTTCCTGTAACTATCGAAAATTTCGTGCATCGGGTTGAATATCACTTCCCCTATTAGGTACCGCAGCCAGCCTTTATCCTCAAAATCCACCTCCACTAGCGCTGAGAGTTTGACTTTCGTTCTTAACTTGCTGGGATCTTCCCTTGCTTTTTTTACAGCTTCGTCTAGATCCAGCGGCACTAGGCCGGCGTCCTCTTTGAATTTCCTTACCGCGTACTCGTCGCTTACCAGATCGCCGTAACCTAGGTCTTTCAAAACCTCTGCAGCGATCGCGTCGGCCTCTGCGCCACCTCGGTAGAGAGCAATGATGGCATCCCTAATCGGATACATACGGATGGGGGTGATCTGTGTATTTCCGTGCCCCGATTCAATGACTAAGCAGGATGTTTCCTGCTCCGCGATAGCTACCGCTAGCGGTTGAGGAATTATTGTGAAAGCCTTAACCGCACGCGTTTTTTCATCAATCTCCGCGTGGATTTTTAGTAGCCTCTCGTACATGTAGTCGGGAGCTATAGCCGACACGGCGGCTGTTACATAAAAACCGTCAAAATCGCTTCCTACATACCCCCTAAAATCCTCAAAACCTTTCCTTGTGAGTTCCTTTATTACGTTCCATGCTCTCTCATCATCTCTCTTTACCTCTCCATCGCTGAGAGGGAACACCAAATTCCGCGCTAGAGAGCTTACAGACGCAGCATATTTCGATACCTCATCCCCAACCACAAGTTTTTTCTCGACGCCGAAGTGCTTTAGAAGAAAGCTCTCCTCAAGGAACAACCCAGAGCTAGTGGTTACCCTAGGTCTTCCTTCCTTCAGTATCCCGTATTTGAAAAACCTTGTTCCGTAGTCCTCGCCGTAAGCGTACTTAGCCCTGTATGGATCGATCCCCATTATAACCTCCGCTTTGAAGCAGTTGACCGAGTATTTAAAGACTGCATTGGTTTAGTTGACCGAAAGTATTCTAAAAACCACCGCTAACTATGAACCGGAGTTGTGCTAACCTATCCATGACCTCTATATACTCCCTTTCGATTTTGCCTTTATATTCGTGAAATTCCTCCTCGCTTATTTCACCCCTGTCTTTTCTCTTGACGAGCCTTTCTAATTCCTCCTCTAGCTCTTTTTTCCTCTTCTCTAGAGCTTTTAAGGCCTCGCGAGGGTCTTTAAAATCCCTAAATGAGGGATCCATAAGTTAAGTGCTCAAACTAGGTTAAATAAATATGTCTCGCAAAGTGGGGGAAATATTAATTAAAACTTGTCGGCCTTCTTAAGCGTATGAGTAACCTTAGAGTAATTATCAGAAAGCTCGACGGCACCTCGATCGTAGAGGGGGAGATCTACCGAGAGTGGGCCCCGCTGAACTACGAAATACTTTCGGCAATACTGCCCGCTAAAGCTAGAGCCTATACACTCGACTCATATGCGTTCTACTTTACGCTAGGTGTACGCGTACTACTCGAGGACCTTTATGTCTCAGCTAAACCGGGCGACCTACTCGTAATACCGTATACAAGCAGCATAGCTGTCGTGGTAGCTCCCGTTGAAAAGCTTCGCTTTAAGTCGTCGTTAGTAGGTAGAGTCTCAGGAAATATGGAAAACCTGCAATCTCTACGTAAAGGGGAACCTGTAATCGTGGATAAAGTCGAGCGCGGAAACGGCAAACGGTGATGGACATGGTGGATGAAAAGGCAATCGGTATCAGGCTTGAGAGCGTCGCCGATCTCGCCAGGCTTGTCTCAGCCATGGTTGGCATGGGCGGAGGAGTATACATAATGCATTTCGAGCACGAGGGTAAGCACCACTATGGGCTAGTGATTACTCTGAGGGACTACTACAAACTTAACGGTGTCCCGCTGTTTTACTACGTTGAAACTCAGGAAAAGCTTAGAGGAAACTACGTCCTAGTTAAGGTGGATGAGGGGGGAGAGAAAATTGAGATAAGTAACGGAGTTCGTGCAGGCTGGATTTGCATACCAATAGTTAGCACGGTGAAAAAACCTGAATTCATCAACGTATAAGGTGGTGACGTGCTCGATCAGGACTTCCCGGCGTTTACAGCTCTACTAAACTCCTCGGTTTGCCTAGCTTTAACAATAATATTCGCGCTAGCCTCAAGATATTCCAGCGTTAAAAAACAACTTAGATTACTGCGGATACTAACAAGTTATATTACGTTAACTTTACTTCTAAACCTATATATAGTCGGCACTTCCGGATCCGGGCTTGCCTATGCTGCCTTAGCTCTCTCAGCTGTTACCATACCGTTACTGTGGCTGTTCGTCTACACTTTCTGGGCAAAAGGAGAATAAGGTATTCGGTAAATTTAGCTAATATAACAGGAATTTTAAACAAAATAATATCCTTTCTCGGGCCTCGCTTGTTCGCTATTTTCTTTCAAGTACTATTTCTATGGTGGATACAAGCCGTTCTTTCCCCGATTCACCAACTTTTTCGCTGCCGATTTTAATCGATGAGATATCTACCTGCCCCTGTAGGAACCTAGTTCTAACGATTTCGGCAGCATCAACCGCTTTTGAAATAGCCCGTCCCCTTGCCTTGAGGGAAACTCTTCGAGCTCCTTGATTAAATTGTATTACTGTTGCTAGCACGTAGTTCATTACTGGTTTCTGCCCGATTAGTATACTTCCTTCACTTACGGTAGCCATACTGTAGCACCTTTGTTTTTCAACTTGGGCTATCGGAGCCCTATTTTTATCCTTTACTCTAAGACCTGTACAGGTAGCCTCGGACAGAACATTAAAGTAAAATAAACTTCTATAAAGAAAATTTAATATTATTTATTATTCAATTTTTATTTTAAAACCTTTACCTTTCTTTTCTTTTTCGGCCTTCTCTAACACTATCGTTAAAACCCCGTTTTTGTATTGTGCCTTAGCCGACTCAGGTTTAACGCGTGCGGGTAGCTTTATTGTTTTGAAATACTTCCTATCCCCCCTTTCAGCTGAAACTGTTACCTCAGCCTCCGTAGCTTCGAGTTGTATATCGTCTTTCTCAACACCAGGCATGTCAACGATTATCCTTACATTTTCTTCTTCTTCGATCACGTCGACAAATGGCTCAATGGTATCCGATATCCTCGGTCGGACAGTGCCAGGCTTAATGTTTCCCCACTCCCTAACCCTTGGGATCCCATCAGGCCCTATAGTCACAGAGAAACCATAGTAGTAGGGTCCAATAACCCTGCGCTGCCCCCTTGTTATGCTTTCGAAACTTTCCCTAGTTAGTTCATCAAAGAGTTTATCTATTTCATCAAACAGCTTCCTAGTCTTATGCCACCACTCTTCAAACTCCGACATATGTTCCCACCTTAGTTAGCTAAACATCTTAAAAAACTACCGGTAGGCACCTTTAAAAAACCGCTCGGGATACCTCGAATGTGCACAGCGAAACCCCCGTCAGGTTCAAAGCCGTGGTGACGAATATATCCATCGTTGACACTTACTGGGGAGAAAAGGTAGTGAAAGTGGACTTGACTGAGGAGCGTGAAACCCCAAGTACAGTGATTATGCCAGCTGAGCAATCCGAGCTCGCAAGGGAAATAGCACCCATGATTTCGCAGATCTTCCGGGCAATACCCCTTTTCGGAGCTTCAGGAAGGGCTAGATTACCACGTTTGTCTCTTTACCTTACGGAGGAGGAGTGGGAAAAATTGTCAGAAAGACCGACGATAGGGGATCTAATGGAGGTGGAGATCGGTAAAGGGCATGTCGGGCTACGCAAAGCTTGAAGTCTCAGCGAATTTCTAGGTACTTTAGCGGTATATCTTGATACAAACCTCCAGGTGTCCACCTCCTTATCACTATGGGCAATACTTTGGCCTTAAGCTCCATGGCTGCTATTTCCACGGGATCCTTCGTACCTAACTCCTCGATTGCTAAAAGAGGAGGGGCCCCGAGAGATAGCTGAAGCGCCCTTGCACCTATGATGCGAGCTTTTTCATATTTAGTGAGCCAGGGAGGACCAATTCTAATGGTAAACTTACTAGACATAGTAGAGAGGGGAAGGGGAAAATATATAAAAAATTTTTTAGCTAGCCCCTACTTCTAATCAAAACTTTTCTCTTCTTCCTCCTTCTCTTCTTCCTTTTCTCCTTCTTTTCCGCCTTTCTTCTCCTTCGGAGGAGCAGCAGCTATTATGTCATCAATCCTGAGTATCATCACAGCAGCTTCGGTAGCCGATTTTATCACTTGCTTCTTCACAAGTGCGGGTTCTATTACATTGAGTTCAAGCATATTGGCTATTTTCCCTCCCAATACATCGACGCCTGTCCACTTCTCACCTTCGCTGTGCCTCTTCTTCAACTCAGCTAGCACGTCAACTGGCTCCATACCGGCGGTCTGAGCCAGTATCGTCGGGATTACCTCGAGGGCATCGGCATACCTTAGCACTGCTAATTTCTCCTTGCTCGGCAATCCAGCCGCAAATTCCCTGAGCCTAATAGCCAATTCTACTTCTAAAGCGCCACCGCCTGCCACGATTTTTGGCTCCCTGATAACGTTCCTAACCACACTCAAAGCGTCGTGAATCGCCCGCTCAGCCTCATCCACTATGTGCTCTGCTCCTCCCCTTACTAGTATGCTGACTGCTCTGGGGTTGGGGCAGCCTTCGACGAAGACCATTTTCTCGTCTGCGACCTTCCTCTCCTCGACAAGCTCGGCGTACCCGAGCACCTCGGGTGAAACCTCCTCAACCTTTGTGACTATCTTCGCGCC
>CALHPJ010000016.1 GCA_938036345.1 uncultured Thermofilaceae archaeon | reverse complement strand
GAGCCCTGTTTGGAGGTCGAGGTTTCCGGTTGGCTCGTCCGCTAGGATGATGGCGGGGTCGTTTGCTAGGGCGCGGGCTATAGCTACCCTCTGCTGCTGACCACCGCTCAGCTCCGTAGGCCTGTGGTAAAGCCTATCACCTAAGCCAACACGCTCAAGCAACTTCTTTGCCTTCTCCTCTCTGTCACGCCTTGAAACGCCGGCAAATACCATCGGAACTGTAACATTGTCCAAAGCTGTAAGTACTGGGATCAGGTTGAAGGTTTGGAAGATGTATCCTATTCTGTGGCAGCGCACCCACGCTAATTGCCTGGGGGTCAGTGAAGCTAAGTCGCGCCCATCCAAAATTACTTTGCCCTGAGTAGGTTTGTCCAGCCCACCGATCATATTGAAGAGCGTAGTTTTACCGGAGCCCGAGGGACCCAAAATGGAGACGTACTCCCCATATTTAACACCAAAGTTGATTCCACGGAGCGCTTTAACGATTTCACCCTTAAGTTGGTAGTACTTGTGCAGATTTTCCGCAACGACGACGTATTCAGGTTTTCCCGACAATCTCCCCCCCAGGGACCTCCTCTGCGCGTACTAATAAAAGTGTTGCCGTTAGACATAAGGTTGGCAGCAAGAGCTTTGCTTAGCCTCGACGCGAAATGTTTAATAGTCAACATTGAGCTTGTAACAAACTGCGGGGATTCAAGTGGAGTTTTGCCCTAAATGTGGCTCACTAATGGTTCCTCAGCAGAGCGAGGGTAAGAAGTACCTAAGCTGCAAAAAATGCGGCTATAAGAAGGAAGTCGTCACTAAGCAAGGCTATATGCAAAGGGAGGAAATATCGCTCGATAAACGAGGTAAATTGATAGTTCTAGAATCCGCTGATAAAAGAGATAAAGAAAAGATAGAAGAAGAAAGAGAGTTGCTAAAAGAGTACTATGAAGTATTCTTGGAATCCATGGAAAGTGAAGGAGAGTAAGAAGTAAAGCTGCACTATTTCTAGGGGTGCTTGATGAGAATAGCGATAGTCGAGCGTGCACTTTGCAGGCCCTCCAAATGCGGAAAGGAATGCGTAAGGTTTTGCCCAATCAATAGATCTGGTTCGAAATGTGTATGGATAAATGAAGAGAGTAAAACTGCAAGGATAGACGAAAAACTATGTGTCGGCTGCGGCATATGCGTCAGGAAGTGCCCCTTTAGCGCTATACATATAGTTAATTTACCTGAGAAGCTCGGTTCGGAGCTGGTACATAGGTACGGCCCTAATGGATTCGAACTTTTCAGGCTGCCAATACCAAAAATGGGGCAAGTTATCGGAATCATAGGCAGCAACGGTGTGGGTAAATCGACAGCTCTTAAGATCCTAGCAGGTGAGCTGAAACCCAACTTGGGCAACGTGGACGGTAGCTGCTCCTGGGATACGATAATTAGGTTCTTCAGAGGCTCTGAGCTTCAACCATATTTTCAAAAGTTAGCTGAGGGGAAAATTAAAGCGGTCCGAAAGCCCCAAGAGATCGATATAATACCTCGCTACGTAAGGGGCACTGTACGCCAGGCTCTCGAAAAAATCGATGAAAGAGGTGTGGCTGGCGAAGTGAAGGAGGAATTAGCGCTGAGCAAGGTTTGGGATAGGGAGATTGCACACCTAAGCGGCGGTGAGTTACAGAAGCTAGCTATTGCTGCAACGATGTGCAAGGAGGCCGACGTCTACATGTTCGATGAACCCGCTAGCTACCTTGACGTCAGGGAAAGGTTGCGTGTAGCTCGCTCCATTCGGGCTTTAGCAAATACTGGGAAATACGTAGTAGTGGTCGAACACGACCTTGCAGTGCTGGATTATCTTTGCGATTTAGTGCATGTCATCTACGGTGAAGCGGGAGCGTATGGAATAGTAAGCTTGCCAAGAGGTGTCAGAGTAGGTATTAACACGTTTTTAAGGGGGGTTTTAAAAGAGGAAAACGTAAGGTTCAGGGAGTATGAAATAAAATTCCATATTAAGCCACCTGAGAGACGTAAAACACCTGAGGCCATCCTCGTTAAATGGGACACCCTTTGTAAGAGGCTCGGAACTTTTGAATTAACTGTAGAAGCAGGTGAGATCTACGCCGGCGAGGTTGTGGGGGTGGTGGGACCGAACGGTATTGGAAAGAGCACTTTCGTCAAGATGCTTGTAGGAGAGCTGCAACCCGATAGGGGAGGGGTCTTGATAGGGCAAGGCCTGAAAATCAGCTACAAGCCTCAGGTGATTTCTAGGTTAGGGGCTGAGGGCAGCGTTAGGGAAGTATTGATTAGAGCCGGTGTAGATGTAGGATCGAGCTTTGTTCAGAGCGAGCTTCTTCTGCCTCTCTCAGTTAATAAACTTATGGAGCGTGAGGTATCGGAACTCAGCGGTGGAGAATTGCAAAGAGTAGCTATAGCGGTTACGCTTGGGAGAGAAGCCGAGATATACTTGCTTGATGAACCTATGGCTTACTTGGATGTTGAGCAGAGGTACGCAGTAGCCAGAGTTCTCAAGCATCTTACCCAGGACCGTGGAGCGGCCACGCTAGTCGTCGAGCACGACCTGGTTGCACAGGACTTCTTAGCGGATTCAGTAATGGTGTTCAGTGGTGAATCGGGAGTTAGGGGGTTCGCCTCTCCCCCTTTAAGCATGCGCGAGGGATTCAACAAGCTTCTCGAAGATCTAAACGTTACGTTTCGGAGAGACCCGGATACATTGCGACCAAGAGTGAACAAGGAGGGCTCCAGGCTTGATAGGTACTTAAAGGGAATTAAAGAGTACTACTACTCCCTCCCCTTAGAAGACCAAGAGTAGAGTGAGAGAGGCAGGGAAAAAATATATCACCCTAGTAACCCCCCTAAAGCGAACCGAAAGGTGGTATTAGGCATGGCAGCGTCGGAGGGCACCATATTGATAGGGCAGAAGCCGGTTGCAAGCTATGTTCTAGCCGCAGTAACGCAGTTCACACTAGGTAGCAAGCGCGTAATACTGAAAGCTAGAGGAAGAGCCATATCAAAAGCCGTTGATACAGCTGAAGTAGTACGCAGATTTATGGAAGGAAAAGTTAACATTAAAAATGTGAACATAACTAGCGAAAAAATCGGCGAACCAGGGAAGGAAAGAGTAGTATCAGCTATAGAGATAATATTGGAAAGGAAAGAGTAACCTACAACGGGCAAAGTTAACTTTATTTTACCTTAGCAATTTCTTGCGACTCTCCTTTCACAGGAGTTATCGAAAGCGGATAATTGGATGTTGACTAGCTCTGCGTAACTCTTTTTAGCACGAGCAAAGCCTTTCCTGCGTGCTTACAGATCTTCCAAAGCTTAGGAAAGGTAAAATGAGATACGTATCTAGTACGCATGCGCTTTCGAGGAACGAGGTAGCAAACATGCGGGATAAGCTTCCCAGAGAATGGCTGGAGCATTGGGGAAAGAGAGGTTTAACACATCAGATAGAAAAAGAAGCGAGATTGGATTATTACTCGATTGAACCTGAACATAAATTGGAGATATTAAGGCTCGATGAGCCGGGGATGATTGTGAGTATGTGGATGACCATAAGCGCGGCTGATCGAAGGTTTCTTAGGAAAGTAATTTTGAGGGCGTGGTGGGACGGCGAGAATGAGCCCAGCGTAGAAGCGCCCCTGGGGGACTTCTTCCTGCAGGGCCATAGAGCTTTTTCTCCTCAACCATCGCTGGCTGGGAACGCGCACCCCTTGCCGCTAGGATTAAGCAGTGGCGGGCTTTACTCCTATTTGCCTATGCCGTTTAGGAAAGCGAGGATTGAGGTCGAAAACCTGGGGGCGGAGGAGGTTTCCTCGTTTTACTACATCATTGGCTACTACTCCGACATTGAAGTGGAAGGAATGGGAAGGTTCCACGCCGTATGGCGCAGGGAAAAAGAGACCAGGCCAGGGGAAGTTTACACTGCGCTCAGGGCTCGCGGCACAGGCCACTATGTAGGTACTTACCTGTTTATGCGTAGCTTGAGCCTTAAAAGACCTATAATCGGGGGGTTGGGCTTTCTTGAGGGTAACGTAACCATATTTGCCGATGGTGAAGTTGCATACAGCGCCACGGGTACGGAGGACTATTTCCTATCAGGTTGGTACTTTTCGGGAGGAACGTTTGTGGCTCCTTTTCATGGTCTCCTGCATAAAGATGAGGAAAGGGGGGAAATAGCGGCCTATCGTTTCCACATCCCGGATCCAGTTCCCTTTAGCCAGAGTATCGAAGTCGTAGTACCCCACGGGGAGTGGAACGAAGTGACAGCAGACTACAGCAGCGTAGCATACTGGTATCAGACCGAGCCACACGAAACTTTTTATAAACTGAAGCGCGAAGACTTAAACTAAATTTTACGGCAGAAGCGTATCAGAATTCCTTTTATACCCCTAGCTACTCAACCCGTTGATGCTTTCAGAGTCTAAAGCATTACCGTCGTCAGTCGAATACCGTAGAGTTGCTGTTGAGGTTCTAGAGGGCAGCGGTATACGCGTGGTAACTACCGGCGCGGCTGCTGAGCCATTCCTTTGCGCTATATCCAATGCTCTAGTTGGAAACAGCTTAAACAGCGAGGCAATAGAAGTTGAGGGTGAACTGATATTCCGTTGTGACGCGCCGGTTTTAGCTGCGGTAGCGGGTCAGAGTACTGTGCAAATCGGTGAGCGAGCTTACAAGCCGTGGCGGGCTCTTCCCATTCCTCCAAATAAAGCAGTGAAGGTGGCGGCTCAGAGCGGTCTAGCCTACGTTGCATTGAAAGGTTTAAAAAAGTTAAATACAACAAGAGAGAACGGCGTCATAGCTACAGCCTACGAGTTCACTAATAACCCTGACCTGCAAGCTAGATATATACCTGAGAAATTCTTGCGCGAATACTTTACGTCGCTTGGCAACACAACCGCGCTTGAGGGACTCCTTACCAAAGTGCTCAGGCATTTGAAACTTGCGTGCGAAATGGCCAGTAGAGGAGCTAAATTGGTTAAGGTTAGAATCGGAACTGACCTCTACGAAGTTTGGGTTAACGAAATAAGGTGAAAGTTAATTTGCGCAGGGTCGAAGAACTCAAACAGCTTAGAGAACAAATTAAGCTTGGAGGCGGCGTTGATAAAGTAAAGAAGCAGCACGATGCCGGTAAACTTACAGCTTGGGAGCGTATAGAGCTCCTAGTTGATAGAGACACTTTTGTCGAGTTTGGACGCTTTGTCACGCATAGAGCCACAGAGCTGGGCATGAGCAGTAGGGTAGCATATGGGGACGGAGTAATTATCGGGGTAGGCGAAGTAGATGGACGCAAGGTTGCAGTGTACGCGCAGGATTTCACATTCATGGGCGGCAGCGTTGGCGAAATGCACGCTACGAAAATAGCCTATTTGATAGAGTTGGCTATGAAGCTAGGTATCCCCATTATAGGTTTGAATGACTCAGGAGGGGCGCGCATTCAGGAAGGGGTTGATTCTCTTAAAGGCTACGGCGAAATATTTTACAGAAATGTAATGGCGAGCGGAGTAGTTCCCCAAATAGTGGCAATAATGGGTCCGTGCGCAGGTGGCGCGGTTTACTCCCCAGCCTTGGCAGATTTCATCATTATGGTCAGGAAAACCAGTTACATGTTTATTACAGGACCTAAGGTGGTGAAAGCAGCGACCGGCGAAGATGTAACGTTTGAAAGCTTGGGCGGAGCCGAAGTGCACGCCGAAAAAAGCGGTGTAGCGCACTTCATTGCGAATGATGATAGGGACGCCATCAGCTTGATTAAAAAGCTTCTAAGCTACCTGCCGTCAAACAACTTAGAGGATCCTCCGTACGTGGATACGGGGGATGACCCGAATAGAGAGGACGAAGCACTGAACAGCATAGTGCCAGAGGACCCAGAAGAGCCGTATGATATGCGGGAAATCATCACTCGAGTATTCGATAGAGGGTCATTCTTCGAAGTCCAAGAATTCTTCGCGCCAAATGCGATCACAGGATTCGCGAGGCTCGCTGGCTATGTGGTTGGCGTGGTTGCTAATCAACCCATGTTCATGGCTGGCAGCTTAGACATAAATAGCTCGGACAAAATCTCGAGGTTTGTAACATTTTGTGACGCGTTTAACATTCCACTGTTCACTTTCGTAGATGTGCCGGGTTTCCTACCTGGTACGGTTCAGGAACATGGGGGTGTTATACGCCATGGCGCGAAAATAATATACGCTTATTCTCAATCCATTGTACCGAAAGTAACGGTCATCGTCCGCAAAGCCTATGGGGGCGCCTACATAGCTCTTGGGAGCAAACACTTAGGAGCGGATGTTGTTTACGCTTGGCCAAGCGCAGAGATAGCAGTAATGGGTCCCGAGGGAGCAGTTGAAGTGATATATAAGGACAAGCTGGAAAAAGCTGATCCTGAAGAGCGAGAAGAGCTGGTCAAAAGCTTCGTTAGCGAGTACAGAAGCAGGTTTGCTAACCCCTACTTCCCGGCAGGCAGAGGGTACGTTGATGATGTACTAGTCCCCAGCGAGACGAGGAGTGTCTTAGTTCGAACTTTAAGCTTCCTTCTATCCAAAAGGGAAAGGAAAGCACACCCCTCCAAGAAGCATGGGGTGCCACCCGTTTGAAGGCGGACGAGGAGCGACGGAAGTTAGCAGCCTTGCTAGCGGTGACTTGCTTTATTCTATCTTCTAGGCAAAAAGGCAAATCCAAAGAACTTTCGCGGCCGTTTTCCGGGCTCTGGAGGTTGATGGCGAAACTAGAAGCATGTTCAAGCTTTGAGGGTACCTAGTATGAAAAGGCGGTTTAAGGTAGTAATAGATGGTGAGGAGTTTGATGTCGAAGTGGAAGTGGAAGAGGGGTCCAGCGATTTAGAGGTTCTACTCCAAGCGCTGAAAACAGGGGTTGTTAGAAGTGTTTCTATGGAGCCTACGGTTAGCGGAATTGAGGGGGCTATTAACGCGCCGATTACCGGAAAGGTCGTTGAAATTAAGGTGGGGTTAGGAGAGAAAGTAGAGCAAGGTGATACGGTCGCGATTTTAGAAGCTATGAAAACTAGGATAGAGGTCAGGGCCAATAAGCGGGGAATTGTGAGAGAGTTATTTGTGAAGGAAGGCACGGTCGTAAAACAGGGGGAACCTCTGCTGGTTATTGCCTGAGCGGTCAGAGGCTCGCTGCTAGCCAAGGTTTATAAATGGAGCAGTTAAGGGCCTCCCATGGCTAGCCTCAGGATGCCGCTCTGCTCATCATGCCACAAGCCTGTAGCGCCCTACGAGAGAGGCGTAAGGTTTCGTTGCCCCAGCTGCGGAGAAGTGGAGATCTGGAGGTGCGAGAAATGCCGGAAACAATGCAATATGTACCAGTGCCCTAAGTGCGGCTTCATAGGTCCATAGGGGGTAACTATGGCACGGGTAGTAGCAATCGTGAAGATTCTCCCGGATGATGTGGATACTCCGCCTGAAAGAATCATCGAAACAGTAAAGAGTGAGCTCCCTCGGGAACTCTATGAGGTTTTAAAAAGCAGAGTTGAACCTGTAGCGTTCGGCATAAACGCTATATACCTCTGGATTGCCATGCCTGAGAGCATCGAAGGAGGTACAGCAAATCTGGAAGAACTATTGGCTGGCGTCGCTGGAGTGAGCCAGGTAGACGTCATTACGGTATCCCGGCTGATTGAGTAAAGTTAAGCCCATAGGGGAGACAAGATTTTATCTTCTGGATGAGAATCAGCTCTGCGGCGGCAAATGAGGAGACAGAGTTACGGTGAGAAATGACCGGAAGGCATTTGGCTGAGCCGTCGCGTATGCCGAGCAGAAGTTCATGGGGCATTGCCGGAAGTGTGTTGCTCAGCTGGCCGCGTTCACAACGAACCCCTTCACCCCCGATCGCTCGTCAGCTCTGCACCCGCCTCGGAATGCGTGGTTCAATCGAGGTCGCACTTCCATACCCTTTTGGGTCTACTAGTTGTTGTGGCGCCGCTCAGCCTCAGTCTATTCGCCCTGCTATCAATGCCGCGGCCTTGACCACGCAGTGGTCGTCTTTGATGCCCAGGATGTTTTCGCAGGGCGGGAGAGTTCGCAGCCGCGGCCAAGCTGTCCTGAAGGCCTTCAAGACCCGCTGAGGGTAGCCGAATGAAATCCTAACTTCTGACGGCTTCACCGGCGCCCTTCAAGCCTGGGGGAACTCGCGCGGCGGCTTTACGGCAAGGAAGTTCCCCTCCGTCCTCATTTCCACATATGTTTTCGGAGTACTTAACTCTTTTCAGGTGTTTCACAGCCTTGTCGAGGGCGCCGCAGGTCGAAGTTCTGAACTTCAGCTCCGGCAGCCTGGGGAGCAGCGGTTCCCCGTATTCAGCGGATATCGAAATTTTCAGGTCCGACTTCGGCTTCTCTGAGCACCAAGCGCTTGCGCCCGACTCCAAATCGAGGAAGTATGTTGGGACCGTGAGGGCTTCACTAATGGCACGATTAGGCATGCGTCAATGGCAGCGCTACCGCTCCCCCGGCACTCGAACACGCACCTTGCGTGCACCTCCACGGCTGCTGCGCTACCCATGTTGGGGCGCAGAGCTGGACGCTGCAGACCTCAAGCCACAGCCCGCCGCCCAGTGCAGACGGCGGAGCTCGCGAGGGCCCAGGAGTATACCGAAAGTTTATTACCTGGGTTGGTTAGCTAGGCTTAGCGGGGGTGCCCGAGCTAGGACAAAGGGGGCGGACTTAGGGTCTACCGAGGCAAAACCGGTAGAGGGGACCTCCGCTGGCGAAGGCCTGCCCGGGTTCGAATCCCGGCCCCCGCACCACCTCTCTCAATATTGAGGACCTTCTACTTGTAGACAGCATACAGGTAATAAATAACTTCGATATCTAAGGTTTATCTAAGTTAAGGCTTTCAATAAAGATTCAAGTGAGTACAAGGCGTCCTGCGCTGCCTCCTTTAGTGCCGCGCTTCGCTGTTCATATTCCCGTTTTGTTATCATTCTTCTATCGTACATAGTTCTTAGATTTTCGAGCTGATGAAGTGTTCTAGTCAATGAATATGACTTCTCACTGAAGCTTTTGATTAATGATTTTATATCATCTGGCAGTCCGGTTGAAATCTTTTCGATTTTAAGTCTTAATGAGTCGTATCTTCTCTTATTTTCTTTTGCCATTTGACTGTAATCGCGTATAGTGATCTTACCTTCACTTAACTCCAGGCATTCATCTAGCCAACCTTTAAGCAAGAGAGCAAGGTCTCTCATAGCGTCTACAACTTCCCGTGGCGGGGCTGCTCTCCCAGCTGCCTTAATACTGGCAGGTTTTTTCCCGGAGAGAGCGGTTTTGGCTTTAACAAACCCTATAGACAAAGCTATTGCGGCAACTAATAGTGACGCAACAGTGTAGAGCGGAGAAAGCTTTGCTGAAAATCTGGGTGAAACCCAGATTTTAATACGAGAAAATTCATTGTCTAGCACGCTAAATGATCCAAGTAGATACACTGTGTCGCCTTGGATATACATTGAACGTATTGGCTTTAAGTCTCGAATTTCAAGTTCCCCATGGACTCTTAACATCACTGTCAAATTGTTCACGTAGCGCCCTACAGCTACTAGGAGCGGAAGTTCGCAGCCATCTTCGCCGCACTTGTAAGGGGTCTTTAAAGTAATAGTGAGGTAAGCGCGGTCGCCGCTTCGGCGTGGTGGTGCCATTAACATCACGGATAGCTTTAGCGAATCATTGCGTGGATCAACTCTATAGCTTGTAGGCGGATAGGTTCCCATAAGCCCCCTTACGCTATCTACGGTGAAGTGACTAGGGTAAAATAATTCCAGATCGCTGTGCTCTCGGTCAAAGAAGCCCACAAGCGTGTAATTATCTATGAAAATTACTTGTTCTTTCTCTATTTTTACAGTTCTAATAATACTATCTATTACTGGCTTCGGGTTAGTGTACGTGACTTGGAGTTCGATGAGGTGAAGGTAGCCTGAGGGAGCTGAGCCATTAAGTCTAAGGTAGTACCCGAGAATAGTGTCATACCCCTTTGAAAAGTTCAAGTGTGTATCGCTTATTACCGGGTCCGAGGGTAGCCCGTGAATTAGCAACGTGAAGTTGGATCCCTGCCCGAGCGGTGCTAGGGGTAAAGGTATGGTAAGCAAACCGTAGGCACCATAGGTTTTATTAACAGTGCGCAGTACAAGCGTAACTTTGAATTCCTCGTATGCCCTCTCGAACTGGAAGCTAATTATTCCGTTTTTATGGACTCCCTTGACCACCTCCTCCCCAGCGAGTGCGGCTGTGTACACAACGTACTTGGAAAATTTGCTTAAGTTAAAGTTGAGACTTCGCAGTGGAGGAGTTACTTTCAAGTCAATTACCTCTATGATGTAGGGGATATCCGGCTTAACCTGCAGCTCCAAATTAACTTCACCGAAGGCCTTTACACATGCGGTTAACGCCATTATTGCTATGACAATGCTCGTATAGCGTTGCACTTTTCACTCCCCAGCAGCCCAGTGCTATCTGTGCTTTAAAAAACCATTGCCGCCTAGTTAAGAGCCGCGCCCGAGAACATTCCCCGCATTATACTTTAGGACTATGGAGTTTTTAAGTTGCAAGTGAATAGGTTTCGGAATGCTAGTATACGTGGAATGCTATGGTTGTTGGTTAAACAAAGCTTTGGCTAATGCAGTAAGGCAAATGGTTGTAAACGAAGGCGGCAAAGTTGTTGACAACCCCGACGAGGCCGAAGCAGCTATTCTCCTCACATGTGCGGTGAGGGCGGAAAGCGAGAGAAAAGCCCTTGAAAGGCTGAAGCATCTAAGTGAAAGGAACCTTAGGATCGCGGTTACGGGCTGCTTAGTTAATATCCGCCCCTATCAAATAGCGGAAGCGGCACCTGGCGCTTCATTGATAGAGCCTGGATCTATGAGTAGGCTTCGCGATTTTCTGAGGGGGGAAGACCTTTTCCTAGTTAGAGCTTACGGTAGGGAGTTGCTTTTCCCTAAGTATACCGGGGGCGTTAGGTACGTCCTACCTATACAAGCTGGCTGCCTTGGGGCCTGCGCCTTCTGTGTAGAACCTGTGGTCAGGAAAGGAATTGTTAGCTTGGATCCGCAAATAGCTGTCAAAATGGTTTACGAAGCCGTTAAAATGGGGGCTAAGGAAGTATATTTGACAGGTCAGGACTTAGCAGCTTATGGGCTGGATTTAGGTACTAGCCTACCAGATTTGCTGGAGGAAATCCTAGGTGTTGTAGACGGCGATTATAGGATAAGAATTGGCATGATGGAACCTTGGTTAGCAAAGAAGTTCGTGGACAGGTTGTCTAACCTAATGAAGGATGAGAGAGTTTACAAGTACGTGCACTTGCCGGTGCAGTCCGGCGACGACGAAGTACTAAAGGCTATGGGTAGAAAGTACACGGTGTCCGAGTATAAGTCCATTGCAGGGTCCTTGCGAAGCGAGTTAAGGGACCTAAGCTTAGTTACAGACATAATAGTAGGATTCCCTGGCGAAAAATGGGAAGCGTTTATGAATAGTGTCAAATTAGTTGAAGAGTTGTTGTTTGATAAGGTCCACCTAGCTAGGTATACATTCAGGCCATTCACACCAGCTTACGTTATGAATCAGCAAGTTTCCGAGCCGGAGAAGAAAAGGAGATCGAGAATACTTTCTGAGGTATCGCTCAAGGTCGCAGCTCAGAGAAACGCAAAGTACCTTAATAGAGTTGTGAACGCTTTAGTGGTCGAAGAAGAGAGATCGAGGAATTGCATGATAGCGCGGACGGATACGTATAAACCGGTGGTCTTAACCTCAAATGTGAAAGTAGGTGAATGGGTAAAAGTTAGGATAAAAGGCTTTACACCACTTCATTTGGAAGGTGAAGTTGTAGATTGATTACCCTTTCAAGTCAAGATACAAAGTCATGGTCTCCCGGGACTGAGCTTACTAAAGGTGAAGTACCTTTTCGCGGGAGGAGAGCGCTTTGAACATCGATTGAAGATAGGGAGTGCAGTACCGACCCGACAGCCTACTTCACCTTTAACCTTATTAAATCGAGCCACTTCTTCATATTTTCTATATCTTCGTTGGTAAGTTTCCTGAAGAGAGGCTCCGGATCACGTATTTTGAGTCCAGGTTGAATAGTTGTCTTAGCTTCTTCCCATGAAACTTCTTCAACTCGTTTACCGTAGCCTAGCATTTCCCAGGCTCTCTGAGAGCTCTCAGGTATTATTGGTGCCAAAACTATGATGAGCGTTTTTACCAAGCTACACGCTGTGAAGAGAGACTTAGCAGCTTCTGAGGGTGGTTCTTCCCACGGCCGCTGTAAGTTTATGTAAGTATTTCCCATGGAAGCGATTTCTAGAATTTCTGTTAAGGCTCTCTTAAATCTAAACTCTAGCATGTACTTCTCAACTTCGTCCACCTTAGACCAAGCCCTCCTTAGGTTTTCCTTGTCGATTTCCCTAAGGGATCCAGGATCGGGGATCATGCCGTTGAATTTCCGCTTGATTAAAATCAAAACCCTATGGATGAAGTTACCAATAGCATCGTTTAGCTGCGAGTTGATAACTTCCTGGAACCCTTTCCAAGTAAAGTTTACATCTCTAACTTCAGGCCTCATGGCTACCAGGGCGAACCTCCAGTAATCCGCTGGTAAAAGTTCTAAAGCTTCGTCGATCCATATTCCAATCCCTCTGCTTTTCGAGAATTTTTCTCCCTCGAACATAAGGTACTCTGTTGAAGCCACAGTCCAGGGCAAAACGTACCCTTCACCGGATGCAATTAAAAGGGCCGGCAAAATTATGGTGTGGAAAGGTATGTTGTCCTTTCCGATGAAGTACACACTTTTCGTATCCTTACTCAGCCAGAAGTCTTTCCATCGATCGGGTTGCCCTTTCCTTTTGAAATACTCCTGGACAGCCGAAACGTACCCAAGGACCGCCTCCATCCATACGTAGATTGTCTTCCCCTCCGCATCCGGGAAGGGGGCTCCAATGCCCCACTTATTATCTCTCGTTAAAGCTCTCGGCTTTAATCCCTCCTCTATCATTTGAATACTCATGTTTTTAGCGTTCTCTGGTAGATTGTCATTAGTAACAATATAGTTTTTAACGGCATCCGATAGCTTCGACAAATCTAAGAACCAATGCTTACTTTCCTTAACTATGGGTTTAGAACCGCACAGCACACAGTACGGCTCGATCAAAATCAATGGATCTAACAGCCTGCCGCAGTTGTCGCACTGATCCCCCCTAGCCTTTGGGTACTGGCAGTAGGGGCAGATGCCTTCGACAAACCTATCCGGAAGGTAAATTCTATCATTAGGACAAAATAATACTTGAACTATATCGTTAAATATATAACCATTTTTATACACTTTATTATAGAAATCTTTCACGAAGTTAATGTGAGTTTCACTTTCAGTTTTCGTGTAAATATCGAATGAGATATTCCATCTCTCGAACAGTTTTGCTACTTTTTCATGCATTTCATCAGCTAAAACCTTCGGGTCTACGTTTCGCTTTACGGCTTCCACCTCTATTGGTGTTCCGTGCTGATCAGAGCCGCTGGCAAATACTACTTCTGCGTTTTTCATTCTCAGGAAGCGTGCTGCTATATCCGCGGATAGCACGGAGCCAATTAAATTACCTAAATGTGGAATAGCATTGACGTAGGGCCAAGCTGAGAATACCAGCCATTTTTCTTTTAGGGCGACCACCCGTAGCCTATATTGGCCAAGCTTTTTAAACTTTTAAACGAGCAATCCGCGGCAGGGAGGCGCTAGCAGCTCGGCTTTTTCACGTACCGAGCCTCCACGATCTCAGGTACTCCCTTTGCTTAGGTGTCAATTTCTCGATTTTTACTTGAAGAGAGAATAATTTTAACTTAGCTATGTTATAATCTATTTTTTTTGGTAATTTATAAACTTTATTTTCTAACATATTCTTATTTTTGATTATGTAATATACTGCTAAAGCTTGGTTACCGAAGCTCATATCCATTACCTCGGAGGGGTGCCCCTCCGCGGCTGCTAGGTTAACTAGGCGCCCCCCGCACAGCAAGTATAGCCTGCGCCCATCTGGTAGCCTATACTCATCCACGTTCTCTTTAATCCGCCGCTTGGAGGCGGCTAGCTGCTCCAAGTCATTTACAGATATCTCGACATTGAAATGTCCAGCGTTTGCCAGCACGGCGCGGTCCTTCATTTTTCTGAAATGCTCCCCCCGGATGACGTCCGTATTCCCCGTGGCTGTGATAAATATATCACCCAGCGAGGCGGCCTCGTCCATGTCGGTAACGTAAAAGCCGTCATAGTATGCTTCGAGAGCTTTTACCGGATCGGGCTCGACAACGACGACCCTCGCGCCCAACCCCTTAGCCCTGATCGCTATTCCCCGCCCCACCCACCCATAGCCTGCTACTACGACCGTTTTGCCCGCTATCAATAGGTTAGTTGCCCTAAGTATACCATCAAAGCTGCTTTGCCCCGTTCCATACCTGTTGTCGAAAAGGTATTTCGTACGGGATTCATTAACCGCAATTACCGGGTAAAGCAGCTTCCCCTCCCTGGCAAGGGATTTTAGCCTGATAACGCCCGTTGTTGTTTCCTCGGTTCCACCTATTACACTGCCGCGCTCTATTTTCCACTTCCCTACAACCTGCTTAGCTATCTCCACGTCTATGCCCGGTTCATCATAGTAGAGCTTGTGGATTAAGACCGTTAAATCACCCCCGTCATCCATGGTTATATCCGGTTTAGCGGAGATAACGCTAGCTATTGCCTTGTAGTAGTCTTCGGTGCTCATACCCCTCCAAGCATGTACATGAACCCCTTCTTCAACTAGAGCGGCCGCTACATCATCCTGGGTCGATAGCGGATTACTTGCTGCCAAGTACACCTCCGCTCCACCGGCTGCCAGTGTTCGAACGAGAACCCCCGTTTCCTTGGTCACGTGTAAGCATGCACCTATTATGAACCCCTCTAGGGGCTTAGTCTTAGAGAACCTTTCCATGATCTTACGCAGTACTGGCATGTACGCTTCAGCCCACTCTATCTTAAGTTTGCCTTCAGGCGCTAGACTTGGATCTTTAATTGTAGATTGCATCCCACACTAGCACTTTCTTAATATATAAAAACCTTAGTTGAGAAAAATGAAAATGAATTCAGAGAATAGCTTCCTCCAAGTACTTATCGCATCCGCAACGGCGCTCCGGCGGTATTTCGGGGATCATTTCGTACAGTAGCTTCTTCACTTTCTCTATGTTTTCCGCCATCACCCTGGATACTTCGTGGGCGGTTACAGGCTTCTCGGCCCATACATCGTAATCCGTGACCATTGCTATATTGACGAAGCACATCCCAGCCTCTCTAGCCAAGTTTACCTCAGGTACTAGGGTCATGCCGATTATATCCGCTTCAAACTTTCTCCAAAGTCTCGACTCAGCTCGCGTTGAGAACCTTGGCCCCTCTATGCATACGTAGGTCCCTCTTTCATGCATCGTTATACCCAGGCGTTTAGCCACTCTGTTTCCGATTTCCCTAAGTTCGGGGCAGAAGGGGTCGGCCATACTCACATGCGCAACTGTTGGGCCGTCGAAAAACGTATATATTCTGTTCTTTGTCATGTCAATAAATTGGTCTGTATTGACGAAGTCTCCGGGTTTGTAATCTTCGCGCAGGCTACCAACCGCACTGACCGATATTACCCTTTCTACGCCGAGCTCCTTTAGAGCCCAGATGTTAGCCCGGTAGTTTATTAAGTGAGGCGGTATTCGATGGCCCTTCCCGTGTCGGGGTAGGAAGGCTATCCTCCGGCCCCTCAGTGTACCGACAGCTATGAGGTCGGAGGGCGGGCCAAAGGGAGTAGCCACTTTCACCTCTTTAACATTTTCAAGTATTGCCGGATCGTAAAGCCCCGATCCTCCTACGATGCCAATCTCGGCTTTCTCCTTGGTTTTTATCATCATCATTGAAATAAACACTCCATAAAAATATTTGTCGCCGCGCTGCCAGAAGGTAATCAGAGCGAGGTAGCTGTAACACCCAGCTCTCTCGAAAGGTGCTTTGAAAATACTTTGGAGAAGCGCGAAAATGTGAAAACGCTATGCGCGCCGCTAAGCTTGACATATTTCAAGAGGTCGTCGTAATCTGCATGGCTTGATATTGGAACACCGCCATCTACTGCCCAGCCGGTGCATACAAGTTCGCTTCGTGTTGACTGAGACAGTGCGGTTAGTGTTATACCGCTGGAGGGAGTAACCCTGTCAAAGACTGCGTAGTTACCTAAAATTTCACCGTATTTCTCGTAGACTTTGTTTCCCTCCGCTACTCGTCTCTCAACTAGAGGGGTTAACTTAGCTGACAAGGAGAGAAGGGCAGTAACTTCCTGTCCGGTGCCCAATGCCCTAACTGCAATTGAAAGATTTTTGCCACGCTCCATACGCTCTGTAACGGTCTCCAGCAGCTGCCTATACAACGTTCCCCGCGGCGGGAAACTGTACTTTGGGTGACCATAAGTCGCATCGATTACCAAGACATCGGCCTTAAGGATGGAAGCGGGTTTAAGCACGATTCTTTCCTCGAGACAGAAATCGCCGGTATAAACTACATCGAGCCCCGCATTAATTTTCAGTTGCAAACTCCCTATAATGTGCCCGGCGTTATGGAACTCCAGGGTCAATCCTTCAAGTTCGACAACCGACCTCTCATCGACCACAACCACATTATCGAGAGTCCCGCGAGGATCTACCAACTCGTACGTAGCTTGGTTCATGATCTTGGGAGTTCTGCGCAGGGCCCTAAGCACCTTCAAGTTGTAATGATCCCTGTGCGCATGTGAAACGAATACCGCTTTTGGCTTAATACTCGGAAGAAAGTGGGGATCAACCAGGATACTTCTTCCTTTAATCTCGACTACTATTCCTCCGTCCCTATAGACTTTGACTTCATTGCTCACTGCCTTCTCACTACGTAGCGTTCGCCGCGCCTCTCAATGAGCCCGTTTTCCAGTAGCCTAGTCAAAGCAATTCTGTAGTACGTTTCCCCCACATCTATCCCGTACCAATTCCTAAACTCTTTTACCAGTTCTTCGTAGGTCCACTCGAGTTTCCCCTCTTTGGCACTTTCCTTTACAATCTTCTCAAAGAAGTTCGTAGTATCCTCAGCTCTGGTCCAGGGGTACTGGTACCACACCCACTCCTTAACTTCCTCCACGTAGAAATCCGGTTTGATTTTAGCAACTGGAGATATCCATTGCATAGCTGCAGTTTTCAACTCGGCGGGTTTCCACTTACTTAATATATAGTCCCTAGCAATGATTACGGAGTCGCCTGTGTCAATAATGTCGTCTACTAGTAAAACCTTTTTACCTGAGAGATCGACAACAAATGGATACTTGACGTGAGCCACCGCCGTAATTTCCGCGGCTTTCCCCCAGTGCAGGATTTGTAAACTTATTAGATCGTGGATATCTAGGAAATCGCACAGCAACCTTGCGGGCACGTAGCCCCCTCTGGCGATAGCTACTACGACGTCAGGCTTAAAGCCCTCCATTCTTACCTTATCGGCAAGTCTCCAGCACCATCCTACTATTTCGTCCCACAAAACAAGTTTGGTGTTAACCTTGGGCATATTCTGCCCATTCTTCCCTTGAAGGCTACGGTTAAAAAGCTTGTTCATCAGCGGAGCTTAACTATGAAAGAGCTTGATGTCAGAAAAGTATACATTAGAATGTTACCCCATGAAGTTAACAGGCTTGAAATCTCTGAAAGAGGGCTCGAGGTGATTTTCAAGCTAACCTATGAGGATATAAGTTTAAGGGTCAGCAGAGTCCGCGTAGCTGGCAGGGTTGGGGAGTTACACAATTATGGGAATTTTATCGATGTAGTGGTAGTCGACGATGAGGGCAATACGCGCGTACGGGCGTGGAACAGCGTTGCCGATGGATTACGTTCGCTTCCCATAGGTAGCTGCGTAGAGGTGTTTGGCAGGATAAGTAGCTTTCGAGGTGAGGTTTACGTTGCGGCAGATTTCTTTAGGACTATTAGCGATGCAGAGCTTAGCAGCTATAGGGACCTTGTGAGTAAAGATAGGGATTTGATGATGAAATATTTTAAGATAAATTTGGAACGATAATGTTTAATCGAAAGAAGTTTATCCATTAACCGTGGTATCAAAGAAGGGACAGCATTCAGCGAAGGGAAGCCAGCGCAATGAAAATCTTTTAGATTTCCTCGAAGTTGAAAACACGCAAGTTGAAAACAGATCCAATTTAGTTGGAGAGGGAGACATAATATCCTACATCGAGAAGAAAGGGGGTAAAGTCGCTAAGTCAGAGCTCTACGAGTGGACCAAGGATAAGGGCCTAACCCCGGCTGCGCTTTACAAGGTTTTGGCAAGGCTAGTGGGAGAAAAGGTATTGCGTAAGGAATTCGACGAAGAGGCAGAAGAGCTTGTATACGTTCTCGCGCAACACTAAGCTTTTTAAACGCGCCCGAGACGCTGAGGACGAAGGACTTGGGGATGAAGAGCATACTTTAACCGAGCCTGATGAGGGAAAGGGGGTGAGCTGACCGGGGTCAGAGCATGGGAAAGGATCGTGCTGGCAGAAAACCATACCCCAGAAACACGGACATCGCCTCTGCGCTAATAGAGGTCCTAACCGAAGACCCGCTTATTCATCCCGAGGATCTAGTAGATCGCGTCAAGGGCACGCTCGAAGAACAGGGCTTTTATACCGGCTTGGTCACACCTAAGAGAGTGTGGAGAGTATACGAAGCATGTGTAAGAAGCAAGAAAATATCTGATGTATTAATGGTTTTAAGGGATTCAGGAAGTGAGTGCTTTTAGAGCGTTGTCTAAGTCCCTAGCTAAAGCTGGGTAATAACCAACGAACCTCTTATGCTCCTTACCTTTATAGAAAATTATGATGGTGGGAACGCTCATTACTCCGTACTCGAAAGTTATTTCGCTGTTTTCATCCACGTTTACTTTGGCTACGGCGATCCTGGATGAGTATTTGGTGGCAATGCTTTCAACTATTGGCTCAACCATCCTGCAAGGCCCACACCACTCTGCCCAGAAATCAACCAGCACTACGCTGCATTTCTTTAACAACTCGTTGAAGTGCTCACTATCAATGTGGACTACTCCTTTTGGACAGGCCGCTTCCCTGTTACTGCTCAACCTTTCTCCGGCTATTCTTCTGGCTATTCTATCCAGTATGGCTCTTTCCTCACTTTCCATAGTCATCATCCAATATAAGAGCCGTATAAATTTCTTCTAGCCTGTAGTCAATTCAGGCTTTATAATGAAGTGATTTTTGACCTTAAAATGCGCCACGAGGGGAATAAATAAGAGGAAACTATGTGGTTGCCGATGAGCATAGACGATCTAGTAAAATCCCTCGACGGCTCCAAGATGCTGGATCTGATACTAGCCGAACCTGCCGAATTTGAAGAATACTACAGGAGGTATGGCGAGGTGGGTTTAACTGCACCTCCTAAAAGACTGCCGCAGGAGTCCTGGAAGAACGTGATAATTGCGGGGATGGGAGGATCAGCGATAGCGGGAGACTTAGTTAAGAGCTTAACTTTAGACTCGGTTGAAGTCCCCGTCGAAGTTATCAGGGGATTTAAATTACCGGCCTATTTTGGAAAAGATACGTTATTTGTAGCTGTAAGTTATTCCGGCAACACGATAGAGACGCTAGAGTGTGCTACCCAAGGAATAGCAAAAGGCGCGCAATTGATAGCTGTAACGTCTGGCGGTGAGCTTGAAAAAATAGCCTTAAAGGCAGGGGGTTTGGTTTACAAACTACCAGCTGGCAGGCCTCCTAGAACCGCGGTAGCACCGATGCTGGCAGCTTGTCTTAGGGCCTTTGAAACCGCTGGTCTGCTAAAGCCAATAGCGGTGGGCGAAGCTACCCGAGAGCTGCGGAGGGTTATGGAGGATTTCAAGCGAGATCCTCAAGGAAGCCTTCCTGCGAGACTCGCCGCCTTCCTAAAGGGCAAGATACCCCTCCTCTACTCTTATCAGCCTTACAGCTCAGTGGGCTTCAGGTTTAAAACGCAGATAAATGAGAACGCGAAATACCACGCGTTCTTTGCGGAACTGCCTGAAGCTAACCATAACGAGATAATGGGGTGGGAGAGCGAGTTAACCGCCAAGTACTGCGCAGTATTTCTGCGGGGCTCTGAAGAGCCGGCGGAACTGAAGGTTACCATAGAATTTTGGAAGGAGTTGCTTAAGGAAAGGGGGGTAGATGCGGTTGAAGTAGCTTCATCTGGAGGTAGCCGTTTATCTGAGATCCTAGAGCTCCTGGGCATAGTAGATCTGACGTCGTACGTGCTGGCCCTGTATCAGGGCGTCGATCCGACCCCGGTAGCTACTATTGGAAGGTTAAAGGAGGTTCTGAAATCTATTCAGAGCTTATAGGGCTGCTCTGCTGTAAGCATCTATAAAGTCTTTTACATCCATTTTTTCCTCCCTCCATAACTCTAAGTCTTTGACTGTTATGAAGCCTCCCTCCACTTCTGCCTTACCCACAATTAACGCATACCTAAAGCCATGCCTGTCAGCGGCTTCCAATGCCGTAGAAAGTTTCCTAGAGCTTAGCTCTACCACTGCTGTTATTCCATCACTCCTCAATTTCTCGGCAATGCTAATGGCGTTATACCTGTACTTCTGCTCGACTGGAATAACTATAACTCCTCTTCTTTTATGCTGGAGAGGTAGTACACCCTCATTTCTTAAGCTCTCAATGAGCCGTTCGATACCGATAGCCATGCCTGTAGCCGGTAGCTGTGGGCCTCCAACTAGCCGAATTAGATCGTCGTACCTACCGCCGCCTGCAATGCTCCCCAGCTCGCCAGCTGCGGGGGTCCTCACCTCGTACACCAGGCTTGTGTAGTAGTCGAGGCCCCTTACCACGCTTAAATCAAGCTTGACACATTTGGTTATGCCGTAAGCATTCTCTAGCTCTGAAATTAGGGAATTTAGGGATGTTAAGCTTTCTCGCGCTTCAGGTATAAGACTCAATTCCTCTATTTGAGCAACATCGTTCGAAGTTAAGAGCTCAAGCAACTTAGGTATTCGATCTGGTTGCATGCTGAGTTTGGAAAGCTCGTCTGCGACGTACTGGATACCCCTCTTCTCTAGTTTATCTATCACTCTAAGGGCTGCACCTAACGAATCAGGGGGTACATGGGCCCAAGCCAGTAGACTCTCCGCTAGAAGCCTATTGTTAACATGCACAGCGTAGTTCCTTAGGCCGGTTTCCCTTAGCGAATTCACTAAAACTGCAATGACCTCGGCATCTGCGGAGACATCCGGTACACCTATTAGCTCGATGCCGGCTTGCCAGAATTCTCTCAGCCTTCCTTTTTGAGGCTCCTCGTATCTCCAAACTGGCTGGATATAGTAAAACCTGATAGGTTTCGAAAGCGAGGGATTTTCGGCCACAATCCTAGCTATCGGAGTAGTGAGTTCGAAGCGTAAGCCGAGTTTACGACCTCCTTTATCCTTAAACCAGTATATTTGGTCCACAACGTCTTCGCCCGCCTTAGCCACTAGCAGCTCTAAGTGCTCAAATGCAGGCGTAACTACTTCCCCGTAGCCGTAGAGCTCGAATACGCGCCTAAGTTTCTCAATAACAAACCTTCGCTCCTCATTTTCTTTGGGAAGATAGTCTTTTGTCCCCCTGGGTCTATTGTAAGACACCGGCTTCCTCACCCATATACTTTAAATTTTATTATTTAGCTTATACCTCCAACTTGGCGATGTATATGTTATCCTTAGTTCTTAGGATTCTTACCGGTACCCTTCTTCTGGTCACCTCCCCGTTTGCCATTATCACTGTAACCACTCGGCCCCTAGCTACGCCGAGCTCCTGGTTCTTCATCCAGCCGGGGGCCACCATTTCCACGCTTATCCGCTCAAACCTGCTAAAAGCGGGAGGTACTCTCCTAGCTTTTCTAATCCCAAAGTCAGAAGGTTTAAGCACCAGCTTAACGCCGTACTCGCTTTCCCATTTTCGGAGCTGCTCGTAGAAATCTTTCCACTTCATAGGTATAACGCCGGGAGGATGTCTGCCGTACTTGTGCGATTCGTACTTCTGTATGCCGAGCGGGGGCCACCTTTTACCGGCTCCTATATCAAGCGCCCACTCTATGATTTTAGGAATTTCTTCGTCATTAAGACCCGGCACCCATACTGGTGCCACTAGTAAATCCATTCGCAAGCTGCTGGCAATGTACTCTGCTGTTTCCATCACTCGGTTTACGTCGTACCGTGGAGTATTGGCTAGCCGCTTAGCTAACTCAGGATTCAAAGCGTCGATTGAAAGATTTACCCTGTCAAGCCCCGCATCGCTCAATGCGTCAGCTAGCTTGCTCGTGAGGAGCACACCGCGGGTTTCCAGGGCAATGCTCTCTACGAATTGCATGGATCTCAGTCCTCGAACAAGCCCAACTACATCTGGGTAGGTTAGCGGATCGCCAGCTGCGTCGATGTAAGCGTGAACCCTATCTAAACCTTTAGCCGCAACAACCCATCGAAACCAATTAAGCAGGTGCTTTAAATCCACTATATACTCAGTTTTCCGCCATATAGATTGGGGACCCGCATCGACGGAGCAAAAGATGCAGGAAAGGGGGCACAGGCTCGTAGGTCGAATCTGAAGGAGATTCGTCCCCCTATCTATAATTCCGAATGCAAGGTGCCCAATAAGCGGAATTGGGTCCTCTATCTTAATTATCTTTTTTCTACACTTCTTCAAATACGCCCTCCTCTTCGCCCTCTTCTTCCTCCTCCTCTTCCGCACTGAATATTGTCTTGAAACGATCTCTCAGAGCTTCCATCAGGCTCTCGCCCTCCTCCTCGTCGCTTTCAGGCCCCTCACTGTACACCGTAAACAAGCTTTTTGCCGTTCCTCGCCTAACTATATACTTGTACGCTATTACCGCAGCAAGTAGCACAGGAATTCCTACGAGGGCAAGCGTCACTGCCTCGCCGGTTAGCAGCTGAAATGGCCCGTAGTCGAGCACTAAATCCGTGTTTACCTGGATCGTTCCGCTTTCCAGATCCCTGCTCGCCACTACATAATTCGTGCTCACTCTTCCCTTCACTACACGCATTTCGATATGGGAACCTGGTGGCACCGGAAGGGTGAACTCTGCTACGCCATTGTCCCTCGTAGTCGCATTTACAAGGTAAGAAAAGGTCTCTCCCTTTACAAGTAAAGCTATCGATGCACCGGAAACAGGGCTGCCGAAGGCATTTCTCACATTAACCTGGAGCCTCCACACATCCGCGCTTAACTCTAGCGAGTATGCCGGTGCACGTATGTTTTGCGAAGCCACGCTCACCCCCTTCCACTTAACTTCAACCTTGAAGTACCTACCGTAGATGTGGCTTGCGTGTGCGATGCCGCGCTCACCGGTCTTAAATGCTCTGAGGCCGAGCTCATCGCGGACTTCTACTAGAGCTCCTGCCAGAGGGTCACCCCTTCTATCGGTTATTCTGATTTCAAAATCCAGAAAGGGAAGCTTTTCGACGAGCTGACTGGAGTAAGGCTCAAGCGTTTTTTCGACTAGTATGTTTTCATTCCAACCGATCCTCAGCTTCAGCGAAGCGCGAGCGCAGACTGGCTCGTCTAGATTTAAAGTTAAGTGGGACGCTTCTCCAACGGTTTCAGAACTAACCAGCAGTGTATTGTTATGAAAAATGTAAGCCCATAAGCCGGGGGGTAAATTCGGCGTCATAAAGCCTCCCGAGTACTCGGAAACTATGGTTAAATTTAGTCGTCTAGAAGGAACTACTACCCACGATTCGCCGGCCGCGATCTTCGCAAAGGATGAGGCCTCACCTCCGATACACTTGATGGCCACGTAGTACGTACCCGGCGGCACATCTGTCAGCAACGCGTAGCCTGCCCCATCGGTTGTAACTTCCCTGTTTACTCCCGTGCCCGTTATTTTTGCTTTTACGAACTGAAGTGGTTTGCCGTCGGCATCTAGAATTTGCAGTCTGGCATAGGGTAAAAGGCTACTTGTTAAGTTGATAGTGGAATACTTACCTCCGACCGTGAACGTCGTCTTTAGTATGCTAGTCCCGTACCAGGTGACTTCTGCGAGGTAAGTACCGTAGGGAAGGTTGTGTAGGAGAACTATTCCGCCCTGAACGCGGCCGCTATACACCGTTACATTGTACCTGCCTGGATCGAAGAGTAAAGTCAGATAGCAGTCGGTTATTAAGCTACCATCGGATTTCAGTAACCGGAGTGTGACGCTGTCGGCCACACTGAGCGGTACCTGCACGGATTTAGTGCCATTCATTATGCTGAATCCACTTGCAGCTGCTTGCACCACAACGAATCTGTCTGCCAGCTGTACTTCGGCGTTCTCAACACTGTAAGTGCCGAAGGGCAGCGAGATTTCGTCACCGCATAGAGCCACGTAGGTTTTAACTATTCCGTAGGGTTTCAGCGTCAATCTGCATTTTTCGAGTTTCCTGCCTCTGTCATTTAATCCCAGGATGTTAATTCGTGAAGCATTAACCCTCACTGTAAAGCTATAGGTTGTTCCATTCTCGAGAATGATCTCCTCCCGGTATACTGGTATGTTCAGCCAGAAGACTGAGAGGTTGAGGGAAAGAGACACCTCCTCGTAGTTTGGCAGGGTTATGTTGAACTTGCACTGACTGCCGGTACACGTGTAATTCCCCAGTTTCACGAGAGGCTTTTCTGTGTTGAACTTTAGATCTAAACCTTGGGCGTCTTTCACGGTTACGGTCAATAGCGTACTGAAACCCCCTCCTAGGGCTACAGGCACGCCCAAGGTGGAGATGACTATTATTAATGTAAGCGTTCGCACAGCTAATAAGGCAGAACTGCGCACGCCCTAAAATGTTTTCTCCGTCAGTAACCGCTCAGCTGCATCCCGCATCTTAGACCTCCTTGCCTGATGGTCCCTTAACCATCCGCTTATGAGTTCCCACGCCCTAGCTTTGCATTCACCGCATAGTATACGGCCTGTTTTACAATCCCAATATAGTTCTTCGAGTTTTTTATCGTCTTCCAGGAAGTGCGCTGAGAGCAGTTCGACGAAAATCACGCATTTTTCAGGTTCGCCTCCCATTTTTCTCTGCTCCTCTGCTGTGGCCCGTCCCCCTGTGTACGCGTTCATAACCTTTAACTTAGCCGACTTTAAACCCTCGTTCAGGTATAGTATACCCATAGGATTACGTTTAGACATTTTCTCTTGACCGGTGAGGTCTCTCAGCAACTTGTGGTAGGTAGCGGCTGGGGGTATAAAGCCTAGATCATCTCTATGCTTGGAGGCAAGATCCCGCGTCAGCCTTATGTGCGGATCCTGGTCTGCCCCTACAGGGACTACTGTAGGTTTAGGCCCATCATTATGGGGAAGCTGCGGGTTAAGTATATCGCCAGCTTGTACGAGCGCCGAAAAATACAAGCTGAAAGGCTTCTGGCCGTATATAGCTTCCAGGGTGTTGTAGGTTACAGACCTAGAAAATATGAAGGCCAGTCGCAATACAGACATCTCCTCGGACTGCCTATAGACGTAAACTCGTTTGGGATCCAGCCCAAGCGCCAGCATATCCATTAAGTTATTTAATGCTATTTGGTAGCTTTCCTCAAGTGGAATCCTGTTATCGGCGTAGGCCTCGAGGTCGGCCACCGCAAAGAAGCCCCGCGCCTTTGGTGATAGAGATAAAAAGTATATGAACTCCTCTGAAGTGAGCTTGGTTCCTAGGTGGAAATCACCGCTGGGCTTAATACCGGTCATTACCGCGTATTCTGAACCCTCTTGCAAGGCCTTTACTATGATTCCCAGGTCTCTGTGACCAAATATTATCTTTCTCCTTATTAACCTATGAGCGTACGGGAGTTCTTTTACTAGCTCTTCGCTCAGCGGCTCGATGCCAAACTGCTGCATCAACTTTGTGTAATCTTTTATACTGGATGTGCCCCAGGGATCTAGTACCAGCGCATCGGCCACAGCCGTAGAAGGCGCGTCGAGATTTTAATTTATCGCAACTAAAAGTTGCAAGCTGGGCGAAATAGGTATGACAAGCAAACATATTTTAGCAGCTACGTTGAAAATAGGAGACATGCAGTCCAAGCGTTTTTCAAAGCTAAATACTACGGAGTTGCCCTACGAAGCCTACATTTACCTTAACAACCAGGTTCTAATACCGGCAAGTTTAGTTCGCTTGCTGAAACTTCAGGAGGCCCACAGCGCTCTAGTAACCATAGAGTACGAGGGAGTAGAGTTCGAGCTTAGAGTTAAACTACTTAAGACTCGCAGAACAGACTCCAGGCAGTTCACCATACCGAGGGAAGTAAGAGAAAAGTATGGTATTGTACCGGGGTCAAGAATTAAAGTGAAGAAAATAGAAGCTATAGCGTAGGGGATGAAGAGGGGTCAAAGCGACGAACGGTGAAGCCACCGCTACGGGTCTGACCTACCACCCCCTCGAGCTTCCGCTTTCTACAGAGCAACTACCCACTGCATAAGGAAGGTATAGCGGGGCTAGTCGCTTCACGCTACACACGTAATACACTTACTTCGCGTCTTGGGCTCATTTTTAATAGCCATTGCACTCGTTTTACGTGGAAGCTGAAACGATAAGTGTAAGGGTACACAACCTTTATGGTAGGTATGTCGAAGCAGTTGAAACAGGTAATTTAGATGAAGCAATAGGTATTGGCCTAAATGTGTTTGAGGAGTTGCTTGAATTAGTTAAAAAGACCGTGGTACCTGGCCTTTCAACACCCTCCATAAGGGAAATCGTTCTAAATGTAATAGCTCACTATGAGCGCGAGCTCTCTTTCGTTAAAGGGGCGCGTGAGGCCGTGTACAAGATGCCCTCGATTTACGCGATCAGCGTTAAAGAGAAAGCTTTGGAGATACTATCGTACAATATGAACGGTCTCTTTAACTTCTTGGTGGGGGCGCTTCTTATAAGCGCCGACATTTATGCGTGCATGAATGCGCTGGGTCTGTAGCTACAGAAGTATTAAAGAGAGGGATTGTTTATCCATCATTTGATGGAACCCCAGTCAATGGTTTTCCTGGTTGCGTGCCTAGCACTTTACATGTACACTGTGAGGCATGGGCTGCGCGGGTCTAAGAACGTGAAACTGTACGGTCCCGTAGCGCTTATCCGATGCGAAAAATGCGCGCAAATTATAGAGCGCTTTACTCCGAAATGGATACGCCTCCTAGGGCCGGTAGCTGTTGTAGTTTGGCTTACCGGGATGGTAGCGGGCATGGCTCTTTTAGTTGGAAGTGCCATAGCATCATTAGCGGTGCCGCCTGAATACGCGCCACCACCAAGCGCATTGATAGGTCTGCCCGGGCTGAACCCCTTAATACCCCTGTGGTACGGTTTAACAGGATTAATAGTAGCCGTAATCCTTCACGAGCTAGCACACGGATTTGAAGCTAGAGCAAATGGTATACCCATTAAGTCTGCCGGAGTGCTGCTACTAGTGTTACCCCTAGGTGCTTTCGTAGAACCCGGGGAACAGCTACAGGACGCGAAACCCATTACTAAGGCGAAGGTCTTCTCAGCCGGACCCTTTGCTAATATACTAGCCATGTTGCTTATTATGTTGCTTATTTCTCAGCAGCTCACCGGTGTAGCTGTAAAAGTGCAGGGAGTGGGTATTACAGCTATCATGTCGAGCTCGCCAGCTGAAAAAGCCGGGATACAGCCCGGTGACGTAATAGTGAGAGTTGACGATGTCGAAATCACTAACCTTCAACAGTTCCTATCAGTAATGGCTAGCAAAAAAGCCGGAGAGAAAGTAACTTTGACACTTTCAGGGGGACGCGAAGTGGCTGTAATATTAGCCGATAAGTACTCCTATAGTGGTAAGATAGAAGATAGAGGAGTTGGATTCATTGGCATAAGCTTAGTCGATCTGGATCAGACACTAAGCCTTCTAACACCTTTTTCCAACCCATTTAGCGATCCACTAGGAACAATGCGCAACCTTCTGATAATGCCAGCGTTGCTCCCCCCAAGTCTCCTACCTTATCTGAAGAGCTTTTACACACAGCCGATTAGCGGTTGGGAAACCCTCTACATGCTCCTATGGATTGCATGGATGAACTTCGCGGTTGGGTTAGCTAACATGCTGCCTATAATTCCGTTTGACGGGGGCAACGCGTTGAAAGCGGTACTTGAGCCGCTTACCCGGTTGCCGTTTTTCTCAACCCGTAGAAAAGCCATTGACACAGTGGTGGGGGTTATCTCGATAATCACTGTAGCCCTTATCATCGCTCCAGTAATTGTACCACGGCTCCTCCCCCTCCTACGCCTACGTTGAAGGATGCGTGATAACGCGCAGGAAGCCTCGAGTGTGCTAAGTTTAAAAACCCGTACTTACAGGATCGCCGAGCTCGATGTCCGAAGCGCTAACATTGGATAGTTTGACAAGCTTCTGCCTGCGGAAGGGGTTTTTCTACCCTAGCGGGAGAATATACGGCGGCGTAAGGGGTTTTTACGATTATGGGCCTCTCGGCGCTGAGCTTAGGAAGGAGATTATCGATGACTGGTGGTACTTTTTTGTTAGGCGGAGAGAGGATATGGTAGGCATCCATGGTAGCATCATTACTCATCCTAAGACATGGGAAGCGAGTGGACATGTAGAGTCTTTTTATGACTACCTGGTAACCTGTAGTAAATGCGGAAAAGACTACAGAGCGGATCACCTACTTGAGGACTTAGGCATTAATGTGGTATCACTGTCGGCGGAATCCCTCTCGGCTCTGATTAAAGAAAAAGGTGTCAAGTGCCCCGAGTGCGGCGGAGAATTAAGCGAGCCAGCGCCCTTCAACCTAATGTTCGTAACCTACCTAGGGCCGAAGAGGACTAGGGCCAGCGAGACATACCTGAGACCTGAGACAGCTCAATTAATTTTCATTAATTTTAGGGATATCTACTATACATATGGTATGAAGTTACCCTTTGGAATAGCTCAAATAGGTAAAGTATTTAGAAATGAAATTTCCCCAAGAAGTTTCTTGTTCAGATTAAGAGAGTTCGAGCAAATGGAAGTAGAGTATTTCGTCAACCCGAATAAGATGGACGAGTGTCCTTATTTCGATGAAGTAGCCAGCCTTAGGGTGAATATACTTACTGCCGAGCAGCAGGAAGGGGGTACGAATGAGCACGTAGTACTTACTCTCGAGGAAGCTTGGAAGAGGGGTTTAATCAAGTCCCAGTGGCATGCTTACTGGATAGGGGAATCCATAGCATGGTTTAAAAGAATCGGCTTAAACGTAGGGCGGCTACGAGTAAGGGAGCATGTTAAGAGCGAGTTGGCGCATTATGCTCTGCAAACGTTCGATATAGAGTACTACTTCCCCTTCATGGGCTGGAAAGAGATAGAAGGTATTTCCAACAGAGGAGATTACGACTTAAGGAGGCACCAGGAGTTTAGCGGCAAAAGCATGGAAATCGAAGATGATAGAAGTAAGTTTATCCCGCATGTCATAGAACCCTCCTTCGGTCTTGAACGAATCATTTTGGCACTACTATCCGATGCATACCGGGTCATTGAAGGAAGGCCTGTGCTTTCCCTTCACGCCAGGGTAGCTCCCATTAAAGTGGCCGTTTTACCCCTCGTAAGTAAACCAGAGTTTATAAAAAAAGCTAGAAGCATTTACGTGGAGTTAAAGAAGCATTTTACAGCAATCTACAGCGAGAAGGGTACTATAGGGAGGAGATATGTAGAAGTGGATGAGATAGGTGTCCCTCTTGCTGTCACAGTGGATGGGGAAACGCTTGAGAATAATACAGTTACTATACGCTTTAGAGATACTAGGGCTCAGGCGCGGGTACCGGTTGACGGGTTGGTGGAGGAAATCAACCGCCTTCTTAAAAACTGGGACTCCTTAGCCGAATCGGTGAGAGCAAAGTAAGCGATATATAACCCCCTGTATAAATCACCTACAGCCGGGGTAGCTCAGCTGGGAGTGCCATGAAAGACCCAACAGCGCCCGGCTGAAGACTAAAGACCTAGGAAGATACCGGGAGGTCCCGGGTTCAAGTCCCGGCCCCGGCACCACCATCGATTTGTTTTAGAATTTGCCCACCACTGCTTAGCCACTACTTCGCCGGATGGGAACTCGTGATCTGGCCTTTCGCTAAGTTTATGCTGATAGCTTGTGAAGCAATTGCTCGACCAGAAGTTCGCGGCAAACCAGCCTAGTTCCCTTAAACGGCGCTTAGTGATCTCCAGCACTTTTCTTTTCCCCCATCGCACTCTAATGTGAACCCTACCGTGTTTTACCTTTCCAGCTTTTCTCCGGGCTTTCTCTGAGGTTACGGTACGTATTTGATGCTATTTTTGGCCTCTTGCACTAACTCTTAGACCGTCAAGACTGGTCGGGTAATTCCCTCAAAGCAGCGAGCGGCCTCAACTTAGGCTTAAGCATGCTACGCGTGAAGTTAAAAGGCAAGGTAAAGTATATACCTTTAAGCTGCCCTTAAACTGAGGCTTCGGGGATTCCGTTGGCGTGGATTGGCGTAGCTCGAGAAATTCCGGAGGAGGAGGTCATAAAAACTGTGACGTCGCTGGGGTTAGTTGTCAGAAGGGTGGTCGGAGAGGTTGAAATAAAGACATTGAAAGGATGGATTGGCTTAAGGATTTACGACGTCTACGGCGATGTTGAGGGTATCGCTAGCAACCTAGCCAAGATTTTTAGCGCGGCAGTTTTAGAAAGCGGTAGACACTTAGTGTTAGGCGAGACGAGCGCAAGGTTGTGGGACGAAGGAGCAAAAGTGGTTTTTCCGGATGGAGAAGGGGAGTTGATTCCCATATATACATACGACGGTTTCCTAGACGTGAGAATGCCTACAAGCAATGTTAGAGGTCTAAAGGCTACCCTAGTTGTAGGGGGGAAAACTTACGAGCTCCCTTTAGGGCCTGACGATCTAATGGAGATACTCAGCATGGGGAGGAAAGCTTTAGAAAAAGTAGAGAAGGCCGCCTCAGTATACGGTTTAGATAAAATCATTTCTAGAGAGGCCATTGAACAGCTCAGGCAACATAAAGAGGAAGTTAAGGTGGAAGTTGACTACGATTCGGGTTTAGCCATGATTAGAGAGGGGGGTAAGGTAAGGATAGTTAACCTCAAGCAGTACTTTCTGAAGTTGGTCCAAAATAATGAGCTGGAGAAGGCTAGAGAGCTACTCGATAAAGCGCCGCAAAGCCTGGCAGAGGAGTTGGTGGAAGCTCTAAAGAAAGAGTATGAAGTGGATAAAGCTCTTGACGAAGATAAAGCCCTAATGAAGTGGAGGGAAATAGCCAGGAAACTTGGAGTAGAGCACCAGTTAGGACTGGAGGAATCCACCCACTAGCCTTGCACTGCTACCCTGTGACCGAAGTGGAAAGAGAGCGCTTTAATTCTGAAAGAACCAGGTAGCGAAGAAGTGAGGGATCTCTTACCCTGTAAAAAGTTAAGTTGGGTATTCTCGACACCGCTTCCACACTCCGCGGGTACTTCCACCCCTCTACGTGGAAGACTACAATATTGTGCCCTCTTGACGCTAAGTTTTCAAGGAAAGCCAGGGCCTCTCGGAGGTTCTGCCAGCCGCAGTCAGTGACAAGCACTATGAACGCGTATTCCCCGTATTCAAGCTCGCCGACCAGGCTTTTTATCGCTCCTAAGGGCAGTATGGTCAGTTCGCCCTGTGCAACAGATAGCGCCAGCTCTTTCCAAAAATCCCGCTCTTTCCACCCCACTGCTACATATTTCGTCGAAAAGTTTACGACCGCTACCTTCCCTCCAGCCCTCTTAGCGCTTAAGTAGGCTGCAAAAGCCGCTATTGCCGCATCGTCGACCGCGCCAAGCATGCTCCTGCTCGTATCCAGTACTACGAGGACGGCAGGTACTCGTTCCTGTACGATTGTCTCGCCCGCCGGAGAGGGGAGATTCACCGCCCTTAACGTAGTTTCCTCAGGTATTAGCGGCCCCTCTTCCAAGCTTGCCTCTATATCCAGGTCCTCTAGATCGTCCTCAACTAGCCACAGGTCTGGGTAAGCATACACTGCCCACGTACCACCTCTCTGATAGCCCCCATACTCGATAACAAGCTCCTGAGCTCTGGCCTTGTACCACAGTGCTTTCCAGATGGCATCCTCTACACCGCTCAGCTTTGGGAGTGGTCCCGAGAGGGTGCTAGGTAGTTCGGGCTCCTCTCCTGTGCCTTTCTCCGCTTTCACTTCTATCTCGCTAACCTTCTCGCCCCCTCCCCCTTTGGCCATACCTTTGAACTTCTCCTCGATCTCTTTGACATCTATTCTATGCTTTATCCAGTGCCTATATAGCTCTCTCGCCTCGTCTTTACTTGTTCCAGACATAGCGACGCTTGCCTCGTCAAGCGTGTCGGCCTCAAGGTCCTCGTACAGCGGAACACCTCTCCCAGCACTACTCTCAAGCTTCTTCAGCTTGTTAAGTGTTTGTAGCTTCCTTAGCAAAGCCGCTACGATTTTAACTTTTGAGATCCAAGATCTCGAGCTCAGGATAACTTCGGAAGCTATAGTACCATAGAAGGAGACATCAGGGTCGATTCTATGCGCCCTCAGCATTTTACTGTAAAGGCGCTTGTAAGCCGCATAGCGGAACTCATCTAAACCTTTTGGCTTGCCTTCAAACTCATGAGAGATATGCAGAGGGGCCTGACCGTACTTAAGTGGGAGGTATAGCATGTCTATCTGCAGGTCGGCGAAAACCCTAACGGCATTGTGAGCTATGCTCCAGCTTTTTACTTCCTGGAAAGCCGCTTTAGCGAGTGTCTGGATCGTCCTTAAGTTGTATGGGCAGTAATGGGTGTGGGCTAAGTTATGCCTAAAGTACCACAAAAGAATGGGTCCCCCCTCCGGGTCGTAAAGTATCTCCTCAGGGATCCTCAAGTGGGCAATATTATCCCTCACCTCGATCTCCACTGGCCCCCTGGTTATCGCTATGTCCGAGGACATGGGTGGAATATACATCTCGCTGCGTGCTCTCTCAAATAGTTCTGCTACCTCTTTATAACTTAACGGCATCTGAAGTCAACCTAGAGCTAATTGTTTCCTCTGGCTTTAACGACCCTTTTTTAACCCAATCTGCCTCCAGGCGGATGAGCTCCTCAGCAAAAACTAGATCCTCGACGGCGATCTCTCCGGCGAGCTTGTATAGCTCCCTATTAAAGCCCCTATACAGGTTCTCAAGTATTGCCCACTGTTTCCTAGACCTTCTTTCGTCGTTAAATTCCCTTTGTCTTCTCAGCAATCTCTGGAGTTCCTCCACCCCCCTGTCCTGCCTTACAAGCTCCATCCTATGAGCTAGCACGTAGGTACTTAAACGATAGATGTCGTCCTCATTCACGCTACCATCGAGCCATGCCTTAGCTTTCAGAAGACTATACATAACCAAGATAGCTCTCTCGCTCGGCCCCTCCCTTACAGAACTGCATACGTTGTGCACGAAATGGCATCCCTCGCAGAGCGCTGGTGGCTTGACGCGGCTTAAGTCCCTGTTTCTTATACATACCTGCAGGTCCCTTACCAGGACGTTAAGCGTTGCGCGGAGGTCCACATCGATTTCAACCTCACTTACCTCCTTTCTCGCCTCTCTGAGAGTTTCAAAATCCATAACTTGAGGCATCGACTCTATAAGGGATCCATGCTTTTCCACCAAACTCTGAAGTCTGAATTTATCGCTTAAGCTTAGAGAGGAGAGCTGAACGCTTACGTCGAACCTATCGTAGAAAGGCGGAGGGTGGATAAACGTAGTTGGATCAGCTGGGTTCTCATTAGCGAAGAGTACGAAATCTCCGACTACGAAGCGCTGCCCATAAGCCCACACCTCCCCAAACTGGAGTAAGTGGTAAATGTTGGAAGCTGTATACGGATTCAACCTATTGGCTTCATCTATGCCTTTACCTCTTGCTTTAACAAAGGCAGACCAGATAACTTGCTCGACCCCCTCTCGTTCAAGTGAGGGTATGTGAAGCCTAGCAACTACTTCCCCCCTCTTTATCTCTGAAGCTCCTGAGAGAACTACGTAATCGTCGTTAAACAGGCCTTTCAAGAAAAGTAGCATTAAGGTGGACTTACCCCTGCCTCGGGGGGCCCTAACCAGCGCGGTGGATCTCTCGTGCAGAAGATTCAACGTCAGTACGTGGACGACCTCCTCGTTACCAACGAAACGCTTCTTGATTTCTTCCTCCAATTTACGCACATCTTGTTTAACTCCAGTGGTCAAATTTTACACCCCACAATCATAAAAATAAACTAATTATTATTGAAACAACACATATGGCTAATAAAGTTTCAAGTATTCTATTTCTATGCCTAAGTTTAGCGGTCTCTTTTTCCAGCTCTTCCAACCTGTATCTTAGTTCTCTGATTAAACTTTTTTCGACGATTACCTGTTCAGCAGGCTCATTACGGAGGAAAAGGATGTCTATGAAATCTGTCGGCAAATTCCGCATTCTTTGTTTAGAGTTTTCTTCCTCAACTAGGTAGGTGGATGTGCCAACCCTCCGCACTCTAACCCTTGAGGTCTCCCGTTTCAGAAACTCAATAAACGGGTCCATTGCTTACCCACAGCAATCACGCTACGTTATTCATAAACATTGCTGCTAAAAGATGCACGACTGAGCGGAGAGAACCCCTGGGGCTGGCGTGGTTGCAGCACCCTGCTTCCTTATACTGAATAACGGAAACCCCTTAAAGATCCTTATCAGCTCTAAGAGAGGAGGAGGGATGTGACGAGCTTGCTAATACAGCTGCTGGCTTTAATGGTACCATGCTACGTTGCTAACGCTTTCCCCGTGGTCATGGCGAAGCTCGTAAAACACAGGCACCCCTTAGATTTTGGCAGGAAGTTTATTGATGGCCGCAGGGTGCTCGGCGACGGTAAGAGCATAGAGGGTTTCATTGCCGGTATACTATTGGGAAGCTTGGCTGGTTGGTTTATGAGCCTTTGGGGCATAGGTTCGTTGCCGGGAGCTACCGTACTATCGGTGGGAACAATGCTTGGAGATGCTCTAGGCTCTTTCGTAAAAAGGAGATTAGGGCTTGAAAGGGGTGCCCCCGTCCCGCTTCTAGATCAATTAGCTTTCCTATTGACCGCTATGCTCCTATATTGGTTTTTTATCGGCACTATTAACTTGGTTATCGCAGTTATTCTGGTAATCATAACTCCTCCTATACATATTATCTCGAACTTTTTCGCTTATAAATTGGGCTTGAAAAGTGAACCATGGTAAACGATCGACGTCATCAGCGTTTAACGATACAGATTTAAAAACCCTTAATTTTTAAAAGAAAATGATGGAAGGATTGAAAGTTTTTAGAACGAGGCTGTCACCAACTATGCGGGGAGCGGTGGCGAGACTAAGAAGATGGTTTTACGCCACGCACTACTCCAAGGTTATGGGAGAAGCGAGGGAGATATCGAAGGAGAACTGGGCTAAGCTTGCTAGGCTACTGGTTGAAAAATCAAATGAAATGGGGGTTTCCGATAAAGGTGGGAGGATAATTCTGTACTACTATATTAAAGATGGGGTTTTCATACCGGTGAGAGCCGAAATAGAGGTGTATGAGCTTAAGCTGACGGGGAAATTCGAAATCACCGTTTAGCGCCATGCCTCTGCGAGAATTTATCGACCATGACGTACGTTAGAGATAAAATGAAAAGCCCGAAGATCGCCAGCAACGAGTAATTAACGTATGAAGTCAAACCGCCATTACACAGCCTTGCCTCGTAGCATGCTATCTGGGCTAAAGAGAAAGTTATGACGATTATCGCTGCGAGCACTAACGTGCCGGTCCACGCTTTCTGTTCCATTTTATCACCTGCAAAGGCGGAAGCGGTGGCATATACGTTTTTCCCTGAAGACGCTAGCGCAGGCAGGAGATAACAATTAATGCAAGGATAACGGTATAGAAGTGCATGGCGTGGGCTTACGAGGAAGTTGGAGTTGCAGAGGGCTTGAAGCGCGCACTGCTGGCGGGGCTGAATCCATTTAAAATTTTCACGGAGATTGTGCAGAGACCAGATATCACTGGACCGATACTTTGCATGCTGCTAGTCGCAAACGCGTTATTTCTGGAAAATCTAACTGCTTTATCTAAACTGTCCCTTGTATATGTGAAAGGGGATCAGGTACAGCCTTCAGTGGAGGTTATAGGTAGAACTTACCGCGTAATCGCGGTAAACGCTTCTTCCCCTTTTAGAAAAATTGGCGAGTTAGATGAAGAGCATTACGGACGGGTATTCTTGATGACCCTTGGATACGGACTAATAGCCTGGATAGCCGCTACACTTGGGGTATTTTTAGGGCTAAAGCTACTAGGCAAAAGCTTAGGAGCACTTTCTGCTGTGCTTGCTGGTTACACTTTAAGCGCGAAAATATACGAAGCTATAACGAAAGTAATAATCTACACACTTTTTCTCATTGATGTCGATAAAGTAGAGATTGTAATGCTTCCGGGAAGCCAGAGGATAAGTACAGTTTTAACACTGCTTTCTTTAGCCTATAGGCAAATTCCCCAACTCTCTACCGCTCTTCAAGCTCATGCCGTCTTCTTCGCCATATGGGGGCTAGTCGTTATGTCAGCCGCGCTGCAGGAAGGGGCTTCAGTATCTTTGGGCAAGGCGATTTTGGGTGCACTAGCCAGCTACATAGTTTCAGGAATGCTTCAGGCGGCCCTGTTTTCCCTTTTCATGTTTTCGATTTAGCTCAACTATCAGAGTAAACTTTTTTTAATGAGAAGCGGCAAATAGATTTGGTGTAGCATGACGGTAAAGTCTCGCCCGCCACTGGATGGAATCGATAAAGAGTTGCTGAGGATTCTACAGGACGATGCAAAAACCCCCTATTCCAAGATTTCCAAGCAAATAGGGATAAGCGAAGCCACTGTGCATTTGCGGGTAAAAAAACTTCTAAAGCTCGGCGTCATCAAGAGGTTCCAGGCTGTGGTAGACCCGGAAAAAGTAGGTAAAGACGTTGTTGCCATAGTAGCTTTGACGGCCGACCCACGGAAGTACGACGAAGTACTGGAGAAGCTTAAGGCTATGCAGGAGGTGTACGAAATATACGACGTCACAGGAGAGTACTACACCATACTTAAGGTTAGGGTCGGCAGCCGCGAAGAGCTTACAAAGGTTCTAGACACTATCGGCAGGATCGAAGGTGTCGAGTCGACTCGGACCATGTTTGTACTCCGTGCGGTTAAAGAGGAGACCAGGGTAGCGATAGACTAGCGTGGACATTAGAGAAATCTGGCCGTATAGTGAATGGAGACCGGGTCAACAAGAGATAGCGGAGGCTGTCTACAGATGTTTCTTAGAGCGAAAACACCTGCTGCTCGGCTATCCGATGGGCGCCGGCAAAACCGCGCCAGTTCTAGCTGGTTCCCTGGCCGCTCTCCTTGACAATAGTCTGAAGCTAATATACTTGGTTAAAACCAAGTCGCAGTTTCAGGCTCCCCTGCGAGAGTTAAAGATGCTAAACCGCCGAGTGGCCTTCAGTGCAGTCTTCCTTCAAAATAAGAGAGACTTGTGTCCGATAAAGGGAACTAGCGTTCTCCAGTACGATGAGTTCCTTAAATTTTGCAGCGAACTATCCCGTAGTGGCTTATGCCCATACTTTAAGCGCCTACCCAAGATAGAGGTTGAGGGCGTCCTAAGCCCCAGGAAGATTGTTCAATTAGCCTCGGAAGTCGAAGCATGCCCTTACGAAGTAGCCAAAGCGGCACTTAGCCAGGCGAATGTGGTAGTTGCAGCCTATAATTACATGTTTGACCCAGATATTAGGAAAATTTTCCTCAGCGAACTTGGAGTGAAAACCGAGGATATTGTGTTGGTAGTAGACGAGGCGCACAACCTACCTTATGTACTCATAGACATCCTTAGCAAAAGCCTAAGTAGGAAGAAAATCCGGAAAGCGCGTCAAGAGATTTCACGCTATTATACAGGTCTAAACCGAGCAAAGCTGGAAAGGAATTTATATTCACTTTACGCCTATATGTCTAAGCTCAAGAAGATAGCCAGAAAAAGCTGCGGCGAAGTGGAGCTTTCTATTAGCGACCTGGCGGACCTAGTCCCCAGCCCAGAGGAGTTAGCCAAAGCTGCTACCTCGGTCGAAATTGCGCTAGAGCGCCCCTCTGTGCTGCGAAGTGTTGCCTCCTTCCTAAGCTCTCTCAGTAGCCGCAAACCTGGCTTCATACTAACTGCGAGAATCGAAGAGAACGACGTAGTATTAAGAAATCTATGCGTATCTCCGGCGCATGAGGCCAGGAAGGTGTTTTCCAGCATTAGGGGCTCCTGCCTGATGAGCGGCACCCTTCCTCCCCGTGACCACCTTATCCATATGGTGGGCCTAGAGGAGGAAAAAACAGCTGAATTGCGCATGTCATCGCCGTGGGCTACACGCGTTAAGGCTCTAGCTCTGAGAGGGGTTTCCTCCCGCTTCGTAGAGCGCGGTTTTGGCACGTACGAGGTGATGGCAAAAGCGATCGATGGTTTATTCGAGACTCTAAAAGAGGGCGTGGCTTTAGTAGTAGCTCCATCATACGACATGGTTAAGGCTCTAAGAACTCACATGAAATCGCGCCCCATCCTAATGGAGCGCGGAGATACTAGCATCGGTGACGTCATGAAGGCAGTAAAAGCTAGCAAAAAACTGCTGCTACTATGCGCAGCTTGGGGTAAGTTAGCAGAGGGGGTTGAGCTCCGTGCCAACGGTAAGAGTTTAATTAAGTTGGTTGCCGTCGCAGGCTTACCGGTGCCGGAGCCGAGCATTTTGAATAAAAGCCTATTCGAGCATTTGAAATATAGTGTTGGGAGTGAAGCAGCATGGCGGTCTGTGTACCTAGCACCGGCGGCTGTTAAAGTGGCGCAGGCCGTAGGTAGGAGCGTAAGGTCGAAGCATGATACAGCGGTCGCTGCTATGCTGGACGAGAGGGTGCTCAACGATTACGTCAAAAATTTCCTGGCAAGTTTGGGATACGAGATAGTAGCGGTCGGGAGTGTTGAAGAGTTGATTGAAAAATCTAAGGCATTATTTGGAGAAATGGTTAACTAGTCTTATCTAAACCTTATCTATATTGCCAAAAATTGGTAATTTACTACAAATTATTGCTAGGTTTTTTCGTGCACAATGGCTGGAAGAAAACTTTAATAATGAAAAATTCATTTAATTAGATGGGGATGATAAGTGCCGAGGCCTAGAAGCCCTGAAGTAATTGAGAGGGCAATAAAAGTTTACAACATCCTTGAAGAACAAGGAGGAAGAATTCAAACCCCTGACTTACTTAAAATAGTCTTAGAAAGAAAGGTGGCTAACAGTTATTCCCTCTTGCATCACACACTGATGGTTCTCGAAAACGCCGGTTTCATAAAGCACGAAAGAGAGAAAGGTAGAGCTGTCTGGAGCATAGTTAAAAAGGCTACAGAAGAAGAACTGAGAAAGGCGCTAAGCTCGAGCAGATAACCTAAGGAACTTCGATGTTAGCATGGCGCTCCATAAGCTCAGCCTCATCCAGCTCCAGTGCTTTCATAAGAGCTACGATTACGCTATCAAAGAACACGAGAGCGGTATCCTCAAAGAGCGTCCCCAGCGGGGCCAGCGGCTCGTAGATCCCCAGTATTTGCCGGGCAAAGTAGTCTTTCTCCAAGGATATCTTCGTCCTACCGGGTATGCGCACTACATGGTGGCTCTGTTTCGCGAGAGACGAATCGGGGAAGGAGGTCACCGAAATCACTAATGCTCCCATTTTCCTGGCGGCCTCAGCCACGCTAACAACTACTTGCGTTGCGCCGGAGCCAGATATCGCTATAACTACGTCCTCTTTCTTAACTGCCGGCGTTATGGTCTCGCCCATAACGTAAACGTTGAAGCCCAGATGCATTAGACGCATAGCAAAGGCTTTACCGACAAGCCCTGAGCGTCCTACACCCACCACCATTATCTTCTTTCCTTTTCTCTTTGCCTCAAGGAGAATTTCCAGCATTTTTAGGACTTCTTTCTTGTCTATTGCTCTAGCAGCCTTGAGTATTTGCTCTGCGATTTCCAGCATCGTATTCGTGAATGCGTCGACGTACTCCACTCCAACCCCCAGGAACCCCCTAAGTCGTGTGAGTGAAAAATGTAGCGGAGTTCACCCGTGTTGCTTTCAAGCTAGCGGGAAAAGACCCCTCTCTCTTTCCACACCCTTTTCCGTGACCTTTAGCACGCTGGGGATAAGGAGGCACACGTCGTCGACTGGGAAGGGGGTTCTCACTTTAACGACCTTCCCAGGTAGGTTGAGTTCTTCAATAACACCCACGCCTACGTGCTCCAGCTCTTGGTTAAGGAATCCCACGAGCAATCCCTTGAGCCCCTCAATGTTTGAAACGTAAACTTCCTTGCCTAATGTTTTGGAAAGCTGTTCTCGCATTTCCAAGACACGTTTGTAGGCTTGCTCGCCACTGACGGCCAGCACGACTACGTTGCTGCCAGCCTCAACTTGAACCTCGAAGCCCAGCAGCGAAGTTATGAGTTCTCTAAGCATAGGATCGGTTTGCAAGTTCAAAGTGTACGTTCCGTAAAACTTTACCTTATCTAAGTTCAAATATTTAACCGATGAATTAATTAAAAAGTCCAAATATGCGAGATCTCTTCGCGTTTTCCTTAACTCTCTATCCTTGCATTTAACCATGGGAGGGGTTGGGGCGTAAACCACCTCTGTGTTCGAGTGCTCGAACATCCTAGCTATGCAATCGGCTAGGCCAGCCCCCCTCATCACGACTAGAGCGTCGGGGTTGACCGCTTCGATGAGCCTTGCTTTATAAAGGATAGCCCGCTTGCCCGCGACCCATCCATCTGTGTTTACCACCGTTAGATTGCAGCCAGCTGTTTTTTCCAAGATTTTTCTTATGCCCACTAAGACAGCATCTTCAAAACCATTAGGCGTATTGGAGCCCACGAAGTAAATGGCCGCGGGCTCGAGTTGCCCCAGCCAGGATAGAGGTCGAGTTGGGAGAGCTAAGGCTATCGTACCTGGCCAGCCGACGTCGTTTTGGCCTACATCCGCGTCGATAAAGGCTACTTTCAAACTTTTAGAGAGAGCAGAATTAACTAAGAACGTTGAAAAAGTCGTTTTACCACTATCGGGTTCACCTATGACTATGATTTTTCTTTTCTTCGAAGTTAAATCGTCAGATAGGGTTTTCCAAGTGTTGATTACTTCTTCCTCCGGTTTAGCTTCCTCTATCGAGCCGGCAATAGAGCCTTCAATAACGCATTCCGATTCAACATTTATGCATACGATTGAGCCCCTAGGGACTACTAATTCATCCCCTTTTCTGAAATACCTTCCTAAAGCATAGAAGCACCCCTCAAGCACCCTCAATTTAGCTGCTCCCTCAACCCTGTAGAGTCCACTAACTAGCCGTTTATTGCTGGGCAGCATCTGCAAATTGTTGCCAATAAAAACTTAAATTCATGCCTGAGAAAGGGAGTAGGCCCCGGTAGCTCAGCCGGCAGAGCGCCGCTCTGGTAAAGCTGGCTGTTCCAGAGAGGCGGAGGACCCGGGTTCAAACCCCGGCCGGGGCTTCAAGATACCACATTTGGATAACGCCTTCTCTGATAATTGTGTACGAATGGAACTAAATTTAAACTTTTTGTGAAAAAGAAAAAAAGAAATAGATTTGCTACTGCAAAGCAATTTCAGCGTGGCCCCTCTTTAATCTATAAAGTTTTCTCTTGTTTATAAATATCGTTAGTTGAAGGAATCAAATTAGATAAAATTATAAAATGTATAAATTAAAAAACATAATATTTAGAATATTAATACAATTTGCGTAATATTTGCATATTATTTCCGTAATACGTTAGGAAATCTTACCAAGTAAAAGAAAGGAGTAATTTACTTCGGTTATTTCTTTTTACTTAAATATTCAAAAATTTTTCTTGCGGTCACTGTAGGCGTGGCGGGCCCGCCGGGACTTGAACCCGGGTTCTCCGGCTTAGAAGGCTTGCGCCCCACCGCGGGTCGACGCCTTTCCAAGCTAGGCCACGGGCCCCTGCTTTCCCTGAAACCTCTGGTAAAGCCAAGCTTATAAGCATTAGCACTGGTATCAGCGTGGTTGCGATGAAGCTTTACAGCGCGTACCAGGCGTTAGAGAGGGAGGTTAGGGATGCCTTTAACCGAGCCCTACCCGGAGATTTAGCAGGGCCCGGTATTTCTGTTGAAAAAGCCCCTCCTGACCGGGGAGACCTGGCCGTAAACTTATACAGGCTTTTTAGAGACGAGGACATGGCTGTAAAAATGGCTAACGAAATAGCTGGAAAAATTAAAAATTCTTCACGTTACATAATGGATGCGAGAAGTGAAGGGGGTTACGTTAACATACGTATAGAACCCAATCTCTATGGCAAGCTGGTATGGGATGTAGTCACTAGCATGGGCGGCACGTATGGCTTCAATCCCCACCCCTCTCCGATACGGATAATTATCGAGCACACTAGCGCGAACCCCGTTCACCCACTCCACGTCGGTCATCTAAGGAATGCGATATTGGGTGATGCGTTAGCTAAGGTGCTTAGGGCTCGAGGGCACACTGTTGAAGTACACTTCTACGTGGATGACGTCGGCCTGCAGATGGCTTATGCAGCTTACGGCTACGAAAAGGTGAAGCACGTTAAAAGGGATGTGAAACCGGATCACTACATAGGGTTGGTTTACGCGATTGTTAACGCGATTGTCAATGTCCGGGAGTTGGATGGGAAAAGAAGGACGGAGGAGGATCCGGCGAGGCGCGCTGAGATCGATAGAGAACTTTTGGATTGGTTGTGGGTTTCGAAAGAGCTTATGGAAAGGGATGAGGAGCTGTTTTCTATATTATCTGAGGCTACGAAGAGGGAAAACCCCTTAGCTAGGATTTTAGAGATAAACCGCGCTTACGAAGCAGGCGAGGAGTGGGCTGTAAAGCTAGTTAGAGAGGTAGCTGGGCTCTGCATTGAAGGCTTTAAGCAAACCCTAAGCAGAATGGGAATATCCTTCGACAAATGGGATTGGGAAAGCGATGTCGCGGTTTGGAACGGTTTATCGGATGAGGTCATTAGGCAGCTAAAAGAGGCCGGCTATGCCCACGTAGATCGGGGAGCTATCGTTTTTGAAGCGGATAAACTTGCTGAAGATGCTGAAATTAGGAGGAAGCTTGGTATACCGGAGAATTTCACTGTTACTCCTTTGACTCTTATGCGCTCTGATGGAACTACGCTTTACGCGACCAGGGATATCGCGTATTCACTTTGGAAATTCAAGCAGGGAGCGAGCAGGGTTGTGAACGTTATAGCTGCACAACAGTCCCTTGAGCAAATTCAGGTTAAATTGGCGCTTTACGCGCTCGGCTACGTTAAGGAAGCCGAAAACGTGATTCACTTTTCCTACGAGCTTGTGACACTGCCGGGAGTAAAAATGTCGGGTAGGAGGGGCAGATACGTATCCGCTGATGAGCTTATCGATGAAGCGGTTAAAAGAGCTTGCGAAGAGCTTGTTAAAAGGGGCCTCGAGCCTGAAGAAAATAGGGACGTAGCTGAAAGAGTAGGGATCGGGGCAGTGAAGTATGCAATGCTAAGCATCTCACCGCTTCGCCCGCTTTCATTCAAATGGGAGAAAATTCTGGATTTCGAGCGTAACAGCGGCCCGTTTATCCAGTATGCCTACGTAAGAGCTAGGTCCATTCTCCGGAAGGCCGGCGACCTGAAGCCAGGCGTACCTGAGGGCGCTTTCGGCGAGGAGGAAAAGAAGCTGCTTTTGCTTGTCAGTTATCTGCCTGAAGTGGTAGCTAAGGCCGCTGACGAGCTGAAGATAGAGTCTCTAGCGCAGTACTTGAACGAGCTGGCATTAGCTTTCAACAGCTACTACGATAAGGTGCCTATACTGAAGGCGGAACCGAGGGAGAAGGCTCAAGCGAGGTTAGCGCTTGTGAAAATGGTAGCCATAACCTTGGAGAATGGAATGAGGATGCTGGGGATAGATCCGCCGCACAGAATGTAAACAGAATTTCCCGAGCTTCTGGAAATAAGGTTAGCTAAAAATTTATGCCAATGTTATGGCAAGAAAGCTAAGCGCGCGATCTAGAGTAGAGCCGGGGCCGGGATTCGAACCCGGGTGAGTAGCGGGTTTCCACGCACGACACCGCCACTGCAGCCCGCCGCCTTCGACCACTCGGCCACCCCGGCCTCACCCTATCTGTGAGAGAGGGGTTATAACCATTACCGTTGAACCTCCAGGCAGGGTTCGAGGTGTAGCAGCGTGGCTTCACGCTATGAGGTAAAGCGTATAGCCGGAGAGAGAGTTCGCATTCTCCTGAATCTAGCCAGTGATGTTCTTAGAAAGGATGAGGAGCTAGCTAAACGTTACGTACAGTTAGCTTTCAGAATAGCGGCTAAAGCCCGCCTTAAGCTTCCGAGGGAAGTAAAGAGGCGGTACTGTAGAAGGTGTAAGGTACCTCTCATCCCGGGCTATACAGCCCGTATTAGAGTAAAGAAGGGGTGCGGAGGTACCAAAATAGTGGTAACCTGTCTTCGGTGCGGCTACATTCGGAGATACCCACTGAAAGGAAAGGGGCAGGTAAAGTAACGATTTAGCCGTAACCAAGCTTAGGGGCTTGCTATTACGAGTGCAGCGGGCCCGCCGGGACTTGAACCCGGGTTCTCCGGCTCCGCAGGCTTGCGCCCCACCGCGGGTCGACGCCTTTCCAAGCTAGGCCACGGGCCCCTCTCCTCTGCTCTCAACTTAGGTATATAAGCATTAGTAGGATTTGGTTTCCTCGACTTTAATGTTTTCAGTGCTGCCGGGCATGACCACGGGAAATTCTGCGTAAAGGGTCGGCTGGACAAGCTATTGCGCAAAGTAAACAATATATTCCTCCCAATTGGCTAACTCGTGCAAAGCCGGGGTGCCCGAGAGAAGGTCCAAGGGGACGGGTTGCTAAGGTAAATTTGCAAACACCCGTTGGCCTACTGGCCGCCCGGGTTCGAATCCCGGCCCCGGCGCCACTCATTTTTAAAGTTGGCATAATAACGAAGATTTTATCCAGGGCCTTGTATTAACCTCTGAGGGGTATGAGCTATTACGTCTCAGTTCCGTTTGTACCGACACCGATCGAAGTGGTTAGGAAGATGTTGAAGCTTGCCGAGCTAAAGCCCGGTGAGGTCTTGCTCGATTTAGGTTGTGGAGATGGCAGAGTTCTAGTAACAGCAGCTAAGGAATTTGGCGCGCGGGCGATTGGGATTGAACTCCGGAGCGACCTGGTGAGTAGAGCTGTGCGCAACGTGATCCACGAGGGCGTTCAGGACAGAGTCCTAGTGATCCAAGGGAATTTCTTCGAGCTAAAGCTCCCCCCGGCAGATGTAATCTTCATGTACCTTCTCACGTCAGTCAACGAGAGGTTGAGGCCGAAGCTGGAAAAAGAGGCTAAAATGGGGGCCAGGATAGTTTCCCACGACTTCGAGATAATCGGTTGGAAGCCGAAGATAGTTGAAGACTTCAGAGATGGAGGAAGGTCCCATCGAATTTACTTGTACGAAAGGTGAGAAGATCTGCCGCAAAGAGAGGAGTTACTGAGGGAGCGCGTGGAGGACATAAGCTTGCATGATTTAGTGGAATTAGCCGATTGCTCCTCGAAGCTAGTCAAGCTGTACGAGAAGATGGGAGGATTTAGCTCCAGGTACGTGTCAAAGGCTGTAAGCGTGATTAAGGAAATGGTGAAGGACGAGAACTGCACAGTCTTCTTGGCTTTTACCGCGAACATGGTGGCTACAGGGCTTAGAGGGGCAATAGCCGCGCTGGTGAGGAGCGGATTCGCAGACGCGATAATTACTACCGGTGGAGCGTTCGATCACGATATTGCCAGAGCTCTCGGGGGTGCTTACTACAGGGGGGATTTCGAAATGGACGACCTGATGCTCTCCCGTTTTAACATACATAGGCTAGGTAATGTGCTGGTGCCTAGGGATAGCTATGGTCCCATAATCGAGGAGTTTACCCACAGACTTCTTGAGGAGCTAGTTGCAAGGAAGTCGAAGTGGACACCCAGCGAGCTTGCCAGAGAAGCTGGTGTAAGGATTTCCGATGCGAACTCGATACTAGCTGCGGCTGCCAGTAAGAATGTACCTGTTTTCTCTCCCGGTGTCATCGACTCCGCTTTTGGAACAGCTATTTACACATTTAACGAGGTGGGGCGCTCAAGGGGGTTCTCTATAGAGCTTGACGTAGTGGGAGATATGGCCAAGATCGCCGACCTAGTCTTCGACTCCGAAAGGCTAGGCGCCATAGTTTTAGGCGGAGGCATCAGCAAGCACCACGTAATATGGTGGGCGCAGTTTAAAGGAGGGTTGGACTACGCGGTTTACTTAACCACAGCTACCGAGCTGGATGGTAGCTTGAGTGGTGCGAGGACGAGGGAGGCCATAAGCTGGGGGAAGCTAAAGCCCGCGGCTAAGCATGTAACCGTACCCGGTGATGCCACTTTAATCTTCCCTATAGTGGCGGCGGCCACTCTAGGAGATGAAGTATGATCTCAAAGTGGGCCGCGGTGGCGGCCATCTCGTGTTTAACTGGCTACTTTGCAACGCCGTTAATAGCGAAAAAAATGCGCGCAATTAACCATGTGAGGCCAGATGTGCATAAGCCAGGCCGCCCACTTGTTCCCTACTCCGGGGGAGTAGCCATACTTACCGCGACCCTCCCGGCTTCGCTAGTAGCCCTACTGCTTGGGCCAACGCTGCTGCCGAGGGTCCTCGCTATAGTTGCGGCATCCGTAACAGCGTTCACGATAGGTATCGTTGATGATTTCAAAGTCCTGGGAGCGAAGGTTAAGACGCTGCTGACGGTGTTTACACTCGTCCCGGTAGTTGCCGCGCATGTTGTTTGGCCGGACCAGGTAGTTTTTGGTAGACCCCTAGTTCCCCTCCTTGGTAGGCTCAGAATAACTGTGATCTATTGGCTCCTTTTACCCCTCGCTGTAGCGGGGCCTGCCAATGTGATCAATATGTTGGATGTGTTTAACGGCGTGATGCCAGCTACAACGCTTTCGGCGGCGGTAGCTTTAACCATTGGAGCCTATTTGAAAGGGGGTTGGGATTCCGCCCTGCTACTGGCTCCCTTAGTAGGGGCGTTAGTAGGCTATTTACCTTATAACAGGTGGCCGGCTCGAATATTGAATGGAGATTCCGGTAGCTTGCTTGTAGGGGCATATATAGGCGCTGCAGCAGTCGTTCTCAACCTTGAGTTCATTGCGCTGGTAGCGCTTCTACCGCACATAATGAATGGTGTGCTGGTAATGGGCTCAGTGGGGGGGTTAAAGGAGCATAGGGAAATGAAGGGAAGACCCATAGAGGTTCTACCGGACTACAGGTTGGCCTCCTCAACTAACCAGAGTGCGCCAATGTCTTTAACTCGACTGATACTGGCCCTCGATGGACCGATGCCTGAGCGAGAAGTGATTAAAAGGTTGGTGCTGCTAGGTGCGCTCAGCAGCTTTCTAGCCGCAGTAACCGCTTTTTTAATTCCATAGGTGAGTACGATGGCTAGATCGCTTAAAATTCTATCAATACTCATTGTTATCACTTGGCTTTCGCTATTAGCTATATTTTACACGGTTGAAGTAGTAGTTTTCAAAATTTTAACGGTGAGCTGGCTGCGCTCGCTGCTAGGCCTAGTTATCTATGCTGCTTGGGTTATCGCTTGGTATGCGTGCTTTATGCGGTTAGCATCGCGCTATGCGCGCCAGCCGTCCTCAGCACGTGGTTAAGTATGTGGGGGGAGCTTGTTCCAGATTTTCGTGCTAGAGAGGGGCTTCCCGTCAACGTCTAGTACGGGCTCCACAACGGTAATCTCGAGTGGCGCCTCTTTTCTAGCTGTCGCTATGCGCAGGGCTTTAGTAAAAGTCTCTTCAGTAGCTATTAAAGCCTCGATAGAGGGGTCGTACTTTGCTGGACCGGCGAAGTCGTCAAGAGGTATAACCGTTATTCGCTGGCCGGGTTTCGCTATTCTAAGGCAGTACCTAACTACTCTCAGAGCGCGTACCTCGTAAGGTTCCACTGGGTGTTTTTTACCCATTTCACGAACGTATTCATCACTGGTGATTCCAATTAAGACCTCCTCACCCAAGTTGAGAGCAGTCCTAAGAAGGTATCGGTGTCCGGGATGCAGGAGGGAAAAAGTACCGCCCACTGCCAGCTTCTTGTATTTAAATTCAAGTGAAGCCATTTATTCAACAACTATTTGTACCTCGCGGACTACCTCGCTCTTAGGTACCCTTATCTCGAGCACTCCGTTTTCCATCCTCGCCTTAGCCTGCTCGGGCCGTACTTTTACTGGCAAGTCTATCCGTTTATAGAGCGCTTCTCGAACTCTTTGTTTCAAGATGTATTTACCGCCTACCGCAGCCTCAGCTTTCCTTTCAGCCATAACTTCAACGGCATCGTCGGTGACCCTTACCTTCACGTCATCCTTTGAAAAGCCCGGCACGTCAACGTAGACGATTATCTCGTTATCCTTCTCGACGACGTCGGCGGGCGGCTCCCATACTCCAAGCTTCAGAGGGCGTTCAGTGGCCAGCCTCGTCCAAATTTTTTCAAACGTTCTTTCCATGTCTCTTTGAAACTGGGCTATGGTTACCATAAGCTCCTCCAAAATTTTTTCCTCCACAGATTGTAACTGTTGTTCAGTAGTTTAAAATTCTTTGTGTTGTTGCGGACCGCTGGACTGAGATCAAGATTAATATATGTAGCAACCTCGAGGGTAATGGGGAGAAGATGGTCTACGAGGTTCGGTGGCATGGCAGAGGGGGTCAGGGTGTCGTAACAGCGAGCGACCTGCTGGCGAGGGCCGCTGTACTGGAGGGGAAGTACGTATACCATGCCCCTGAATTTGGGCCTGAGAGACGCGGCGCCCCCGTTAGAGCGTACACCAGAATCTCTAATGAACCTATTGAGCAACACTTCGGAATCTACAATCCGGACGCGGTAGTTGTGATAGATCCTAGCCTCCTAAAGTTGCACGACCTTATACTTTCAGGTATTAAGCCAGGTGGTCTCCTAGTCGTTAACGCGAAAACCGTAGATAGTGATCTACTGGAGAGAGCGAAGGAGCTTAGGCTAAGCCTGTGGAGCGTCGATGCGTATACAATAGCGATGGACATATTTGGGAATCCGCTTTACAATACGCCCATGCTGGGAGCCTTCACCAGAGCTGCGGGGTTAGTTAAGCTTGAAAGCGTTCTGAGCGCAGTTAAGGAAAGGTTTAGAAGCCCCGTAGCCTTTGAGAGGAACGCAGAAGCTATAAAGAAAGCATATGAGGAGGTGAGTAAGATTGTCTAGCTTGCTGAGCTGGAGGGACCTAGGTATAGGGTGTGTAATCTCCGAGCCTGGAAACTCGGTACAGTATAAAACCGGCGATTGGAGGGCGCATAGACCTGTTATCGATCAAACCAAGTGCATTAAGTGCCTTCTATGCTGGGTCTACTGCCCAGAGCCAGCGATAACGCGGCATAACGACGACAGAGTGGAGATCAACTACGATTACTGTAAGGGGTGCGGCATATGCGCAAACGAGTGCCCGGTAAAGGCTATCAAGATGGTTTCTGAAGGGGTGTAGGCAGCATGGCTGTAGGCGTGCAAGTCGGGAGGCAAACTAGAGTTGGAATGAGCGGTAACGAGGCTGTTGCATACGCAGTAAAGCAGTCAAACGTAGATGTGGTGGCAGCTTATCCAATTACGCCGCAGACAATTATTGTGGAAAGAATCGCCGAATATGTTAATAACGGCGAGCTAAATGCGGCGTGCGTTGCCGTCGAGAGCGAGCACTCAGCTTTATCAGCGTGCATAGGGGCGTCGTTGACCGGCGCTAGGGTCTTTACGGCCACGTCTAGCCAAGGCCTGGCACTAATGTGGGAGATACTGTGGATAGCGTCAGCTATGAGAACACCCATAGTAATGGCTTTAGCTAATCGCGCTCTCTCAGCCCCGATAAACATTCACTGCAGCCACGACGACGCTTACGCCGTACGTGACGCAGGATGGATTCAGTTTTTCGCTGAAGACGTTCAGGAGGCCTACGACCTCACTATACAGGCATTTAGGATCGCTGAGGATGAGCGCGTTTTATTCCCCGTTATAGTCAACCTGGACGGCTTTATACTAAGCCACGGCGTTGAAGCACTTTACGTTTTGGACGACGAGAGCGTCAATGCTTTTCTACCGCCCAGGAAGCCGATCAACACAATAGACGTGGAGAAGCCTATGACATACGGTCCTCTAGTGCTGTACGATTACTACATGGAATTTAAAAGAGCTCAGGCTGAAGCTTTTAATAACAGCTACCCAGCCATCCTCGGCATTCTTCAGGAGTACAGCAAACTAAGCGGAAGGAACTACGCGCCTATTAAAACGTATGGGATGGAGGATGCGGAAGCCGCCTTGGTCGTACTGGGATCTTCGGCTGGGACTGCCAGGTTCGTTGCAAGGAGGCTTAGAGAACAAGGTAAGAAGGTGGGCGTTGTAAGCTTGACACTCTACAGACCCTTCCCGAGGGATGAGTTAGCCAGGGTATTGAGGCGCGTCAAGTCGGTCGTCGTAATGGATAGAAGCTACAGCTTCGGAAGCCCAGGGGCGCAGCTATTTATGGACGTAGCGTCAGCACTTTACGATGAGAAGGAGAGGCCGCTGCTGGTCAATGCGGTATACGGGTTAGGTGGCAGGGACTTTACAGCTGAACAGGCTGAAATGGCGTTCCGCATCGCTTTGGAAACGGCAAGGTCAGGTGAAGTTAAAGAGAGGCAGGTTTGGTTAGGGGTGAGATAAGATGGTTACGCAAATAAAAACTGTGAAAGAGCTTCCTAGGGAGGAATTATTCGCACCAGGTCATAGGCTCTGCGCAGGATGTGGTGTGCCAGTACTGGTTAGGATGGTGCTAAAAGCTATTCCGAACGCAGTTATAGTAAACGCTACCGGTTGTCTGGAAGTAGCTACAACAATTTTTCCCTACACTAGCTGGAGGGTCCCCTGGGTTCATAACGCCTTTGAGAACGCGGCGGCGACCGCGGCTGGCATAGAGGCAGCGTTTAGGATTCTCGAGAAGAAAAGAGGGATTAAGCGGCCCAAAGTCGTCGCATTCGGCGGTGACGGTGGAACCTTCGATATAGGCATTCAAGCGTTAAGCGGGGCGCTCGAGAGGGGGCACGACATGCTCTACATATGCTACGATAACGAGGCGTACATGAACACTGGAATCCAGCGAAGCGGGGCAACACCGAGAGGGGCTGCGACCACTACAAGCCCTGCTGGCAAGGTGATCCCAGGCAAGCTTGAGAGGAAAAAGAACTTAATCGAAATCGCGGTTGCACACGGCATAAAGTATGCGGCAACGTTAAACCCAGCGTATCCTGTTGACATGTATAATAAAATCGTGAAAGCGGCTTCTGTAGAGGGGCCTACACTTCTCCATTACTTTTGCCCGTGCCCAACAGGTTGGCGCAGCGATGTTGATAAATCCATTGAGATTGCTAGGTTGGCAGTACTCACTAGGGTATGGCCCCTCTACGAAAACGATAACGGTGTTTACAGAATCACTGTTCCCGTAAAAACACCTAGACCGGTGGAGGAATACCTGAAAATGCAAGGCCGTTTCCGTCATTTACTAGCGCCGGAGAATAAATGGTTACTGGATCAGCTGAAACAGGATATAGAGGAGAACTGGAACAGGTTACTTAAATTGGTAGAGTTGAGCCAGAAATCTAGTTAAATAAATCAAATTTTTTAAATAATATTAAAGAATTCGATTCATAAGAATTCAATCACGTGATACAATTTCTGACCGGTTTCGGTTTTCTAAATCGCTTTTGGAGCGCAAATCTTTTAGGTACTATGGAATGCAAAGCTGCAACAGGTGTGCTGTGTGCGCCTAATAGTGAGAGATCAATGCCCCAGCTGCGGTAGACCGATCTCCGACGAGCGTCTCAGCAGGGGTCTCCCTTGCGAAAAATGCCTGCCAGACATCGATATAAGGCTCCTCGAGCTAGTTCAAAAAGATAGATTAAGCTTTTTAAAGGAACTCTGTAACTACATTCCTTGCTCAGAGAGCAAAAATAAATTCGGAGAGTTTTTACTTGAAGAGGAGTCAGTCCAGGAGTTCAGTAAATTCTTTAGGAATGCCATAGGAAATCCCCCATGGAGCGCCCAGATTACGTGGGCAAAAAGGGTTTTTAAAGGAAAGTCGTTCACGATACTAGCTCCAACAGGAGTGGGTAAAAGTCTATTCGGCATTATAATGGCGTTGTACTTAGCCACTAAGGGTAAGAAGTGCTACTTAATTCAGCCTACAAGTCTTTTAGTAAAGCAGACAAGTGATAGGCTGGCAACGTATGCAGAAAAGCTAGGACTCAACGTTAAAGTTGCAGCTTACATCGTTAAAGGCGGAAAGGAAAAAACAGAGGTAATAAACAGAATTGCTGGAGGGGACTATGGAATTTTAGTGACTACCTCCCACTTCTTAAGTAGGAACTTTGAACTCATAAAAAATGCAAAGTTCGATTTTATCTTCGTCGATGACGTTGACTCTATTATTAAATCTTCTAAAAATATCGATAGAATCCTTTTATTATTAGGTCTATCTCAAGAAGCCATAAACATGGCAAACAAAATATTGCGTTTGACTGTGAGCAAAAGTAGGTTCTCGGAAGATAGGTTACACGAATTAAATGAAGCTAGACAGAAGCTTAAGGAGTTGACATCCAACAGGGAAATAGGTGTACTAGTCGTTTCTACAGCTACCGGCCGGCCGAGAGGCCTGAAGGTCAAGCTTTTCAGAGAACTACTAGGTTTCGAGATTGGTTCACGCACGGAGTTGCTGAGAAACGTGGTCGATTCATACTTGCTGGTCAGCGAAGGGGACCTCGAAAAACACGTAGCTGAGGTGGCTTCAAGGCTCGGTAGAGGAGGCCTTATCTTCATCCAGCCCGGCGTTTCGAGTGAACGCGTAGAGAAGCTTCTCACGCTTCTCGCTGAGAAGGGGATCAAGGCTGAGCTTGTCACCTCAAAAAGCAAGAAGGCTTTCTCGAGATTTGAGAATGGTGAGCTAGATGTTCTCATAGGTTATGCCACATACTACGGTCTACTGGTCAGAGGTATAGATCTCCCGCATATAATCAGATATGCTATATTCGCCGGTACACCCCACTTCAAGTTCTCCGCTGAGGTCGAGGAAGCAAACCCCCTCAGGCTTTTACAGATTGCACAGGCACTCAGGAGCGTTTTGTCCGGCAGTGAGGCGGCTAGACTAGACAGATTAACCACTAGCCTAAGACGGCGTCTCAGGGATTTGGAGATTCAATCCTTTAGAGTTCTCTCCGAAGCATTGAACGCCAGCAAGAGACCGGATGGCTTTCTGGGTCAAATATACGGCCAGGTCCTCGAGCTGCGCGCTATCCTGAAGGAGCTAATTTCCAGGAGCGAGATCTTAAAAGCCTTGGAGGAGAGGGCCGTCGCCTCGATACGTTTGATGAACGGCAAGCCATTTCTACTGATACCTGATGCACCCACGTACTTGCAGGCTACGGGTAGGACATCGCGGATGTTCGCGGGGGGTATATCAAAGGGCCTCTCCGTAGTAATTGCTGACGACGAGAAATTGTTAACAGCGCTGCAAAAACAGGTAAGCTGGTACACCGACGAATGTAGTTGGGTTAGGTTCGATGAATTGAATTTAAGTAAAGTAGTAAGTGAAGTGGATAGGGATAGGGAGCTCATTATAAGCTTCGCTAAAGGGGAAGTGAAGCAGGGGGCTGCCGATATCGTTAGGACAGCCCTAGTTGTCGTGGAGTCACCAACTAAAGCACGCACAATAGCTTCCTTCTTTGGGAGGCCCTCGATGCGTAAACTTAATGCAATTAACGTATACGAAGTCAGCTCCGGCGGTTACATCCTCCTAATCGCAGCAAGCAGAGGCCACGTAATAGACCTCGTTACAGACGAGGGTTTCTGGGGTGTCCTAGTAAGCGATGGGAAGTTTGTTCCGATTTATGCTACTATAAAGAGGTGCCTGAACTGCGGTGAGCAATTTACGGTACCCGGCAATGGGTACGTATGCCCCTACTGCAACTCTACCAACTTAATTGACCAGCAGGCTGTAATCGACGCTCTAAGGGAAGTTGCAAGCGAGATTGATACTGTTTTTCTTGCAACGGATCCGGATACAGAGGGAGAGAAGATAGCGTGGGATCTTTACGTGCTGCTCAAACCTTATGCAAAGAGGATCGAGCGAATAGAGTTTCACGAGGTTACACGGCGCGCGTTCGAGGAGGCTATAGCGAATCCCCGGATCATCGATGTGAAAAGGGTTGAGGCACAGTTGGTGCGCAGGATAGAGGACAGGTGGATAGGTTTCTCGCTAAGCCAAAAGCTGTGGAACGCGTTTGGGAAGCAGTGGCTTTCGGCAGGGAGGGTTCAAACGCCGGTACTGGGCTGGGTAATAGAACAGTATGAAAAAGTTAAGAAAAGCTTTAGAACTATATTCAAATTAAGATTAGAGAACGGACTTATAATAACTTTAGAGTTGGATAATTTAGAGAAGGCGGCAAGCGAGGTAGCTAAAGAACTTAAAGGCTCAGTAGCGGTGATTGAGCTTCAGGGGGTAGAATCAGTTAAAATGGCCCCTCCTCCTCCATTAACCACCGATACCTTGCTGAGAGAAGCGATGCAGAGCCTAGGTTTTGGAGTAGAAGAAACCATGAGACTTGCACAAGATCTTTTTGAAATGGGTTTAATAACCTACCATAGGACTGACAGCCCCCATGTTTCGAGTGTCGGGGTGGGGATCGCTAAAAGCTACATTGCTGAGAAATTCGGCGAGGCAGTATTTAGGGGCCGTTCCTGGGGACCTCCGGGGACCCATGAGTGTATAAGGCCCACTAGACCCCACGATGCAGATACTTTGAAGGCACTGGTGAACCAGGGCATATTACAGTTAGCTAGACCATTAACCAATGCGCATATCCGCCTGTACGACCTGATATTCCGCCGCTTTATGGCTAGCCAGATGAGCGAGGCCGTGGTTAAGATTGCAAAGTACAACGTGAAGGTGAAAAACTATTCAAAGGAGCTGACTTTTTATTCCGATATAGTAGAACATGGTTTTACGGCAGTTTATATGCCCTTCAAGCTAGCGCGGATCGAGCCGGGATCCTATACAGTGTCTGAAGTTAGGCGGAGGAAGATGCCAGCTGAGAGACTTTACACTCAGGCAGACCTCGTTGCTCGCATGAAGGAGGAGGGCATTGGAAGACCTTCAACTTACGCGAAAATAATTGCCGTACTCCTCGAAAGAAAGTATGTTGTAGAAACCAAGAGGCATCGTTTAATACCCACAAGGTTGGGCATAGACGTATTCAACTACTTATCGTCCGAGGAGAGGTACCGGCAGTTAGTATCCGTGGAAAGAACCAGGAAAGTAGAGGAGATAATGGATAGGATTGAGAGAGGGGAGGTGGAGTATTTGAGAGCGTTAAAAGACTTTTACAACGAGGTGATGACAGTTGTCCGGTATTGACCGCGCCCTCTTCATAGGCCGCTTTCAACCCTTTCATAAAGGTCACCTACATGCTCTCAAGTGGATATTAAGTAGGGAGGCTGAAGTTGTTGTCGCAGTTGGCAGTGCGCAATACTCTCATAGCTTTAAAAACCCTTTCACTTTAGGCGAGAGATTGGAGATGATCGCTACAGCACTTAAGGAGGAGGGGTTATGGGAGAGAGTGATTCTAGCAGCAGTGCCCGACACGGACGGAAAACATTCCCTTTGGGTTCAAACGGTTGTGTCACTATGCCCTCGTTTCAGAAGAGTGTATACCAACGAACCCTTAACCCGCCTGCTCTTTGAAGAGGCGGGTTACGAAGTTGTAGGTATCCCTTTTCTAGAAAGGGAGGTCTACGAGGGGACAAAGATTAGGAGGATTATAGCCGAAGACGCTGGATGGGAGACGTTCGTACCCCCGGCTGTGGCGCGCATAATACGGGAGATAGGCGGTGTAAAGCGCCTGACTGAACTCGTGAAGCTAGAAAGTAAGGGGATTGATAAATAAAAACAACAAAATATTAAAAATTAATTAAAAATAATTATTACTCTTCAACTATTATGTTCGTTGGAGATATTCCAATTAGGTTAACTAGCATGTCTCTAACTTTGTACCTATGATCACCCTGCAGTTCTATTTTGCCATTCTTAACGGTTCCTCCACATGCTAACTTGTTCTTAAAGAAGGACACAATTTCCCTATGGTCGTAGAGTTTTTCATCCACCCCCTCGATCACAGTTACATAGCGTGATCCACGCCTTTTCTCTAAACGTATCTTCACTATTTCTTGCTCCTGTTGTACGCTTTTATACAGTTCTTCCAGTATGTCGCTCATTCTCCCCCGTTGACGAGAAACTTTTACCGCGGAGGTTTTATAAGTTTTTCTAGATTCGGGGAAATCAGATCTCAGTTTAAAGTTGGGGAATAAGCTTGCGACGCACCTTCATTTTTACACCTTTCGATAGCGCTATACGCTGCTTGGTGTCCAAAACATTTAAAGGAATGCTGAGGGCGAGCTTAGGGGATTTGGCCTTGAAGGCAGAGTACGTCAGGAGAGAGCTGGAGATACCGTCTGGTGTGAAAGTAGCTATAGACGGCCAACGCATCAGGGTAGATGGCCCCCTAGGCAGCATAGAGAAAGATGTATCCCATATTAAGAATGTCGAGGTACGTCTAGAGAACGGTAAGATAGTGTTAGAGGCATTTATGGTTGAAAAGAAAACTTATTCTATAGTTAACTTATTATATTCTTTGATTAATAATATGATAAAGGGAGTTCAAAAAGGATATAGATATAAAATGAAAGTGGTATATGCGCATTTCCCGATGAATATTAAGGTTGACGAGAAAAACAACATAGTTGTAATAGAGAATTTTCTAGGCAGGCGCGGTAAAATAACGGCCCGTATCGTACCTGGCATTAAGGTTAAAGTTGAGAAAGACGAAGTGGTCATTGAAGGCGTTGACAAGGAAGCTGTAGCGCAAACTGCCGCAAACATTCGGGACGCCGTAAGGCTTCGCGGCAAATACAGGTTGTGCCCGCATGGGCGAGAAGGTGGACCCGGCGTTCTCGACGGGATTTACGTGTATGCTAGGGAACACATAAGGTAGCTTCGATAAAAGAAAACATGGTCAGTCACTATTGTAAGGTGCCAGGAATAAATTGATCACTTCTTATACCTCTTCGGCCTTAAGTCGCGACTTTTGCATCTTCTGCATCGCTCGGCATTCCACGAGTTACGCGAACCACACTTCCTGCAGATTTTAACCTTGAAGTTACTTTCTAATGCCAGCTGCAGCTTCTCCGGATCTCTTATTGGCATCTCCGAACCCCGCTCCTCAACGGTTAATCTTTTAAAACGTTTGCGTTTCTCACCCGGCGCTGCAACTGGGCTGCACAGCGCGTTAAAACTCAAGTATAAAGTTCGCTCACTATTTTAAGTATAGTGTGAGCGAACTTTAAATGCCAGTATGCCTAACTAAAATGCAGCCATGTCGCTGAAACAAGTAGGTTGGAGGCACTTTGAGCTTTCAGTTCCGAATGAATGGGATATAGTGGCTGAAGGAGCGAGTGGCAATGCCGAGTTTTTTAGAATAGCAGATAGCGCAAATGTCAGGCTGGAGATAACCTTAGAAAGAGTTCCCTTCGAAAAAGCAAAGAGCCTAAACGAGATGTTAAGCGTATACCAAAAAGCATGGGAAGAACGGTTGAAGGAACTCAGGAAAAAACGCATGGAAGTCGAAGTAAAGCATGTACATAAGGAGGAAATCGAAATAGCTGGCCATAACGGGCTTCTTTGGACCTTCAGAGTAGCAGGAGCGCCCATGAAGGCGGTTCTTTGGTACTGTGAAAAAAGTGAAAGAGCCGTTTCATTAACGTTTACGCCATACAGGGTTGAAGAAGAGGAAGAATTGCTGAAAAAAATTCTTAAAAGTGTAAAGTGCCATTACACCTCGCTATCCGAGCGCGCGACATGGTCTCTGCTTTTATTCAACTTGTACATGCCCCAAGAGTACAAGCTAGTATCAGCGAAATTCACCACCCTATCTTCGTACTGCATTTTTTCAAAAGAAAAGTTGGAAGAGTACACTATTGTGAGTTATAGCGGGTTGGCCAGTATGCTGATGGGTAGATTCAAAAAGGGAGCGGTGGAATGGTTCGAAAAGAACGTCATTAAAGATTTTAAAAAGGTTACAAAGGTAGATCTTCCTAAGATAAAGTATGAAGAAGTTGAAGATAATACTTTTAAAATTAAAGGATCAACTTTCCATATACTAAAAAGCATGAAAAAGATTTTTATAGGTAACCTATGGTACGATAGGAATCTAGATAGATTTATTGGTCTGGCCGTTTACTCTAAACTTAGCCGCGAAAAAGATGCAAACGATTTGCTAAATAACTTAATGGTGCAATTAAAAACTTGACATCGATTCACAGAGCTTGTTTAGCCATTAAATATGCATCTTCGCCGTTTAAGTAGTAACCCTTCAGGATTTTAACTTTTTCAAAACCCAATTTTGTGTAGAGGTTTATGGCTGGTATATTCGATACGCGAACTTCCAAGTAATACTCTTCAACGCCATAGACATCATGAAGAGCTTTCATGGCCTTCTTCATCAGTTCCGTTCCCACACCTCTACCCCTCATTTCAGGGATAACTGCTATTGACACTATGTGCCCTTGCCTTCCCACACCGTGCTTGGTGTAAAGCTTTCCGTTTTCGACTCTACACATTATGTAGCCAATTACTTTCCCACCAGATTCGGCCACAAGGAAAGCCTGCGGAAAGTTTTCATAATGCAATTTAAAGAAAAACGGAGGATAGTTTTCGGGAAGATTTTCCCGATTAATTTTTATAACTTCATCCAAGTCCTCGGGTCTAAACATCCTGACTACGTACTCAGCCATATGGAATCCCGGGCTACTGGAGTATTAAGGCTTGAAGCTGATCGAGTTTATCATAGAGTTTATTGATGGCCTCTTGTACTTCCTCCTCTTTTCGTGCGCCCGTGCATACAACTTTGCCGCTCGAGAAAATTAAAAGCACCACTTTCGGGCCATCCATCCTGTAAATTAAACCCGGAAACTGCTCCGGCTCGTACATGCTGTTTTCTAACAGATAAGCCGCCCGCTCCAAGTCCACTAAGGCTTTGAGATTAGCACTTGCGACTATGTTTTGTATCTCTATTATGGGTTCGCCTTTAACTTCTATGCTATGGTTCCTTAGTAGATTAATTATTGTGTTAACTGCTTTACGCACTTCTTTTTCAGACTTAGCACCAGTGCAAACCATTTTACCGCTCGAGAAGATTAAGGTAGCGGTTTTGGGTTTAGGTATTCTTAGCACAAGACCTGGAAACTGTTCAGGTGAATACTCAGCATGTGGCACTCTCTCAGCTATTTTTTCCAGGTTTAACCTTTGATTTAGGGTAACTGATGCTACAACATTCTCAATCCTGTAAGTTGGTTTAGGAATATCCCTCCCCGTTCAGGAGGGCTTTAAAAACGCTTATAAAGCTTCTTACGCTTTCTCAGCAGCCGCACTAGAGCCTGCCCATAGAGAGGGTCTTAGCGTATTATACGCGGATCAAAGAGTAAGGGCTTACAAACATCCGCTCGAAAAGCAGTTTTATATTGCCCAGATAGGGTATCACCAGGATCACTTTCCCCTTCACTCTCGATGGAGGTACCGGGGTATCGGGAGTGGGGTTGGCATCCCCCTTGGTCACATAAACCAATCCAAATGCACCTTCTTCGATTGCTATTACTCTGTGAACTATCAATGTGCCACTTGCACTTACGTATACTACTATATCGCCTTCCCTGATTCTATCCCTCCCGTATACCACTATTATGTCGCCTACATGTAGTGTAGGTTCCATGCTCCAGCTAGAAACGACTGCCAGTGGTGTATCAGTGCCTAAAGCTAGGGGGGCTACTACAAACAAGGAAACAGCCACTATGGTTGCGAAAACCGCTGTTAACCCTAACTCCTCTTTTAGCTTCTCTTTTCTCATCACTCACTTCCTGTAGTGCAAAAGCGCAGCTAAAAGCGTTATCCTAGAAAAATGTTTATATAGAAGCGAATAAAGCACCTACTGGTGCCATTATGTCAGCTCAATCAGCTATACCTGTACTAATACTAAAGGAGGGCTCTACCAGAGCAACAGGTAGGGATGCGAGAAGGTCTAACATTTATGCTGCCAGAGTTATTTCCGAGGCCCTAGCCACATCGCTCGGGCCTAGAGGCATGGACAAGCTGCTGATAGATTCCTTCGGTAATGCGACAATAACCGGCGATGGCGCTACAATCTTGAAAGAAATGGAGGTTCAGCATCCAGCGGCTAAAATGCTAGTAGAGGTCGCTAAAGCCCAGGACGATGAGGTAGGTGATGGTACGACATCTGTAGTCGTACTAGCAGGTCAGCTGCTGGTTCAGGCTGGAGAACTCCTCGACCAAGAGGTACACCCGTCCATTATTGCCGAGGGCTTCGAGAAGGCCATGGAGTTCCTTATAGGAACAGTCGATAAAATCGCAGAGTCCGTGGATCCATTGAACAGAGACGTTTTAAGGAACATAGCGTTGACGGCGCTGTCGAGTAAGGTTGTGGCCGAATACAGAGACTTCTTAGCAAATGTAGTGGTTGATGCCGCGTTAACGGTCATCGAAAGAAAGGATGGAAAATTCGACTTATCGCTAGATAACATAAAGGTTGAGAAGAAGAAGGGAGAAGCTTTAACCGATACCCAGTTGATTAAAGGCATTGTTTTGGACAAAGAAGTCGTCCACCCAGCTATGCCGAAGCGGGTTGAGAGAGCGAAGATTGCGCTAATTGATGCCCCCCTCGAGGTCGAGAAGCCGGAATGGACAGCCAAAATAAATGTGACCAACCCAGAGCAGCTGAGGATGTTCCTGGAGCAGGAGGCAACTCTTCTGAGGGATATGGTTGAGAGGATTAAGGCTTCTGGCGCTAATGCGGTGTTTTGCCAGAAGGGTATTGACGACTTGGCTCAGTACTACTTGGCGAAGGCGGGGATTCTGGCGGTCCGCAGGGTGAAGAAGAGCGATATGGAGAAGCTTGCGAGAGCGACCGGCGCGAAGATAGTCACAAAGGTTGA
>CALHPJ010000015.1 GCA_938036345.1 uncultured Thermofilaceae archaeon | reverse complement strand
GCGATCTCGCTCCACAGCTTTGCGAGCTCCTGGTCGTGGCGCTCAAAGCCCTTGGCCATGTCCTCCCTCAGCTTGGCGATCTCGCTCCACAGCTTGGCGAGCTCCTGGTCGTGGCGCCTGAACCCCTCGACCATGTCCTCCCTCAGCTTGGCGAGCTCCCGCTGAGCCGCGCTAAGGCCCCGCAGCACCTCCTCAAGCCCGATAAGCCCCGCTACCGCTAACCTAAACTCCTCATCCTCCTTCAACAACTCCAAAATCCTCCTCTTCAGCACGCTTCTCGATTTCGACATTCATGTCCTTGTGTGGTCCGTCCTTATTAAAGCTGCTCTGAACTATGTTACGAGCTCACTTCAAGCGGGGGACCGCCGGCGAGCTGCTTCCGCGGTTAGACCTAAGTCTAAGAGCTTAGCGACCGCGGAGTGAAGACCTCTGCTGTGTAATTGAATCGCGAGGTCCTATGGATGCCGACAGGCTTCCCTTATGCGGGAAGGCGCCAAGCTCTGGCTGGTTCAACTCGGCCTGAAAAGCGATAGGAAATCGTTTTCTACTCACTACACTTAAAAAAGGTTATTAAACTTGTGGAAAGGGGTATGCCGATATCGAGTGATCGAGTTAGAAAATGTAGAGGTTTCCTTCAAGCACGCTAACGTGCTGAAAGGTGTTACAGCGGTTTTCGATGGAAAATGCCTCGTACTTGGGCCGAACGGCAGCGGGAAGACAACGCTGCTAAAGGCTATCTCAGGCCTCGTGCCGTATAGGGGGAGGATAAGGGTTGAGAACTTGCCGCTGGAGCGTATCCAGGGGCTGAGCGGTATTCTAGCAGTAAACCTGCCTGAAGCGTACATCCTGGTATCGCTTAGCGCGCTGGAGAATTTGAGACTTTTCGCGGACCTCATGGATGTGCATCTCGATCGTACACTCGCCATCCTGGATGAGCTAGGGGTAAGCAGGGAGCTTCTGGCAAAGCGCAAACCTTGGGAGCTTTCAGCTGGTACAAGAAAAGCCTACACCACCGCTATAGCGCTCGCGAGCGGCGCTAGAAACGTGCTCCTTGACGAGCCTTTTGAGCAGCTGGATCCAGCCAGAAAAGCCCGGCTAGCGGAGCTCCTCAGAGCTTACGAGGGAGCTGTAGTTTTAAACACGCACGAGACGTGGGTTCTAAAGGCGTTCGACCGCTGGCAGTGCTACCTCATATTCGAGGGTGTAGCTTATGGCCCAGTTGAAGCTGGAAAGCTGGCTGCAGCTAAGCTAGTCAAAGGAGAGGCGAGCCGCCCGCTGCTGACTTTCCAAGCGGCGGGAAGCACTTACAGTCTAGTGGAGGTGGATGAGGGGAGCGAGTTAACCTCCATGGTGACCCTCGACAGGGTGTACGAGCTTGCCATAGGTGGTTAGGGGATGACCCTCTACCTAAAGTACAAAATAAAGAGCTTTCTAACCGATAAGAGCTCCCTTACGTGGGGCTTGGCATTTATGGAGTTCTGGGTCGTTATGTGGGTATACGTTTTCACGCCAGAGAAACCCGAACTTAGCTGGAACTACCGGCTGGAGGACTACCTTAAGGTGAATTCCGCCATAGCGTACGGCTACCTAGGTACGCTTTCCATGTCATCGGTAGCAGTCGGTCTAGCGTCCCACGTAATAGTGACTTCCGCCGCCGTTACCTACGCCACAAAATTCACTAAGCTAAGCCCGAAAAAGTACCTCTTAGAGGACTTTGTAGCCAGTGTCGTAGGTATATCGGCTTATGCTCTGGCGATAATCCTATCCATGGTAGCGTTGACGTTTGCCAGGTTTAAGGTTATAGTCGTGCCCGATAACCCAGCCGCCGTGCTCGCAGAGGTGATACTGGGGGGAGCAATACTGTACTGGCTCGGGAAGCTCGTAGCCTTAGCCTCGCTTGCACTAGGCCGAGCGAGGTTCCAGCTCCTCAGTATGGTGCCGCTCTTCACCGGATTCGTAGTTTACAGCTCATTGTGGATCGACCCTGGGGTTTACGTGTACTTCATACCCCTCGGCCCCCTGCCAAGCCTAATAATAAGTTCCTCAACCGGCTTAAAGCCGGCTACCGGCGGTTGGCTGAGGGACTGGAGAAGCTGGGTAAATCCAAGCAGCGTAATTGACCCCGCCCTCGGCTTTGCCTCCCTACTCGTTTGGGTTGTGCTGCTAGTGTTGGCTTCTTTGGCGCTTCTTAAGAAAGCTCGAAGCGCTCCTATCGAGGAAGTAGCGTTAACCCAGTAGACATTCGCGGCCGGAGGGCGCCAAACAGGCAACCTAAGGAGACACTGTTGGATCTGCGGGAAAGGGAGCGTGAGAGAGTGAATCGTGGAACTCTCCCGTGCTCTTAGCTAAGCAGTAAAGGTACTTACGTAAGCAGTTAGAGTTGCCTCGCCTCCGAGCAGTTTTAAATAACAGCTAAGGCTGGTGATAGAGGGTGGGATTCTGAAAGCGTGTGTATGCGTGAACACCGCCTCCGTCGTAGCTCCTTTGGACAGGAGGATTTACGGCCAGTTTATCGAGCACCTGGGCCGGTGCATTTACGGGGGAGTATGGGTTGGGGAAAACTCGAAAGTCCCCAACATTAAGGGCTACAGGCTGGACGTTCTCAATGCCGTTAAGGGGCTCAAACCCCCGATTACGAGATGGCCAGGTGGTAATTTCGCCTCGCAGTACCACTGGGAGGACGGTATCGGCCCGAAGGAGAGTAGGCCGCGGAGGTTTGAGATGGCTTGGGGGGGCGAGGAGCCAAACGAGTTCGGCACAGACGAGTTCATCGAATGGACTAGAATCGTGGGGACCGAGCCCTACATAACGGTCAACGCTGGGAATGGCTCCCCGGAGGAGGCAGCCCACTGGGTCGAGTACTGCAACTCCACCAGGAACACGTACTACGCTTCCCTTAGAAGGAAGCACGGCCACCCAGAGCCCTACAACGTGAGGATCTGGGGTATCGGCAACGAGCTGTGGGGCAGGTTCCAGGTAGGGTTCTGCAGGGATGGAGAGGAGTGCGGCTGGAGAACCGTAGAGTTCGCAAACGAAATGAGAAGGGTGGATCCCTCGATCCAGCTCGTAGCTGTTGGAGCGGATTATGACCCCGAGTGGAACATAGATGTGGTTAGGATCGCCGGCGAGTACATAGATTACTTATCAGTTCACACTTACATCTTCACAGAAAGGCAGGGCAAAGCATACGAAGAACTGGTAGCCTGGCCTAAGGCGATAGAGGAGAACTTGCTGGCAATTTACCGCACCGTAGAGCAAACCAGGGCGAAGTACCGGATCCGAAGGAGCATTAAGCTCGCCTTCGACGAGTGGAATGTATGGTACCCGGAGGCCCAGCCACCCTATCTAACCCAGGTGACCAGCGTAAAGGATGCTGTGTTCACAGGGCTTGTTTTAAATGCTCTCCAAAGGTTGACCAAAATAGTCCCTATCGCGTGCTTCGCGCAGACGGTTAACGTTCTACCGCTAATTGTGGCCGACGACGAAGGCCGCCTAGTACTGACGCCGCAATACCACGTGTTTAAGCTCTACTCCGAAATCGAGGGGGGCGACGTAGTCTCCACTGGCGGCTGCTCGCCCTCCTACATCTCGAAGGAGCTCGACGCGGCTGTAAGCTACCTGGACTCATCGGCTGTATACTCTCGTGGAAAGGGTAGGCTTTACCTCACGGTGGTTAACAGGCACCCGGAGGAGGAAGCTGAGGTAAACCTTCGCATCAGGGGGTTCACTTCCTCAAGGGCCGTGCATAAGTTTGTGGCTGGGAGTTCGGTTGAAGATAGAAACACATTTGACGAGCCCCACAGGGTGGTAGTAGAGGAGAGGGAGTTAGCAGTAAAATCCTCGCAGGCAGTACAGCTGCCGCCGCACTCGGTTAATCTCCTGATTCTGGAATAGTTGTTAAGGCCATCTACATGCTAAGCTCGGCTGATACGGTTTAAGCGGGCGCGGAGGCCTGCTCAACAAGGGGTAGAACTTTCTCTATCGCGAATTTAAAGGCAGCCTCCGGGTCAACTTTTGAGAAGAAGGTTACGATGCCGTTCCTAGTCACACCCACGACAAGGCCCTCCTCGGCTTCGAATACAGAGTACCAAACCTCCCCGAGCTTTAGGTATTCGCCGTAGGTTTGCGAATTGGAGAGCTGGCCTCCGTAAAGCGTTAGCTTGTTCACGTCGGGTAGGCGGACGTTTGTGAAAACCACTACTTTTACCGCGCCAGGGCGCCCCTCGTACAGCCTTCTGAATCTCTCCTGCGGTATGTGTAATTCGAGCACCGCTCGCTTCTTGGCGGCGATAGCCATCGAGAGCCTGGAGGCAACCCTATTGGCCCTAGCCTTCTTCGCGGCGACGATAAGGAACAGCCCTCCCCCAACGTTGAGGAACCTGAACTCGGTAGAGACGGATACTGGGATTTTCACCTCCTCCCCTCTGTACGTGACAGAAGCGATGAAGCTCTCCTCGAAAACCCCCCTCAGCTCACCCTCCCCGCCGGGCTCTAGGCTTACGACGCGAAACCCTACCTCGACTTCCCTCTCCCCCAGCTTCTCCGCCTCGAGTATGCCGTAGCCCCTCAGCTTTATTGCCACCTCTTCCAAGCTAAGCGGTTCCACAACCTCGAAGATCTTCAGAGCCAATGGCACATTTCCCCGCTGCGCGCCGAATATTAATTACTTCCTGCCAGGTTACCTCGTTAGGAAAAACCGAAGGGGATGCAATGTGTCAGATGTAATCTCGCTGCTACACCCGCTGGTTAGGAAGCTGTGGGAGGAGCGGGGCTTCGGTGAGCCAACCCCACCCCAGAAGGAGGCTATACCCCTGATACTGTCCGGGGAGAACGTACTGATCGTGGCCCCAACTGGCAGCGGTAAAACCGAGGCAGCATTCCTCCCCGTGCTATCGATGATGCTCGGAATGGAGGGCAGAGGCATAAAAGCCCTTTACGTAACACCACTCCGGACGCTGAACCGCGACATTCTCTCTAGGCTGGAGTGGTGGACGCTCAAGCTGGGGTTGAGGATACTCGTTAGGCACGGCGACACGCCGCCGGCTGAAAGGAGGGTGCAGGCTATGATGCCGCCGGATGTCCTCGTCACTACCCCGGAGACCCTGCAGCTGCTGCTCGTGGGTAAAAGGCTGAGGAGCAGCCTCAGGACGCTAAGGTGGGTAATCGTCGATGAGGTCCACGAAGTTGCCGACAGCAAAAGGGGTACGCAGCTAAGCTTCCTGCTGGAGAAGGTTAGGAGAGTCTCGCTAAGCGATCTTCAATTGATAGGGCTTTCGGCGACGGTGGGCAACCCGGAGGAGGTCGCCAGGCTCCTCGTAGGGGTTTCGAGGAGCTGTAAAGTGGTTTATGTCCCTGTGAGGAAGATGATGAAGGTGGAGGTAGCGTGGCCGGATACCTCTGAGGAGGACTTTGAGCTAGCAGGGAAAGTGCTGGCGCCCCCCGATGTGGCGTCCAGGGTTAGGTACATAGCCGAGCTCGTCAACCGGCACAGGTCGACCCTGATCTTCTCGAATACTAGGCCCACCGCCGAGATGCTGTCGAGCAGGTTTAAGCTGTGGAACGAGAAGTTCCCAATCTACGTCCACCATGGCAGCCTGTCGCAATCGGAGAGGGTGCGCATAGAAGAGAAGCTGAGGAAGGGGGAGGTGAGGGGCGCCGTCTGCACCTCCTCGATGGAGCTGGGGATAGACATAGGCTACGTGGACCTGGTGGTCCAGTACAACTCGCCGCACGAGGTTCGGAGGCTTGTTCAGAGGGTTGGCAGAGCAGGGCACAGCCTGGACAAGCTAAGCCACGGCGTGATCGTTGTCGGTGATAGCGACGACGCGCTCGAAAGCATAGTGCTGAAGGCCAGACTGGAGAAGGAGCTGGTGGAGCCGTCCCAAGCGCCCTCAAAGCCGCTGGACGTGCTGGCGCACGAGCTGGTTGGCTTGGCGATCTCTGACTCGGTGACCATGGACGAGGCCTATGAAATCGCAACCTCCTCGGAGCCGTTCAGGAGCCTTGAGTTCGAGGAGCTGAAGCGGGTTATCGAGTTCATGGAAAGCATCGGCCTGCTGCGAACTGCCGGTGGGCGGTTAAGACCAGCGGGCAGGAGGAGCTACGAGTACTTTTTCTCAGCTCTCTCAACGATACCCGACGTAAAGCAGTACTATGTGATAGACCGGTCCACCGGGGACCCGGTAGGGATCCTGGACGACTACTTCGTCTCGGAGTACTGCGAGGTCGGAGCCCGCTTCATAGTCGCCGGTAGGCCGTGGGAGGTGGTATTGCTGTCGGAGGATGCCGTGTACGTTGAGCCAGTCGACGATTACAGCAGCGCTATTCCCAGCTGGGTAGGCGAGGAGATACCGGTCCCCATAGAGGTGGCCAGGGAGGTTGGGCAGCTCAGGGGCCTCGCTGGCGAGAAGGCTCTTCAAGGCGTCCCGCTTAGGGACCTGGCGGAGCAGCTGGCTGGCGATTACGGGGTGAGCCCAAGAGTTTTCGAGAAGGCGCTGAGACCCGTGTACGAGACCGCGATTAAGGGATTCCCCGTGCCCAGCGACAAGCTGATACTTGTTGAAGAGGTGAAGGAGGGGATGGTGGTTGTGCATGCGCACTTCGGCAATAGGGTGAACAGGGCTTTGGGGAAGTACCTGGCGTACAAGCTAGCACGCAGGGTCGGCATCCCCGTCTACTCGTCCGAGAAACCCTACAGGATAGTCGTCAGGTGCGAGGGCATCGGGGCAGAGGAGGTTGCACGCGCGCTGAAGGAGGTCAGCGAGGAGGATTTCGTAAGAAACCTCAGGGCGGCCGTAGAGGATAGCAGAGCCTTCAGATGGAGGCTGCAGCAGGTTGCCAGGAGGATGGGCGTGATAGCTCCGGATGCCAGGTTGACACGAGGCGACCTGGATAGAATCGCGGCCGCGCTGAAGGACACCCCTGTGTATGAGGAGGCCCTAAAGGAGGTCATGCAGAAGGATCTGGACATTGACAACGCCTTGAGGGTGGTATCCGAGGTGGCAAAGGGGGGGATTGCGATAGCGGCGGTTAAGGGGCCTACACCGCTGGCCGTGGAGAGCGAGAGAACGCTTAGAGAGGGTTTGGAGCCGTCTCTGCCGGAGAGGAGAGAGCTCCTATCCTATGCGCTATTCAAGGCCAAGCTCCTGCAGTCCTTTGCCGCCTTCTGCTGCGTAGAGTGTGGAGCGGTGTTCGAGCGCCCCATCGCAGAGCTCGAGAGAGATATCGAGTGCCCTCACTGCGGCTCGGGCGAGCTGGCATTCGATACCGTGTCTGAGGAGGAGATAGCGGCTAAGGCTAGCAGGTGCTTAAAGGCTAGGAGGGGGCGGGGCTGCAGGTCCTTCTGGGCAAGCGTCGAAATCCTGCGGAACTTCAAAAGCTACGGCGTCTTGGCCAGGGCGGCTGGCCTAAGCTTCAGAGAGATTGGGAAGCTGCTTTCAGGCTTTAGAGGGGATAGGGAAGCGCTTTTCAAAGCCATATGGGTCGCTAGGAAGGAGAGGATTCGGAGCTCTCTCGAGGGGCTTGCCCGCCGCTCGGGAGCCCGCTGAAGCCCACGAGCTTGTCGAGGTTAACCTCTACTCTCGACCGCCAGCCGATTTTCACCTGCTCGTCCTCCTCCTCGAGGTAGCCGAGCCTGAAGAGCCTGTCCAGTGCGTAGCTGAGCCTCGGTCCGCGGAACTTGGCTTTCAGCATGTTTACAAGATCGCCCCGCGGGGCTTTACCGCCTTTAGCGAGTAGGTAAAGCAGAGAGGCGGACAGCACCGCTAAATCGTCTACTCGCCAGCCAACACTCCTTGCCTCCTGGAGGGTTAGAGGCTCCTTTAACACGACTAGGAAAAGGGCGCTGCGCGGGTCGCCCTCGAGCTTCAGCCTCTTACCTTCGTCGTCGATAGCGATCACCTCGAGGCCCAGGGTGTCGAGGAGGGTGTTCAAGGCCTTCACGACATCCAGGTAATCCTTGCCGACGAGCTTGGCCAGCTCCCAGCCGCGCACCCCCGGCTTCGCCCTACTTCTGTACAGCAGCAGCTTCGCCGCCCTCCTCAGCTTTTCTGAGGGAACTCTAGCCGGCATTGCCAACGACCTTTCCCAGGTGTATAGCAACGGATGAGAACTCCCCCTCTGCTCCGGCTCTCGCTACGTAAAACTCGTCGCTGAAGGGGTCGTACACTACGTCGAATTCGCCTAAAGTTGAAAGGTAAGAGAGGGCGTAAGCCCGCACGTACGTCTCGTAGAAATCTCCCCCCCTCACGGCCTCGCTGTACTTGACTACGTCCCGCCCGCTTATCAAACTGTTCAGTTTCTCCCTTACCTCCTCTAGCAGCTCCGCGAACTCCCTCTCTGAGAGAACCCCCAGCCCAGCTACATCATCGAAGCTCAGCAACTTAGCGGGCTCCTCCTCTGGCTCAAGCGCGAACTTCCTGCTACCCTCCACGTACTCGAACGCCCTTAAGATCTCCGCGTAAGTGACCTGCTCGAGCTCGACGATGGGCCTCCAGGCCTCGAGAAGCCCCTCCGCGAGCTCGCTTTCGCTGAGGACGCGCACCTTGAGCGCCGCCAGGAACCTACCCAAAGCGAACGCGGTAGCCTCACTTACGAGCCACTTTTCCTGCCTCTGGACAACCTCGGCAAGCCTGTAGAGCACCTCCGCGTCCAGCTGAAGCCCCTCCAGATCTGCCCGCGGTAAAAGTCTCGCTAGCTCCTCTAGAAACTCGCGTACTCTCACCTTGAAGGGGTCTGGCGAGGCCTTAACTGTTTCTACGAGCTCGCTAAGCAGCTCTCTCAGCCTTTCCTCCGCCGACACCGCCGGGCACCTTAGCAACGGATACCAGCGACCTACCCTTAACTTTTTGCGCTATTATCACGTTGGCGCCTTGAGGCAACCTGGTTAGCAGCCCCGGGGTGATCACCACGTACTGTGTACCCGGGTTCGCGGAGGCGAGCTCGAATATCATCGCCAGCACGGCATCCCTGTTGCGCGGGTCCATGTGTACGTCGAACTCGTCGATGGCCCTCAGAGGGGATTTAACGTGGTTTTGCAAAGCTAGGAAAAAGCACATAATAACTGTTGTTCTCTCGCCTCCGCTCAAGGCTAGGGGGTTGAAGGGAACGGGTTTAGCTTCACCGAAACCCGCCTGAATCTCCAAGCCGGCTTTCTCCACCCCATGCTCGTACACTAACCGCACGCCCCCCGAGGCACCCACGCTCTCGAGCATTTTCCTGAAAGTGGCGTCCACGTCCGAGACCACCGCCTCGATCTTCTCCCTCCATATGCCGACCCTCTTCTCGAGCTCCTCGGAAAGCTTCTTCTTGTTGGCCTCCAGCTCCTCGAGTCTTCTAAGCAGGTCTTCGTAGGACTCCCTGTACTTCGAGTAAACCTCCTCGACCTCCACCGGTACAGAGCCTAGAGCCGCTATCTCCAGCTCAACCCTTCTAACCTCCTCCTCGATCTCCTCAATAGCCCGGTTGGTCGAAACCTCCTCCCCCGCTTCGATTGCCTTCGCCCTAAGCGCCTCAACCCTCTCGGCAAGTCGGCGGCGCTTAACCTTCAACCCCTCCAGCTCGGTGAGGATAAGCCTTTTCTCGAACTCCTTAACTCTAGTGCTCGATACCAGCTCAACGAGCTCGCCCCAGAGGCCCCTGAGCCTTCTCAACCCCTCTCTAAGCTCGATCGCCCCCCTCAGGATGTCCCCCTCCCCTCTCTCGATCAACTCCCTGACTTCCCCCTCCTTAACTCTCAGTTTGCCGATCTCCTCCTCGATACCCTGCAGCTCCCTCTCCAGCTCCCCCATCGCGGCCTCCACGTCGCTCAGCTCCGCAGCCGCGTCCCGCACCCGGGCCCATGCCAGCTCCGCGTTCAGCTTAGCCAGCTTCCCCTCAAGCTCCCTCCTTGCCTTGTACTTCTCGTAAAGCTCACTCCAGCGACTGAGCGCGTCGCGAGCTCTCTCTAAAGTCTCCTTAACCTCCGCCTCCTCCCTGCCGATGGACTCCAACATTTTGATGGCTGAGAGAACCCGATCCCTGTAGCCCTTAAGCCCGACAGCGCCCTCCAGTAGCTGCAGCCTCTCCTCCGGCGTTACAAAGGCGAACTCCTCCACCATGCTCTGGTGCATGATTATCAGCGCGTTGTCCGGGTCGAGCCCCACGCTGGAAAGATACCTCCGCACCTCAAGCTTGGAAACCGGCCTCCCGTTAACTTCATGCCAGTACTCGCCGTCCGACCTGACGTACCTCGTGAAGAATACGTCGTCGCTCCTGAACTGAGGGAACGGCCTGCGGCCATCAGATGGCCTGTTGTCGAAGACCACGGTGACCCTGGCTACCTCCTCCCCCCTTCTGATTAGATCGCTCAGCCTCCTACCGCGCTCGGTGTACGTCTGGCCGAGCGCCACGGCTATGCCCAGGAGTATGCTTGACTTACCCGACCCATTGGGCCCCGTGATGATGTTGATGCCCGGAGAAAGCGGTATCCTAGCATACCTGTACGACATGAAGTTCTCCAGGATTACCTCCTTAATCACCGCCGGCAAAGCAACCCCCAACGTTATCTTGCTAAACCTAGCGGGGCTTTAAGGCTTCAACACGACCTTAACGGCCTCCTCCCTCCTCTCGTCGAGCATCCTGAATGCATCCGGTCCCTTCCCGAGCGGTAAGACGTGGCTTATGATTGGGCGCAACGCAAGCCTACGTGAAGCCGCTACCCTCACCGCGCGCTGGAAAGTGTACGGGCTCCTGTAAGACGAGTATATAGCAAGCTCCTTCTCGTAAAGCTCGAAAGGCCTCACCTGCAGTACGTCGTTTTCGGGCGCCACGCCGAAGACTAGCACCCTACCACCCCTCCGTGCCACCTTGATGGCGGTTTCAATAGCCTTCGAGCTGCCAACCGCCTCTATGGCTACGTCCACGCCGAGCCCATCCGAGTCGCTGAATATGGCCTCAACAGGGTTTTCGCGGCTGGCGTTAACCACCATATCAGCTCCCAGCTCCCTGGCTAGTGCGAGCCTTTTCTCGACGAGGTCCACGGCGTATACCTTCGAAGCCCCCCACAGCTTGGTCAGTTGAATCATTAACAGGCCTATGGGCCCCGCGCCCACAACCGCTACCGTGTCCCCCGCCTCCAGGCGGACGTTGTAGAGCCCCCTGAGGCAGCACGCTATGGGCTCGATCAGAGCCGCCTCCTCGTAGCTCATCCACGACGGTACCTCGTAAACGTTGCTCGCAGGAACCTTCACGTACTCCGCGAAAGCACCGTCTACGTCCACGCCGACAGCCCTCACGTTTGCACAATAGAAGTTTCGATCCTTTGAGCGGCAGTGGTAGCAGTGCCCGCAGGTTATGTTCGGCTCAGCAACCACCTTCACATCCTCTCTAAGCCAGCTCACCCCCGGTCCAGTTTCCTCCACAGTACCGGAGAACTCGTGACCTGGGATTAGGGGGAGCTTAACCCTCCACTCGCCTCTGTAGAAATGGAGGTCGGTGCCGCATATGCCGCAGGAGCCCACCCTGATCAGAACCTCCCCGTCGCTGACCCGGGGAATCGGAGCTTCTTCAAGCCTTAAATCCCTAACACCGTAGAGTACGAGCGCTTTCATGGTATTGCTAGGTTAACTTGGGTTTATATTTACGCTCCCGGAAGCCCTGAGAAGCCTGTCACAGTAGCCTACCCCCTCAGAGCCGCTCACCAGCTGGGTGATGAGGTTCCATATGGCAGCGGCGTTTCGCATAGACAAGGCAATTTGTCTCACGTTGCGAACCATGTAGGGGCCGTACTCCGCGGTGACGGAGAGCCGGAGAACCCTACCGTTCACGGGGAACAACGCTTCGCTCAACCTGATTCTCCACTTAACTACGGCGGTCGGACACTCCTCGGCGAGCGTAGAGAAAACCCCGGCCAGCTGCGTAGCCTTAGCCCCGGAGGACAACAGCTTAACGAAGCTAATGACTAGCGAATTGACGCTTTCCTTGCTGGCCCCCTTCACCCTCAAATCGTCGAATGGATCGAAGCAGAGCCGTCCATCGAGAAAGTTTTCAGGATAGTTTCTAGCCGCCTCTTCTGCCTCCTCGACGGTTAAGTACCTCCTGTGAGAGGGCTCCAGCCTCAGGTACAGCTCACTAACGCCGGACTCGACCCAGCTCTGGATCTCGGAGTACAATTCCCCTACGTCGTAGTAGTACAGAAGCGCACCCATCTTGACGCTCTCGTCCAGTTCGGCGGCGATTCTCCGCTTAGCCCTCTGCGCCCACTGACCTGAGCTCAGCGCACTCAAGAGCGTTTCCCGGTGCAAACCCTTAACGCCAAGCGTTTGGGAAACTTCCCTCACTCTCCTAGCCATGACCATCCCCTCCCCCAGAATAGGCGACTCCACGTCGTCGAAGATGCCGGACACGTCTATCCCCTCTCTGGCCAGCGCTACGAGGCTTTCCGGTAGCGCGTCGTAGTCTCGGGTACCGGGGGTTACAACGAAGACGGCGTACTTTACTCTACCCGGGGCCGGGCGAAGCGCTCTACCGAGTCTCTGGTACAGGCGTAGGGGCGAGGAGACGTGCGACCAGAAAACTACTAGGTCGACCTCCGGCACGTCGATGCCCTCGTCCCCCGCTGAAGTGGCGATGATCAACTTGACCTCGGGCTTCCTCGCCTCCTCCAGGAGGCTTCTCCTAGCCTCCGGGTCGGCCGCCTCCCTTCCGCCGATGATTTTAACCGGTTTCAAATGCGCAAAGTTCTCCGCTATAAGCTCGGCTGTGCATCTCCTGTTAACGAATACAAGGGCCTTGGCGTAGTTCCCTTCGTAATCCCTCAGGATGCTTTGGAGCACCGGCAACTTATGGGATTCCCGCGGTAGATCGAGAACCGGTGCGACCTCGCTGAGGAAGCGCGCGAACGCTGTCGGCTTGGCCGCTGAATCAATGAGCGCGTCGCTGCCGTCTCTACTAAGCGTGGTTAATGCTAAAGCGGCGAAGTTGGAAGAGGGGCCTCCGCTCAACCACAGGTTGTACAGCTTCGCGTAGAGTTCCTCCTCCTGCCGCCTGAAGGGGGACTCGTACACCTCCGCGATCATGTAGGGTTTCTCGTAACCCTTCCCCTCCAGCTCGCTGAAGCTCCACTTGCGTATAACCCCTATGTACTCTTCAATCTCACCGATCCTACTTGAAGGCACTAGGGCCGAAAGGCCGAGCTTGATTGAGCCGGAAAGGAGGTTCATGATCACGGCGAACGGGTCCTTACCTACCGTGTGGTGGCACTCGTCGATAACCACTACGGGGAACTCCCTGGAGGCTAGCTCGCGGGCTTTCTCCCACTGCAGCCTGCCGTACTTGCGGTCGAGGTAGCTTAGAGCCGATTCAGGTGTTGCGACCACGATACTCTGGCTCCAGTCGCGCTCCTTAACGCCGGAGTGGATCATTGAGACGGAGAACCCCTCGTACCTGAACCTTTTCGCGGTTTGCTCGACTAGGAAGCGTGTGGGCTCTAGCACCAGTATTTTCTCACCGCTTCGGAGGCTGCGCAAGTAGTGCTCCGCGAAGGAGACTGCGACAAGGGTTTTACCTGTACCGGTTGGCAAGCAAACTACGGCACCGCCGCGGGCTTCTGCCACTCTCAGGGCCCAGTCGAGGGCTTCGCGTTGGTAGGGCCTCAGCTTGCTCTTCATCCTCTGTTTACCCGGTGACGTGTGGTAGGGGGTTTTTATACCATATCTTTATCAATACAACCGAAATAGGGGATGAGGTATAAAAATAAAATTTTGTTTTTCTTAAGGCTTTTTTTGTTTCGTTTAAAGGATTCCTGCTGCGCTGAAAACAACGAGCGGTTACCCGAGGGGTTAAATATAAAGGGAGGTTTTCCTCGCGATAGGCGTGGATACGATAGGCTACCACTACGTGGCCGAGGCTTCGGGCTGCGATCCTAGGATACTGGAGGACCCAAACGAGCTAAAGAGAATAATGCTGGAAGCGGCTAAGATAGGTTTAATGGATGTGCGTCAAGCGTACTTTTACCGGTTCACGCCTAGGGGTGTCAGCGGGATCCTGGTGGTTTCCCAGTCGCACATCTCAGTACACACTTGGCCGGAGAAGGGGTACGCAGCGGTGGACGTTTACGTGTGCGGTACTAAATCTAAGCCGGAGGAGGCGCTCGAGTACATACTGAGGAGCTTAAACGCAAGCTACGCCCACATAACCGAAATAGAGCGCGGGATCGAAGACGAGGACCGCACGTTCACGCACACAATCCTATCGTGGGACGAGCAGCCGCGCAAAATGGAAAACAAAAGCAAAGATTAGCCCGGTTGCTGTTTTTAAACTAGCTTTAGAATCTCCACCCCATGGGGCCCTAGGCTCACTTTCACCTTACCGTCATCGCTTCTGACTCCAGTCAGAAGTCCCTTAACCCAGCGGGGCTCGGGCAGAGCTACAGTGGCCCGGCATTCGCTTGAAGCATGGTTTATCAGGAAAAGCAGCGCGTAACCGTCCCCGTGCCGCAGAGTTACTTCCAGCGCGGCCCCTCCAACATTCGCCGGTAGTTTAACGTTGCCTTTCTTTAATGCAAGGCTTGCGGTGTAGCTGGCCAGCTCCGGCGTTAGGAAGCTCCCCACGTAAACGGCCAAGCCCTTACCGAATCGGTTAATAGTGATGGCCGGCTTACCTTTAAGCCAAGAGAACTCGTGAAAGCCGATAACTTCAGCTGTCGTTGGTTTAAGCTCCTCCAGCCAGCCGAATGCCTGAAGTGCGCGGTTCCCGACCGCTATTATAGCCCTCTCATCGTTGCTCACCGGAGTGTAGTCCACAACCCGAGCTCCGAAAAGGTCCACCAACCCCCCGGGTAACCCATCGCAGTACACGTTGTTGTTTTCGTCTTTGACAGAGGTCCGGGCGGAGGCTACGAGAAAGCCGCCCCTCTCGACGTAGTCCCTGAGCCTCGCGTTTACCCCCCTATCCGTTAAGTAGAGGAAGGGGGCGAACACAACCCTGTATCTCGACAGGTCGGCCGTAGGCGGGATAACGTCGATGTTTACCCCCAGCTTCCACAGCTCCCTGTACGAGGCGAGCACCTGCGAGTAGTAATCGGCGTAGTAGAAGCCCCTCTCTATCAAAGTTGCCCAGAGGGAATCGTAGGAGAAAAGCACAGCCACTTCGCTGTCGAAACGCGTTCCAGCCACCTCCCCCGCAATTCTTTCCAGCTCCTCTCCAAGCCCCTTCACCTCCAGGTACCTGCGGTTTACCTCGCCGTCGTGGTTCAGTATCCCATGCCAGTACTGCTCTCTACCGAAGCAGGCAGTTCTCCACCTGAAGTAGACGACCCCCTCGGCCCCGTGCGCGATTGCCTGGTACGCCCACTTCCTCAGTTCGCCGGGCTCCGGCGTGTAGCCGATGGGGAAGCTATGGTAGCCGTCGGTGGGCCCAGCCTGGAGCTCCATAACCCAGAACCTGCCGTCCCTGCTCATCATCCTCGCGGCGTCGTGCTGGAGCGAGGTTTGAGCCGCCTCGCCCCCGCCGGCGAAGCGCGGGTAGCAGTCCCACGACATAAAGTCTAACCTAGATCCCATGTCGAAGCAGTTTACGCTGCTGTGAAGAGCGCCTGGGAGGTTGGTTGTCACGAACTTACCGGGGCTCATCTTCTTCAGAATCTCCACCTGGAGCTCGAGGTACCCCACCATCGACTCCGACCTAAACCTGAACCAGTCGAGGGCTAAAGCCCTGTTACAGTTGCCGAAGGGCGGCGTCGGCGGGTGTATTTCGCTCCAATCGCCGTACTCCTGGCTCCAGAAAACTGTGCCGTAAGCCTTGTTCAGCGCTTCAATGTCGCCGTACCTCCCTTTAAGCCACTCGCGGAACCCCTCCACGCAGTGCCTGCAGTAGCAGTACTCCTCGCTCATGGAGAGTTCGTTATCCACTTGGTAGCCGATCACCCGCTCATCATCCCGGTAGCGCTCGGCGAGTTTCGTCACTATCCTCTCGGTGGCTTCCCTGTAGTTGGGGTTATTGGGGCAGTAGTGCCGCCGGGCCACTGGAGGCATGGGATGCCCGTTGAAGTCGACCGGTAGGATGTCGGGGTGCTGCTTAACCAGCCATGGGGGAGGGGCGGCGGTGGGTGTACCCAGGACGGCTTTCAGGCCCCTGCTCGCGAGTATTTCCAAGACATCGTCAAGCCACGCGAAGTTGAACACGTTGGGCTTCGGCTCGAGCCTGCACCATGCGAACTCCGCGAGCCGGACGACGTTGAACTTCGCCTCACCCATCAGCTTGGCGTCTAAGGGCCACCGCTCCCTAGGCCAGTGCTCCGGGTAGTAGTCTACGCCGAAGAAGAGCCCGCGGCTAGCCATCAGGTTGGCGGGCCTACCCAGGCTAAATGGTTAGCGGCACCTTCCTGGGAATTAAAGCGGCTCGGCAACCACCGCGATGGGGCGCACGGGGCTGGCAGAGCCCTTCCGGATCCTGAGCGGGATTCCGTAGAACTTGAACTTCTTCCCGGAGATCTCGGCTAAGTTCGTAAGGTTCTCGTAGATAGGTATGCCTTTCGCAAGCAGAATCCTGTGGGCGGGGAAAGGCTGCTGGTCGATGCTCGGGGCATCAGTGCCCACGGCGTTCACGTTAAGCGAGGCCAGGTAGCTAGCCGCCCCCTCGTCCAGACCGGGGTGGTCAAACCAGTCGGGGGTCCCCGCTCTCTTGTCGTAGCCGGTTCTGAATAGGATTACCCAACCGGGTCCAACGCTAGCGCCTTTAAGGGCCTCCCGTATCAGCTCCTCCGTGATTGCGGCTTTAGGAGGCAGGCCTGAAACGTCGATGACCACCCCTTCCCCCATGAAACGCTCCGGAGGAACCTCGTCTATCGTGGCCGCACCCTTTATGAAGTGGGCTGGAGCGTCGACATGCGTTCCCGTATGCTCATCCAGCACCAGTAGGTTGCTGTAGTAGCCGTGCTCGTCGATGCTCGTCCAGACGTGAACGATGGGGGTGGGGTAGCCGGGGAATACCGGGGTGCCTGTCCTAAGCTCCATCGAGAGGTCGACAATCCTCACGCGTGAAGAGTGCAATTTCGCCGATTAAAACGTTGCTGCGGTGCGGCACCGCCCTGGCACTAGCCTGAACTCCGAGCGTGTCAAAACACTCTATAGGCAGCACCCGCCCAGTAACTGAGAACATGGTAAGCCGGCGGGTACACCAACGCCTTGGAGCCCCCCGCCGGGGGCTCCGAGTGAAGATGCCCTCCGCGCTGGCTTTGGCGCTGGCTTTAGCGACCACTGGAGTTGTAATACACTTAATAACCTGGAGCTCGGGAAATAGAGCAATGGAAGAGATTCTGCAGGAGGCTTCAACCCATACGGTTTTCAGGCTGAGGGGGGTGTACAGCTCCGCTGGAACCCGCGCAGGTATCGACGCGCTGGTGGAGAAAGCCGCTAGATCGGGCTTCAACCTCGTAATATGGTTTGTCAACCCGCGAAGGGGTCCCGAGGGCGTTACCGCCCAGTATAGAACCGACTTCTTCCCGTGCGGTGAAGCCTGTGAGGAGGACCTCCTGGCCTACCTCGTTGAAAGGGCGCACGAGAGGGGGTTGAAGGTGTGGGCTTGGTTCGGCTTCATGGGCTACAGGAGCTTACTAGAGCGGCACCCGAGCTGGGCAGCCGTGTGGCCCACCGGCGAAACGACGCTGGAGAAACCGTGCGCCCCCGGCGGCGAGAGATTCTATGTGCTGAACCCGGCTAACAGAGAGGTGGTTGAGTTCTGGAAGCAAGCGCTAGTCGACCTCGTGTCAAGGTACGAGGTCGACGGGGTGAACTTCGAAGACGACTACGGCTTCGGCTACTGCGGCGAGAATTTCAGCTTCGACGAGATAAACCGTGAGAACTTCGCCCGCTTCCTCGCGCAACGTGGTGTGGGAAGTTTCGATTGGCCGCTTGACGCGCTCGGCAGATACCATGACCTCTGGGTGGAGTACAAGTGCAGCCTAGTGGGGAACATCACCAGGGAGCTGGTTACGGCTGTGAAGAGGGTTAAACCACATGTCGAAGTCTCGCTAGCCGCGTCTGTGAGCTTAGAGTGGAGCAGGAAGGCCTTCGGCATCGACTGGGTTAAGCTGGAAGATTTCGACTACCTCACGTTCATGGCTTACACAGCCGACGATCGAGTGCTGGAGTCCTGGGTCAGCGAAATTTTCGCCTCGACGAAGGGGCTTAAAACTAAGCCGATAATTATAATCGGCTGGGAGCTGAGGGGGTACCCCGCTCTAAATTGGATTAAGCAGGCACTGGTGGTCCGGAGGCTCGGCGGCGAGGACTTGGTCGTTTTCTGGGATGGGGGCCTCGACTCCTCGAACGCTTGGGACCACTTTCAAGCGCTCTTTAGTTCCATGAAAGCTGGCTGACTAAAAACGAGTGCGGAGTCGAGATTGTTTAAGTGTAAAATAAAAATAAATAAAATTATAGTTATTTTTTAAATTCTTTCCTGCTACGTGACTGCCCTCCTCCTCGCTAGGAGGAAAACCGCAGCTACGACTGCCGCTACTGCGATGATCGCAATGTATAGCCACTGCACCCCTCCCGCCAATGCACCTTGCTCTCCCGCTCCGGCAGCCGTAAATGTCCCGGACAACCCGTCGACTTCGATGCTGTATACTCTTCCGCTCGCCGGAGTATAGGAAAACGCAACGGTTGCCGACTCGCCTGGCCCCAGGTTCACCGCCTTCGTGCCTACGCGCTGTCCATCAATCTTCAAGGCCACGTCGTACGAGCCCGATTCCCCACCCGTGTTCGTAACTTTAACCGAGATGCTGACCGCTTCACCGGCTTTCGGCGAAGCCGGGCTTACGCTTAGCTCGGTGACTTCAAATCTAGCGGGTTGAGCAGCAGCGGATACCGCTACCGTGAAGACGCGATCGCCGACTTTCACGACATGAGTTCCCTCGCTGTCGAATGAGAGTAAGTAGGTTAAGGTACCGCTCTCGCCCGCTTTCGGCGTAATCAACCAGCTTTTTAGCGCGACGTTATCCGCGTACAGCGTCACGTTAACGGCTCCGATGGCGTTTCCAGTGTTGGAGTACAGGATATCCACCTTAACTTGCTCCCCCGGCTTTAAGCCCGTTCGCTCGATCCTTGCGTCAACCACCACGTTCGGCAATGGTTGAGGTTCCGCGAGCTCAATGTTTACGAGCGCGATCTCCCCCCACTGCGCGGGCTCATACGTCTCCACGCGGATTTTGACTGGTACTGATCCAAAGCTTGTTGGAGCCAGCCAGAAGTCCGCGACGCCGCGATAGCTTTCTGGGGCCGTGGGGTATCCCTCCCACCTCCACTTGTAAACCAGTAGCTGGCTGGACCCAATGTTCCTTAGCTCGCTTCCGAGGAAGAGAAGCCTGCCGTAGCCTACTGCCTCCTCCCATTGCCCGATCCCCTCGAGCTTGAAGGGTTCCGCGTTAGACTCAATCCACGAGAACCACAGCGATAGAACTGTATATCCCGCGTACGCCGCGTACTCGCCTGAGAGCACTTCGCCGTTCACTTCAAGCTGGGTGCACATCCCGGTGGATTTCGAAATCCATAGAATCATTCTGCTTTCGCCCTGGTCGCCTTTAACACTCCACTCGACCTTCCAAGCGCTCTCTCCCCCTACTTGCCCTTCGCCTAGAACCCGGAAAGCGATACAGCCTCCACCCCCCTCGCTGGACGAGATACAATACTCGGAAGCCCTTATGTTGTTTAACAAGGTTAAAACTTTCTCGTAGTTTTCATTAGTGTTGTCTTGAGCATAAGAATTTACTACTAAATTGGAAAACAGTGAAAGCATGATGATGGAGATTAGAAAACAAAGAGCAATCTCGGCTATATTAGATTTTATTTTCATTTCTTTTCCTCTCTTAACTATTGAAATTTCGGTATTTAAAGCTTTCCTATAGTTTTAACCATTTTAACATAATTAAAAATTCTAAGATAAATTTATTCAGATTTAATAAACCACAGATTTTTATGATATAATTGCTGAAACCTAGAGCAGCGGGGATACCGCAGCCAGCAGTGCGCTGTAAACTACGGCGAGCCAAAGAACATTTTCGCTCCAAGAACCCGTGCGCCTCAACCACACCTGAGCCGCAGCATCCAGCGGTAGAAGCAGCACTAGGCTGACGTACGTGACTATGAGCAAGTAGCCGGCTACCCCTTGAGCGCCTAGCAGCAACCTAGCTGTAGCGTAGGCCGAGGCGAAGCTCGCTAAGCGTAAGGCTACTGTTGCAGCCAATCCCCGGTGAAGGGGGAGGCACCGCAGCCCCCCTCTAAACGCGGCTTCGAAAACCGCTACCGGTGGAAGCGACAGGGCTAAAACCCCTGCGAAGAGCCCAAACCTGAAGGGGCTGAGTTCAACGTTGAAGAACGGCTGGAGAGCTTCGTGGACGCTGGCGTACGCCACGGCGGCGAGTAGCGCGCCTACGGCAGCTTCGCGCAGCAGCTCTTTCGAGTGGAGCCGTATCGTTCTAGCACCGCCGATCCGGAGCCGTAAGGCCGCCGCAAGCCCAACCGCTTGGGAGTACAACACCGCGAGAACGTACCCGGCTATTAGCGATACCAGCCGTGAAGTAGCCGTGTACATTGGGAACGCCAGCGGGGCCGCGGCAATGGTGGAAAGCAGCAACAGGGTGTAGCGGGGAGGGCTAGCGTGCTTGGCCTCTGTTCCCCCGCCCAGCAGCGAGGCGATTGCACAGAAGGCCAGAATCATCGCCGAAAACGCGGAGGCGCTTCTCGCTACAGCTACGTAGAGGCGCGGAGCCGAGAGGTTTACGTATCCCTCGCCGGCGACTTTCCCCAGTACGAGGTCGGCGAGCACCGGGTTGTAAAGGATGGTGAGGTGGTTATCGTAGGGGAGCACGGCAACCTCCCATCCCTCGGCTAGCGTTGGGACGAAGATCTCGTCGCGGGCAGCGTAGATGGCGACTCTAGCGGCTCCTGTAGCGTTCACGTAGGGCCGTGAAGCTAGGATGAAGAGCTTCTCTACCCTCGGATCCATTGCGGCGAACTCCTGGGCAAAGAAGCCACCCATGCTGTGACCCACCAGCACGATTTCCTCCCCCTTGGGGACTCCTAGCGCGTCTAGCACCGCGCCATAAATATTGAAGGCCTGTGTCGAGTTGAAATAAGCCCCAGCCCTCGAGCTTCTCCCATGGCCGGCGTTATCGTAGGCTATGGCGCGGTAACCGTTCCTAGCCAGCTCCACTCCCAGCCACCTCATCATTTCCAAGCTCCCCCCTAAGCCGTGTAGAAGCACGGCCGTGCCCTTAACCGCCGCACTTCTGGGAGCCCACTCGGTGAAGTAGACTGAAACACCCTGCACGCTTACATAACCCGATCTCTCCACCACGCTGGACTCCAGCACGCCCAAGCACGCTGTAAGCGCCGCGTAAGCGGCCAAGGACGCCGCTAAAAGGAGTGAGGTTCTCTTCGGCATGAAGCAGCGATAAACCGGGCAGTTTAATACGTAACGGGGAGCGGATTGTGCTTCGTCCCGATACTGAGAACTTACGGCACGATAACTCCCTTTATGTAGTCTACTGGCTTCGATGATGCGTACTCGAAAGCCCTCTGGATTTCGGCTAGCGGCCACCTGTGCGTGACCAGCTTCTCCATCCTGAAAACGCCCCGGCTTAAGCTCTTCATCGCAGTGCGCAGGTTCACGCGCATATCCTCCGCCCTGTTAGGGTTCGTCATCACCACCTCGAGCCCCTTAGCATCCCAGGTCCTCAGGTCGACCGGCACGGGGAGCGGGTGGTAGCTGAAGATGCAGAGCCTGCCCCTCCTCCTCACAAGCTTTGTCGCAACGTCCACGCCCTTGGGCGAGCCGGTGGCCTCGATCACGATGTCGCACCCTCCCTCCAGCTCGGCTACCACGCTATCCAGGTCTTCGCGCTGCGGGTTCACCGCAACGTCCGCTCCAAACTCTTTCGCGAGCCTTAGCCTGTCCTCCCTCACATCCACGGCTACGAGGGAGTCGAGGTGCATCCTGCTTAGAGCTTGAACGAGGAGGAGGCCCATGAAACCCACGCCGACAACCGCGACCCTGTCGCCGAAGCTGGGGGCAGCTAGCCTTATGCCGTTGACCGCGCAGGCCAGCGGTTCGCCTATCGCGTGCTCAAAGGGCACGTTCGGCGGAATAGGTTCAGCGTAGCTCTCCTCCACCACAACGTAGTCCGAGTAACCAGGGCCTCCGAGGACCGTTACGCGGTCACCTGGCTTAAACCTGGAAACCTTCGGCCCTACCTCTACAACCTCACCCGAGGGCTCGTGGCCCAGCGCGGCCGGGAGGGCGAACCAGGTAGGGTAGCCGAGGAAAGCGTAAATGTCGCCTGTGCAAATCCCGCACGCTTTAACCTTTACCAGGAGATCCTTCTCGCCCAACCGGGGAACATCCTCCTCGCGGAGCTCGAACCTGTTTTTCTCGGCCAGGTAGGCTACTCTTCCTCTCACAGGCTTTTACTGCAAAACAAGGTTAAATGCTTGCTCGCAGCTGAGCCCGCTTCCGCGAGAAGTTGTTCTCGGAGCCATCCGTCGAGATCTCCGGCAACCCACTCTTCCTCGCGCGGATGGGGCACAGCTGGATCGTTGGAAAAGAGGTGGAGATCTCAGTGAGCTACAGGTGGGGACGCCGACTCCTAAAGGCGCACCACCTACGTGCTCAGGGGTTATCTGGGTGTCGGAAACCCCCTCAAGTATGCGCGGATCGAGGCCGTGGGCAACTCCCGCCCATGCCAAAGCTGGAGAAGCCCGGTTAAGGCCGCAGAGGAAGCGTGCGGAAAACCCCAAGCTACACTTCTACAATAAGCCGAAGAATCTGCAGCAAAAGCCTGCGAGGGACATAGCCTACCTGGTCGAGAAAAACAGGTTCGAGCTCCGCGAATAAGGTCCCACTGGAGCCGGAGGGGTCTGCGCTCTCGAGGAGAAAAGTGGTAACTGGGAAACGAAGATCCGAGGGGCAAGCCCTCGAGAAAGTGGGGGAGTCGCGAAGTAAGGGGGAAGGTAAGGCGCTAATCGAAAAAATGACTTAAACGAAAATAGCAAATGAGCCGCGATCAATAATGTGTAATATTATTTTTCGATCTTCAAATTGTAACTTATCTTAACTCCTGCCTTTTCAAAGAGCATTCCAACAGGACAGTTTTCCAACGTTTTACTATGAATCTTTTGAATCACGTCTAGCGGGACATCAGTTTTGACCGAGACTTCAGCATTAACTTCGGTTATAGTTCCAACTTCCTCTGGTTTAACAGCCTCCATCTTAACTTCTAAATCATTTAACGTGATTTTCATTTTTTTAGCTATAAAAGTGAAAATTGTTGCGTAGCAGCCAGCAAAGCTCATCAAGGCGAGTTCAAGGGCTGAAGGCCCCATGTCTGTTCCTCCCAGGTCTAAAGGCAAATCAAGGCAATAGGCGTGTTTTCTGCCATCATCGACGTCTATCCTTAGATTCTTGACCAGCTTTGCCGACGCGTAAAGTTTAGCCATATTCCCACCTCTTCAAGTTAACTAGAACGATAGCCTAAATATAAGTTTAAAGTCAAATCTCACGTAGCACGCCCAGTAGCGCTTCAACACTTTTCACCGCTAACGCGTAAACCGCGGTGCCCATGCCCATTGGACTACACCTTAATTCCGCGAGTGCTTCTCACGGTTTCCTCTGAAAAGAGCCCGCCCCACATACATAGACGGATGGCAGCCGCGTACGGGGCATCGCTTGATTGTCGGGCTTTGCTGCAACGCTCAGTCGAAGTACTCCTCAAGCCCCCTCTGGCTCAGCCCAGCTTCCCTCCATGCCCTCCTCAGCCTCTCCACAACGAGCTCGGCGCGCTTCCGCGAGAAGTTGTTCTCCTCGACGAGAAACCTGTAGAGCCCCTCCTCGTCGGGCTCCCGGAACTCTATGCCATAATCCACCCTGACGGGCGGGTTGAGGAAGAGTTCAACAACCTCCAGGTAGTTTTCGGGGAGCGCCCTGCGTATATCGCTCGGCAGCCGGTCGAGGCTCCCATACGTTTTGACAAGCTTGTAAGCCCTGCGGGGCCCTACGCCCTTAACCCCTCGGTTGAAGTCCGTGCCGGAGAGGACGGCGATCTCTACCAGCTGCCTGCGGGAGATGCCGAGGGCGGCGAGAACCCTCTCCAGCTCGACCAGCTCGGGCTCCAGCCTCCTCGCCACCCGCTTGCTCGGCAGCCACTCGAAGCCCGTGAGTGTGAGGTACCTTACGAGCCTCGGCGAGCCATAGAGCAGCGAATCCCAGTCCTGGCTGCTGACAGCCCACGCCTCCCCCCGGGAGACGATGAAAGCGGCCTGGGCTTCGGCGTCGGCTGGCGCGTCAACTACGGGAAAGCCCATCAGCTGGATCAGCTTCCTGCTACTATCGATGATCCATTCATCCACGCTGGCGGCCACGACGGCTTTCGAGAAAGCCCTCTCGTAGTCCCCCGCCTCGATGAGCCGCTTGTACTCCTCCAGCGCTCTCTCCCTGATCTCCCTCCTCCTCTCGATTTCCACCCTCTTCAGGGGGTGAGGGGGTCCGTCAAACACGAAGATGAACCTGCACTTGTTCTCGAGCGCAAGCTTCGAGTACCTGGTGGCCAAGCCGATCAGGTGGGACGTCACTAACCCCCTTTCGTTCCTCATGAGCTCTCCCCTCCGGTCCCTGACGAGCGCGAGGAACTGGTACACTGCGTTCAGTGCGTCGACGGCTAAGGTCTTGCCGGCTACCCCCTCCAACCCGATCTTCTCCCTAGGCACCAGCGGCGTTAGGTTCGCCCCCATTCCTCCCCACCGGCGCGGTGGAGAAACGCTAGTACTCGAAGCTCCACTCCTCGAAGTTGGATAGGAGGTCCTCTAAAAGCTCCCTGGAAGCCTCCCGGGGCAGGCTGAGGAAGAGCCTCACCATGTGCTTGCAAAACCTCTTCGACTCGGCGGACTTCTTCCAATCCTCGCAATCGTGGGCAATCCTCCTCTCAACCCTATCGACCTCCACGCGGTAGTTCCTCACGCGGGCGATTAGCCCACGCTCGGTCAACTTGTACCCCACCTCCGACCCGCTGATCTCTAAGCCTCGCTGAAACCTCCTCTCCCCGGCCAAAGCTTTTAACGCCTCCTCCACCTCGCCGCTTTTGAGGCTCTCCAGCACACCGACTCTCAGGGAAGGGGCTGCTGCAAAGTATCTGTCCATCCTGGCTAGCAGCTCCCGGTGCCTGCGCTCCACGATCCCAAGCAGCATTAGCATCTGGAGCGCGTTGTGGGGGGCGAAGCCCCTGAAGTGGTTGTTGAAGTATCCCAGTATCAATTCTACCTCGCTGGCAAGGTTTTTCAGTTTCTCGGCCCAGGGAGCGAGCTCACTCGGCGAGTAGTGGTAGTAGTACCACGGCCTCTCCCCTCTCCCGTGCCACCTCACGTACAGGAAGTCGGCCGTCAGCTCCACCACCGGGGGCAACAGCGGCTCGTCGACGGCAACCAGGGCCGCCTCGTATCTCCTCAGCATGCCGAGCACGTCGCTAGCGAGCCAGCTTGGATCCCTGAACTCGACAGCGACCCTCACCCCCTTCGGCAGCTCAGCCAGGAAGTCCTCAAACCACGGCACCTCCTCCCTCCTCCAAGGGGGGAGCTGGACAAGCACGGCTCCCAGCTTCCCGTGCTTGCGGAGCGGCTCAATGGACTTGAAGAACGCGTTCAGTTCCCCGCCAGCGAGCTTCGGGTTCAACCCCTTCTTGTGCGTTACACCCCTATACATCTTCACAGAGAAGAGGAAGCCGGGGGGAGAAGCCCTAGCGAGCCCCTCGAAGAACCTCTCGTTGAGCAACGTGTAGAAGGAAGAGTTCACCTCAACGGTATTGAAGATCCGCGTGTAGATGGAGAGCATCCCCTTCTCGTAATCGTAGAAGGGCCCAACCCAGTCGTCGTAATCCCAACCGGAGGTCCCGATTCTCACCCTCGACTTCAAGCCAGGGCTGGCGTCGATGTACTCGTCGAGGGACACGGGGTAAACTCGCTGCGCGGGCCATATATTAAACGCTTCCGATCGTGTAAGCCGGCATAGCTGCTCCCTCGCAAACGCTGAGAGCGGCCCACATCTCCCACAGCTACGTCTTGAATGAGGATGCTTTCCAGTAAAAAATACGCAAGAAATTGTGATTATGACAAGGTTTCATGATCAATGGCATTGAGTTCCAGCGTAATGGGGAAGTTCCTACCGGCTCTCGGGCTCTCGATGATAACCGCGTTTTCCGCAATCGCCATCTACTTTGCCACCAGCTACCAGCGTTTCTCCCCGCCCTCTAGCCCTGAAGCTGGAATTAGCAAGCTGGTGAGCGAAGTGCTTTACCTATTAGCCAAGCTGGCTTTCCTCCCTCTTGCTCTTGCGGCTGGGGTTCAGCTGTTAAGGATTGGGGTTTCAAAGGAGGTAAGGAGAGTGGATTGACTGCGTGGTTAAGACTTTTTACCCTCGCCCTCCTGCTTGCGGCGATTGCTTATGCTTTCCTGCCGCTAGTGGAATTGCTCCAGGACCTATCCAGTGGTAGGGCCTTCATCTTGAGGCCGCAGCTAAAGGGCGTAAACGGGGATCGCGTGAAAATCGCCCTCGACTTAACATACCTGGTCTCCGTTCCACTGAGGCAGTATACATTAAGGTTCGAACCTCAATGCTCTGCCCGCACCCCCCGTAGAGGTTCGTGGTGAAGCGCTAAAGCCTGGGGATACAATTTCCCTGGAAGTCGAGATGAAGCCGGGCGCGAGGCTTAACGCCGAGTTCAGGCCCTAATCGCCGGGTTGTACAAGGTTGGAATCGAGGTGAGAGAATGGAGCATCGAGGGGGTAGGGTTAGGCGAATAGCTTTCGTCGCGCTCAGAGCGATTGGAGGAGTAGGGGGAGCTCTGTCATTCCTCGCATGGACCTACCTCTCGCCCCTGCTAGCCCAATACATAATTGGCCGCTTAGCAGGAATCCAATTAGTCGTTTCCCAAGATTATTTTACCCTTGGCTCCATTTCTCCCCCTCTTCGCGATGGCCCTGGGGGCAGCATCCCCGCTTACCAGCGATTCTCCTCCCAGCCCGTTTCTCAGGCTACCCGGCAGGCTCTTTAACATCCCTAGTTTCTAGTGCTCAGCTTGCTAACCGCCGGTGCCGAGGCACTGAGCCTGCGCATGGATGGGGCGACCGTTAACGCGAGATATGGTTCTGTCAGTACAATGCTCGACCTCCAACCGCTGTTTTTAACCCGTCCTTCTCTACGCTGGTGCGGGAACTTTCCTAGACTTCTACAGCTACCACTTGCGCGCTACAAGAAAATAAGCTGACTTAGCACCGCCAGTGAGCGCAGCACTTACTGGCGCGCCTGCACTAAAGGGCCTTAGCGTTCCGCCAAACAGCAGCATAGCACGCATACTAGGGGCCCGAAGCTCACGCCACGAAAGCGCGGAAACCTTCACTCGCGTCCTGAAGGCCTGGATGTCCCGCATGACCGTTAACGCATTTCAGATTGAACGTTTGAAACCCACACAACAACGGTTCTCAACAAAATAGTTTCTCGATTGGGGCGCTGTGCCAAAGCCATTCACGCAATGCTGTAAAGATCGCCTGGAGGCAGCGAGGTACCTCGGTATCCCCGCGCGTAGGATTGAAATGGGTGGCGGAGCCCTTGTTGCCGGAGTCGATTGGCAATCCATTTTAGCAAGAATCTATTCGTGTTTTTCGTGAGCAACCCACGAGAAGAGTTCGTCAAGGTGCCGAGCGCCGGTTTCGAGCTCGCCGGTGTTCTGCACCTGCCTGCCGGCGTCTCTAAGCCGAAACCCGTGCTGTTCCTGCACGGCTTCACGGGCAACAAAAGCGAGGCTGGGAGGCTCTACACGGACATGGCCAGGGTGCTGTGCGCGAACGGCTTTGCCGCGCTCCGGTTCGATTTCCGCTGCCACGGGGATTCGCCGCTGCCCTTCGAGGAATTCGCGATATCCTACGCTGTGGAGGACGCGCTGAACGCTGCAAACTTCCTGAAAACGCTCGCAGAGGTTGACGCGTCCCGCTTCGCAGTTATCGGCTTGAGCATGGGGGGAGGGGTTGCAGCAAACTTGGCCGCTGGTAGGGACGACATCGCCGCGCTCGTGCTGCTCGCCCCTGCGCTCGACTGGCCCGAGCTGGCCCAGAGGTTATCCCAACCCCCACCGGTGAGGGAGGGTTACGTCTACATGGGTCCGAACAGGATGCGCGTTGAGAAAATCGCCGAGTCCATGAGGTTCTCGGTCATGCACCTGGCGGAGCAGATAAAGGCCCCCACGCTAATCGTCCACGCAGTCGACGACCAGGTCGTCCCCATAAGCCAGGCGAAGAGGTTTTACGAGAAGCTGAAGGTTGAGAAGAAGTTCCTCGAGGTCAGAGCCGGTCACGTGTTCGACGACTACCACGTGAGGCGCGAAATCGAGAAGGAAGTCCTAGCCTGGGTCAAAGGGCACCTCTAACTCAGTCGGTCGACCCTTGCGGAGTTCAACCTTTTTTGCATGCGTGCATGCAAAAATTCGATGTCTGGAGCGGCCCCACGCCCGGGCTGGTACCCTATGCAGCGTCGCAGTTGCCGCTTAGTCTACGCCCAGTCTGGCCAAGCCCACTACGCACTGACCTCCTCATCACCGATGACCGTGACAAAGTAGTAGTTTTCGACGCCGCTAGCCCTCACCAGTTCGCTCAAAGCGACATCCCTCTCATCGTAGAAAACCTCCACACGGGATCCGAGGACGCGAACGGCTTTGACCCCCCTGACTTTCAGGAACCTCTCCTTGCTCGGCGCTACGCATCCCTCGCAGCCGACCCCGGCAATCTTGAGGATCGCTCTCCTCACAGCCTGAAACCCGCCGACGGGCTTGTTAAAGGCTTGGTTTATAGGGGGCGGTACAGCGTATACCACATGCTCTACATTGGCTGCTGCGGTTGGTGTATAGGGAGGGGGAAGTACTACGCAGCCTTCAACGCGATCGAGCTGCAGGACACCTTCTACGACCCACCCGATCCGGAGAAGCTTCGGAAACTGGCCTCGGAAGCACCCCCCGGCTTCGCGTTCACCATGAAGGCTTGGCAGGCCATTACGCACCCCTTAGACTCCCCCACCTGGAAGCGGGCTAAGAAGAGGCCAGAGGCTGGTAGGTACGGTTTCCTCAGGCCGACGAGGGAGGTTCTCGAGGCTTGGAGCCTGGTTGCGGACGCCGCTAAGGCGCTGGGCGCGAGGGTGGTGGTAGTTCAAACGCCGCCCAGCTTCGGCTACAGCGAGGAGAACTACAGAAATGCTCTCGAGTTCTTCTCAACCGCCGAGACAGGCGGCTTCATAATCGGCTGGGAGCCGCGGGGAACGTGGGTCCAGCACCCGGATAAGGTGGCGGAGCTGGTCTCCAGCTTTAAAAACGTCATCCACATCGTGGACCCCTTCCAAGCCCAGCCAGCAGTGGCGAAGGAGGTGGTGTACTTCAGGCTGCACGGCATGGGGGGCGACAGGTTAAACTACCGCTACAAGTACACGGACGGGGATCTAGCTAAGCTCTCGGAAATTGTTGGCGGACATCTGGGAAGCGGTCGCACGCTCTACGTCATGTTCAACAACGTGTACATGGCCCAGGACGCGCAAAGGTTCAAGCAGATGCAAGCGGTCCGAGAGGCTCCGGGCTCGGCCTAGCTCGTGCCAACGCCCTGAAGCCGCCAGCGAGGAGCGTAGCTGGATTATAATGTTTTTAAACCGGCCCGGTTAACGGGTCCATGGGTAGGGGCTTCTTCGTCAAAATGATCGTCTCCCTGGGCCCTAGCAGCACGGACGAGGAGCTCGTCGTTCGCATGGCCGAGCGCGGGGCCGTCGCCTTCAGAACCAACTTCGCCCACGGCGACCCGGAGGTCTGGCTTAGGAGGTTGAAGGCGGTGAGACTTGCGGAGGAGAGGCTCGGCAAGCCTTTGGCGATGATCGGCGACCTTAAGGGCCCCTCGGTGCGGGTTGGCGCTCTTCAAAACCCGCTCCAGGTGAAAGCTGGGGATAGGGTCCTCATAGCGCAGTCAAGCGGCACAGCGGGGTCTGCGACGATTCCCGTGCCAGCGGCGAACCTCTTCGAAGTTGCAGAGGTGGGGGACGAGGTTCTCATAGACGACGGCAGGGTTAGGCTCCAAGTCGTGGGCGTTAGGAGCGACGCGTTGGAGTGTGTGGCTCTCACCGACTCCTCGATAGAAGGAGGTAAGAGCGTTTCAATCAGGGGTAAGGAGTTGGAGGCGCCCCTGCTCAATGAGAGGGATATGTTCGCCCTCAAGTTCGCGGCGGCTGAGGGGTTTGACTTCGTGGGCTTGAGCCACGTGAGGGATGCAGGGGACGTGGAGGAGGTGAAAAGGATTCTAAGGAGCTTCGGCTCCGACGCGTGGGTGATCTCGAAGATAGAGACGCTGAACGCGCTTAGGAACCTCGACCCAATTATCGAGGAAAGCGATGTCGTTCTAGTGGCTAGGGGCGACCTGGGTGTAAGGCTGAGCCTGGAGGAGGTACCGTACTACCAGAAGCTCATCGTGGACAAGTGCCTGAAAGCCGGCAAGCCAGTTATCGTAGCTACGCAATTCCTCGCGTCGATGGTCGACAATGACTCACCTACTAGGGCCGAGGTGGTGGACGTCGCGCAAGCTGTGACCGAGGGCGTGGACGCGATAATGCTGACAAACGAAACCTCGGTAGGGAAATACCCGCTTCAAGCGGTTGAGTGGCTGGGGAGGCTGATAGCCTTCACTGAAAAGAAGGTTCTCAGCGAGGAGATCGACCACGTGCGCGCCAAAACCCGGTCCCGCAGCCTTTGCGCCGATGATCGCTTCGCTCGCGGGGTGATAGAGCTAGCTGAAAGCATGGAGGCCAAGCTGGTGCTTTACAGCGTGAAAGGCCGGATGGCGTACAAGGTGTCCACGCTCAGACCCAGCGTGCCGGTCTACGTCGGAGTACCGAACCAAAGGCTGGCTAGGAAGCTAGCTATCCTGTGGGGCCTACACCCGTTAACTGTCCGCGCTCAGAGCTACGAGGAGGGGTTGAAGGGTGCCTTCGAAGAATTTATGAAAAGGGGGTGCGTAGCTGAGGGCGAAGTCGTAGTCCTGGCCTACGGTCTCAGGGAGCCGGAGCAGAGGATTATAATCAAGAGAGCGGGTAACAGGTAGAGGCAGTTACTTAGCCGTGGCGACTGGTTGCGGATACGCGCGGGCGTGAGCCACTTCGGTAAGAGCGCCTAGCCAAGGCATTTGCGGATCTTAGCCGCTTCAACGAGGTATTTTTTAGCTCCCTGGCTGTCCTGCTCGAGGAAAGCTATGAGAAAGTCATTGACCATGTTTTCGTACTTACGCTGCGTCAAACTCCTCGGCCCGAGCTTGATTGAGAGCTCCTCCTCAACCGTTTCCAGGTCTCTGGTGAGATCCGCTATTCCGAGGCGGAGCTCCTCACGGTTTGCACCTGCTATGCTGGCAATCTCACCGCACACGTCCGCCAGCATGCTCAGGTTTCGCAAAGAAACGAAAGCCGCGGCGACTTCCAGGTCGTGTTCGAGGTTAACGTAATACTTGTCTAGAATTTCCCACTCAGCATCGCTGAGGCTGCTCAGAGCTTTCATGCCTATAAGTTCCGGTGGAACACCGAGCGAGTAAAACGCCGCCGCGAAGGGTATGGCTCTTGGGAGGGAAACCCCTTCAACGCTCCGGCTGTAGCCGAAGAGGCCTATGTGGAGTTTCCTAGCCCGCCTCTGCGGAACGTGCGCCGCTACCGCGTTTACCAGGGGGGCGAGCCTCTCCACAACCCTCTGGTACTCCGCCTTGAATTTGGCCAGGATGCTTTTAAGAAGCCCGACTTCGTGGGGCTCCATCGCCGGGGGCTCGCCGCACGGGAGACATTCGTTCAAAGTTGCAACTAGACGCCTCACATCCTCCAGTGGGTAATCATACTTTAGGGCTGACTGAATAGTCACCGTGCAGACCCCGGGGTACTCCTCCATGAACCTCTCCAGGTTCCCGGGGGTTAAGTGCCCCCTGAAGGGCATTGTTCCAACGCCGACTATAGGGTATACCTCCACGCCAGACTTTTCCCTGAGGCCCCTTAGCTGCGAGAGGGCCAGCTTGCACAGCAGCACGGCGCAGACGAGCCCGTAGTTCAGGGCCGGGTCGGAGCGGGCTATGAAAACCCGAATGTATTTTGGCTTGACCGCTTCCAGATACGATCCTAAGATGTCGCAGGTCCTTACTATGCTCTCCATATCCTCCAGCAGGGGGATGACCTCTATCGTCCCCGGCTTGAATGGGCCAATCCAATCCTCCACGATCAGGGAGTCGTTCAGCCGCACTTTTCCGGCCCCAGCTATGGTTTTCTCGTAGTACCTCAGCAACCAAAGGAGCTCATTGCCACTCGTCGTGAACGGCAGAATAACCTCAAAGATTGGTGAGACATCCCGCCTATAGAAGGCGCTTGCGACATCGTGGGCGACTGGAATGCTGGCCAGCGTCTCCAGAAGGATTTTGCGCTCGGTCACTTCAACCCTAGGGTTCGGCACGCGGTAGGTTAGGAATACATCCTCGCCCAGGACACGCTCTCTGAAAAATTCGCCGTACTTGCTTAGAAGCTTTCTGACAACGTGGGTATCCACGTCCTTGCCCTCCGAGTCCCACATGACCTCCATGCAGCCGAGTTCCCTGTATGCGAAGAGAGCCTCCTCGATCTCGGCGTCTCCTTGGATGACGTCTCCGCTTACCCAGCTTGGGAGGGAGGCATTATCCGGGTGTTGGGTCGACATGGTTCTCGGAATTTTCCTCCTCGCTGCCCGAACCATCCACGCCCCCGGCCTGTCACGCCTGCGTATATAAACCTTAATTAGCTAACGATTGTTTTCATTGTAATTTTTTTATTCGCAAAGCCTGTCGAGTAAAAGAATGCTAAATTACCAATAGGAGAACCAGCCTGAGAGGGCTGCCGCCTGTGTCGGTTCAACAGCCGAGCATTGGAGGCGCAGGCTACCCCGCCGAGTTGTGAAGACTCCAATACGCGAACCCGAAAACAGTTTGCCTAAAGCTGAGATGATATCGAATCAAACCCTAGCAGCGCGCTTAAGTATTCCCGCGGCGCCCCGTTGCGCTCCCGCCGGCGTAGATTCTGTAAAACCCGTCCACCTTTTCATCGTTAACGTGCTTCCCGTGGCCTCTCAGCGCGCCGCCAAAGCTGCGCGGCACGTGTAGGAGCTCGTGAATCAGCACCTTTACTCTCCCCCTCACTTAGCTTGCTGAACCTTTCAGAGATTACCTCAATTACGTACATAGGTGGTAACCCGTAGGCTACCTGGAAAACCCTGGGGAACCAGTGGATTCGGGCTACTGCGCGCCCTCTCGAGCCCCGGCTTTCGACAACCCGCGCGCCCTCTTCCCTAACCCACGAGAAGCCTAGCGCCCCAGCTATGCCGTGGATAAGGCGCTCCAACTCCGGGTTCCTCCTGTACTCGAGTTTCGCCATACGCGGCTGAGGGAGCTCCAGAAAAACCTGCCGCGGAGAACGGGGAGCCTCCGCTGCTTTAACCACCTCACACAGCCTTCAAGCAGCTGCACCGCTCCAGGTAATCATGCCTCACTGAACGTACGAGTCGCGAAAAGCATTTCACAGATCAGTGCGCCAGCAAAGAGTGGAGCCTGAAGCCGTCAAAGTACTCTACTGGGGATTCAGGAGAGACCCCACGCTGAGGGCGGCGTTCAGGGGGAGCAGCGGTATTTATTCCTTTTTCAAAACTCTGTTGGAGTGCGGCGAGTTTGGCGCTTTCAGCGTGCTATGCCTGAGGGATCGCGAGCGCGCGGTTGCGGTAGCTGTCGTTTCAAAGGGCGGCGTTAGCCGCCTAGGGATCCGCCTCCTACCGGTAGCTTTGAGGCTGGCCGCCATAGCTAGCTTGAAAGGAGTTGCCAAAATCCTAGCCTTTTTGCCGTACCTCCGGCGCTACATATCGGCTTTACGGGAGTTTGACTGTACCTGCCACCTGCATTTCATCGCGTCTATCGCGCCGGGCAGGGGCTATGGTTCGAGGCTGCTTAGACTAGTCGAGGAATGGTGCTGTAAGCACGCCTGCAACCACGTCACGCTCGAGGTTGATGCAGAGAATAGGGCGCTGATATTTTACGTGAAGAGGGGCTTTAGGCCCCTCCAAACCGTACCCTTCCTCGGCAGGCTCTACGTATTAATGGTTAAACCCCTAAATTGCCGAGACCTAGCAGCAGCCCGGTAAGCGCACTGCAGGGGTCCCGCCTCTCTGTGGCGATTCGCTAGGGGGAAGCTAGGTAAGTTAGAGCCGCACCTTTAAAAACTGCAGCTTGCGCACCGGAGCTTTCGCCAATTGCCCGGCGCGTAGGGCCCCGGCTATACGCTTATTAGGAGTTTTTTAACCCTTTCAGAAACCTTTTCCCCGGGCTTCCACAAGCTAGCTAGCCTCCTTCTCGCCTCCTTGAATGCTAGAAGCGCCACCCTGTACTCAATCTCCGCCTCAATCTCCCACACGATTCTCCTTATTAGAGACAGTGTTTTATACACCGTTAAATCCTCGGGGATCCTAAGGGTGAAGCTGAGCGAAAACCACGCGTCCTCGGCTTCCACCTCGTATCCATCCACGACGCCGGCTTTCTCTAGCTCCCTGACCACCGAGACCAGTGCTTTGCAGTAGACGAGGGGGTTTATCACCCTATCCCACCCAGTTACCAAGTCCAGCACCTCGACTTCGGCTACGCCTTTCGAAAGGCGGACGGAGTAGCTGAATACTTCGCCTAGGCTAAGCCCCTGGATAACCCCGTCTTTGATGCGTTTCACCGGCTCGATGTAAACGTCCTCCGGGATATCGCTCAGCTTGAGGTCTTCGAGCTCGAACACGGGTATTGGGGCGAAATAGCCGAACCCCTCGTACGTTTTCCCATCCAGCTCTAGGCAGAGGAGGTCCCCCTCCTCCGAGAGGAGGGCTTTAATCCTGTTGCTCGATATCAGCCTGGGCAGCTTCTCTCCCTGCATGACGTTTCTCTTCAACGCCTACGGCCTGCAGAGGATAAAAACTTGCCTCAAGTAGCGCGGAACAAAGCGCGATTTAGAGCTGCCGCGCAGCTAGTACCCCACGCGAAAATACGTTCTCCAAATGCTTTCTGAACGGTTTTAGGAACACTGCTTCGGCAAGGGGTAGCGGTATGCCTTTCGCCTTGACCAAGCTCTTCACTTCATCTAGGCTAAGGAAGAAGCACAGCTTGGCCGCGGTCACCCTCAGCTTTGGAGCGAATGAGCGCAAGCTGAAGCCGCTTAGCCTAAAGTACTCCCGGGCGAAGGACAAGGCAGCGCTCCAGCGCCCCCCGAACGAGATGAAAGCGAAAGCGTAGACTACGTCGTAGAGGGGATCGCCCACGAACGAGCCCTCTAGATCAATAACGTAGACGCCGTCTTCACCCACCAGCACGTTTCCCGGATTAAAGTCGCCGTGCACAAGAGTTGGCCTCTCCACCTCCTCCAGTGCAGTTGTGAGGGGTGCTAGCTCGCTGTCCCCAAACCCGGCTAGCTTAGCCAGCAAGCGCAGAGCGTAAAGCTCCTCCTCCCAAATCCTCAATTTCCTATGGAAAACATCCGGGTTCAGCTGGGACCAAGGGATCCTGTGGAACTTTGCCAGCGCTGCTGCAAGCATGCGCGATACGAGGCCTTCAAGCCCCCTCTTTTCGAGAAGCTTGCCGGCGGGAACCCCCTCGATCCACCTCCAGGCCAGTAGAGGTTTACCCGTAATCCTGCCATCTACGTCTGCCAAGCGCACCTCCGGGGCTTTCATGCTGTACGTCGGCATGACCTTGAAAAGTTCGAACTCCCTCTCCGCTTTGAGCTTGGCATCCCTACCCGAGTAGATTTTAACCGCGAAACTCGACGTACGGGAACCCGAGCGCACGTCCAGCTTGTAGCACTCGTTGCCAAACCCATTCAGTTTTCTGCACTTTACGACCTCCCCTCCCAGCTCCTCGGCTACGCCGCTCCAAGCCACGCTCTGCAGAGCCTTCCGCTGCTTAATTTGCTTGCCTCCACCGCCGCGTACGGAGTTCGAGTTGAGCAGTAGCTGAGGCTCCGTGGCCAGTTTCCGCCTTTGGGGCGCTTCGATTTCGGCCACTTTCTGCACTGAAAGCTTATCCCTTTGAGCAATAAGTCGTAACGCCTGATGAGGAGACGAGAAGGATGCTGGGAATCGGGAGAAACCGGGGATCGAAGCGGGGGAATCGTGGTGAGTGATCTCAGCCGCATGCACGCAAAGGTTAGCGAAGGTCTACCTAGGTCGCTTATCACAAATTGTGAGTATAGGATAAGCATCCGGGGAAAACACCTGGTGAAGGTGCGCGCAGATGAGCGTGGAAGCCTTTGAGCTGGGGAAGAAGTTCGGCGAAACCTGGGGAGCGAAAAACATCACGCTATCCGTAGGCAAGGGGTCCGTTGCGGTGCTCGCCGGGCCCAACGGCGCAGGTAAAACCACTACCACGAGAATCCTGACGACCTTCTTTAAGCCGGATAAGGGTTGGGCTCGCGTCGAGGGTTTCGACGTCGTAAAGGAGTACCGCGAGGTAAGGAAAGTCATCTCGTACCTGCCCCAGGGCTACGGCATGGGCGGCGACGTGACACCGGAGGAGTTCGTTGTATCCGCCCTAATGACAAGGGGCTTCAGCTACTTTGAAGCTAGAAGGGAAGCCAGAAGGTGGCTTGAGGCTCTAGGCATTTGGGAGATCAGAGGCAGGAGAGCCTGGGTTCTAAGCGGCGGTGAAAGAAGGAGGGCGGTCGTCGCATCCGCGCTAGCGGTGCCGGCGTCCGTCTACTTCCTGGATGAGCCCACCGCAGGTGTGGATGTGGAAGGGCGGTACGCTGTGCTTAAAGCGGTGAGGGAGGTTGCATCCAGTGGTGCCACCGTTTTTATGACGACTCACAATCTAGCAGAGGCGCAGGTAGCTGCGGACGAGGTATTCTTCGTAAATTCCGGCACCACGATAGCTTCGGGGAAGCCCTCCACTCTAGTGGAAGCTTTACCCTACAAATTTAAGGCGGTCGTAGATAAGCGGAACCACCTCCCCGAGGGCATCCGATGCATAGACCTCGGTGATAAAGTGGTCATCTACGCTAGGACTAGAGGCGAGCTGTACGGCATCGTTGAGGAGCTGAGGACAAGCATTCACGAGATGCGCGAGGTCGATTTAGAGGACGCTTACTTGAACGCCGTGAAGGTGAGGTAGGTGAAGTTCGTTTGGAGGATCTTGGGAGTGGCTTACGGGCAGCTCGTAGTTTTCAGAAGGCAGTGGATGTGGATCGCCCAGTCCCTCCTCTCAACGGTGGGGTTGGTCGTGATTTTCAGCATGTGGGGAGGGTGGGAAGCGCTGAGGCACATGGCTGTGGTCCTCCTAGTCATCACCGGCTGGAGCGTGGGTTTAAACATTTCAGCGCAGTCGATCGGTTGGGATAGGGTATCAAACGAGTACGAAAGGCGCGTTGCCTCACCCCTAACGCCGCTTGAATACCTGTTGGGTTCGGTTTTAGGCGCGTTTATACCGTTCTTCGTGTCAGATATCCCCCTAGTTGTGCTATTCGCCACCATGGCAGGTATAAGAGTTCAAGGGATTCTGCTGCTTATCCTGCTCTCCCTCGTTGCCACGTTCCTAGGGCTATTCCTTTCGCTCTCAGTCGTGCTTAGAATTCGGAACCCGATGAACATATCTGCGGTGACAAACCCGCTGCAGACCCTCACAACTATGCTGCCCCCGGTGTACTATACACCCCTCCTGTTTCCCGAGCCTTTACGAACTGCCTGCGCGGCGATCCCAACGACGGCCCTAGTCGACCTGGGTAGGGCTCTGTCGGGTCAAGCCGCCGCTTACCCGGTATGGCTTTCCGCCGCGAGCATTGTCCTCTGGACAGCTATAACATTCACCTTGATGAAGTACCGGTTCAAGTGGGGTCACGAGTAACTCTCGGTTAATAACCAGGAAACGATCGTCTCAGTCGAGTATCGGCAGTTTTTTACTCAGCACTCGTGTGACGTTTTGGACGTAAAGCGGGTTCCCTTAAAAAATGGTATACGCACCAGGGACCCGATTTTAAGCGTTAGTCTAAAACAGCCTGAGAAAAATCAAAGCTGAGTTTAGATGGATGAGGTGCACGAAGAAGGTAGCCACCTACTAAATCCAAAGGAGAGGAAAAACATCGGGGGGAAGGCGGATACTGAACCCCTTAAAGCGGAGCTGGTTAAGGCGGTCGAGGCCGCTAGAGCTGTGCTTGAGGGAGCGGAGGAAAACCGGCCCAGTTTCAGCTTTCTTTACAGCGTGTTACTCAGACGCCTTCGCGGTCGGCTGCGTTCTGGGCTGAGGGACCGCCCACGGTAGCCGAAGAGGCTTTCCACCCGCGCAACCTCTGTAAAGATCGGTAGGGTTTTACTTAAAAAGCATGGAGTATGCTGAAGATGTTTAGGTGCTTGAAAGTTTCGTTGTTTGGCGGAGTGTATTTTAACCATTGCTGATAAGTAATACTTGCCGGGCGGGAAGCCTGCTGGTGGGATGGCCTCGAGGGTGTGGAGCTGGAGGCTGCCCGAAGCGGGAAGCCCCTGGGCATAGGCTCAGAGGCTCACCCGAAGCGGGCAACCAACAGCAACACACCGCTAGCGCCAACCCACCAACAGACCCCGCCCGGCCGCTTCTCCCCTCTGCGCTAATATGGCACTAGGGTGCTAACTCGGTTCTGGCAGGAAATTTTCCAATCCAGTTGGAGTTCTGATTTTTAACAAGCGGGGTGCAAAAACCGAAACCGCTATTTCAACGGCTTTCTCTTCATCCCAGCTATCCGATTTGATGAAAAACTTTTCCCCGAGTTTCCCTAGTCCTGCGTCGGCCCACTCTTTGACTACGTCCTTAGTGTATACGGCAACGTAGCTTCTCTCTATTTCGGGGGAGATCTTCCTCAAGGCGTTTTCGAAGCACTCCGTGATCGTCTTCTCGGCTCTCTTACTGGAGGCGGCGAAGAGGTGCTGGAGTGCCCCCTTCAGGGAGCCTCTCAGAGCTTCCTCCAACCCTTTCTCCCTCTCTTTTTCAGGTTTTGCATGCGCCTCCCTCGCTTTTTCAACGGCAAACCAGGTGTACACCACTGCGCCAGCTAACTTTCGCAGTGCGGCTTCAAGAGATGCTTGCAGCTTAATCTCCCTGGCAAGCCTGTACGCGAGCTCCTCGCCGTACTCCTCGAGAGCCGCGGGGTACTTGAACAGGGGGAGCGGGAGGTCTACCGGTACGACTCCGTGGCCGGGGAGTTCTTCGATAAACTCTCTTATTTCTTCGAACTGAGAGGGTTGCTCGTAAGCGTACACCAGTATCGTGGGGTATTCGACGGCAAACGCCCTCAACTGCTCCCTCTTCCTGGAGCTTAGCTCGCGCTCCGCCGTAACTTCGACCAGGCACTTGCCCACCTCCAACCTTCCGAGCCTGATCGCGTAGTGCATGTCCGCTCGGAAGTTGCCAACCCTGATAGGGGTCTGGCTGATCACGCACTCAACTGTCTGTTGCAGGTCCCTAACCTCGAAGGTGTAGCTCGGCAGCACTCTGCTCAGCGTACTTATAACTGTCTTCTCGACTCTCGTGCCCAGCGTAGCTGAGTCAAGCGAACCTTGCAGTACTTTCTTGGGGTCTGAGCGCCTCAGCCCGCGCGAGAACCTTAACGTGAGGTTTAGCGCCGATGCTACAGCTTGACCCACTGAGAGGCTAGCCAAGTCGGAGTCTCTCCACAGGCAGCGGCCGAAATCGTTCGCGAACTCTGTCAGAAGAAGCCATATCGTCTCCCCCCTAAGGCTCATGTACATCGTCGCGAGCGCCGACGCCGATGCAAAGATCCCGAAAACATCGTCCCTGGTTAGGCTGACGTCGACCTCAACGAGCGCGTTCATGATCCTCCTCCCGAGCCTGTCTTGAGCGACTCTCTCTATACCCTCCTTAGCCTTAAAGCTGAGCACAAGCACTAAGGCTTGGTTGCACTCTTTGGACTGGGAGAGCCCCTCCGAGTACTCTATGACCGCGTTGGCGAAAGCCTCTATGACTTTCGCCTGCCTCTCCTCCCCCAGCTCGGGCGAGACAAGGACGTCTACTTCATCGACGAAGATGGCGGCTTCAGCCTTCGACTTCCCAGCCTCCCAGAGCCTCGCTCTGAAGCTCCCGCTCTCGACGTCGCCTACGCTCGCAGTGAGGTACTCCACCGGCACTCCCCTGCTCTCCAGCTCCTTGTACACAAAGTAAGCTATCTGGGTTTTACCCGTGCCGTACAGCCGCCTGGGCGACTCAATAGAGAAGATCTGGACGCCCCCATAAGGGGATTCGAGGCACGCGAGTATCCTTTTAACCGCCTCTTCTACGGTTGCCTTAACCTCCCTCGGCCTAAGCAGGAGGCTTTCGACCTTAGCTAGAGGGAGCTCCAGCGCCCTGCCCTGCAGCCAGCGCGCTACTATGTAGTTGACATCATCCGACTTCAGAACCCCCTCAAGCCGCGTTACCCTCTCCATGATACTGCTTGCGGTAACCCTGGGTCTACCGGACAACGATTCTCACCCTATCATCTCCCCTAACCGCGATGGAGTACTTGACCCGGCCGGTCTCCCGCTCGACAAATCTCTCCAGCCGCGGGTCCCCCTCAAGGCCCATCTGCTCCACCAGGTCTTCCGGGTACTCGATCCCGCGCTCGAGTACCAGCTCCCTCGGCAAGCTTAAAGGCCCGCGGAGGGGGCCGCGCGGGTTCCCCTCGATCTCCACAAGCCCCCGCGCCCACAGCTTGAGCACCGCCTCCCTGACGCCAGAGCCGAATCTCCTTTCGATATCTCTAATTCTAATTTCGCCTTTTGCGGCTACCGCGGCTAGGATCGCGTCCTCCAGCTTCGGGGTGTAGGCGGCCCACGTCCCGAGCTTAGATACGACGCCCAGCTGCACGAAGAGCCTGAAGAGGTTCCTAGCCGATGTTTTCGAGAGGTCGGTGCCCGCTTTCCTAGCCGCCTCAGCGAGCGCGGCAGGGCTGACGCACCCCGCTCTCGAGGAGACGAGCTCTAAAGCCTTCGAGAACCCCAGCTTGTCGAGGAGCGTCGACAGGAGGGCTTCGTAAAACTCCCCCTCGCTTTTCTCGAAGTTGGCCAACCCTAGCGATTCGAGGAACCTGGCGGCGGCCTTTCCTCTCTCGCCTACCCTATCAGGCCCGTACCTAGCCGCCAGGTACAGCTCCCGGGCACTCACCGCAGGGACTACGAGCCTCACATGCGTTCCCACGCCTATCTTTCTAGTTGAAGAAAATAAGCGTTATTCTAGGTTTACTTCCCGACCGCTTCCCCTGCAGAATCCGGTGTTTTAGGAACTAATAGCGGTGCGCGACCCCAGCTTTCGAGCGCTTCCGGAGGAAAGCCGCTACGAAGTCTGCCCAGTGGAGTTGGGTGCACGCGAGCCTTCCAGAAGGGCCTGAGCCCTTCTCAGCCTATCCCTTATACCCCACATTAGGAAGCGGTAATCGCTGCCAAGCGCTATCAGCTTGAAGCCAAGCTGCAGGGCGAATTTTAACGACTCGTCATCCGAGCAGTACATCCCTCCCGGCACACCGGTATCCTCGGAGGCGGCGGCCAGCCCCTCGATCGCCCTCTTAACTGGCTCCTCTCTCCACGACCTGCAGCCGTAGGAGAAGGAGAGGTCGTTGGGGCCGATGAAGAACGCGCTAACTCCTTCAACGCTTAAGATTTCGTGGATGTTTTTCACGGCGTCCCGCGTCTCAATCTGCACCACCACCATAACGCTCTCGGCCAGCGAGTAGTACTCCTCGGTCTTTAAGCCGTAAGAGGCGGCTCTCCTAGGCCCGACGCCCCTAATCCCCTCCGGCGGGTACCTTGTCGACTTAACGGCCAGCTTCGCTTCCTCCTTGTCGTTGATTAGAGGGAAGAGGATGCCGGCCGCCCCCAGGTCGAGCACGCGCTTGACGTAGACGGGGTTGTTGAAGGGGACCCGAACCAGCGGCGTCGCATCCCCCCTCACCGCCATGAGCATGTGCTCCAGGGTTTGGTAGTCCAGGGGGGCATGCTCCATGTCGAAGAGGAGCCAGTCGAAACCGCTGAGGGAGAGCATCTCGACGACCTCGGGGTTCGCGATGGTAACCCACGAGCCAAACGCGACCTTGCGCTCCTTCAGGAGCCCCGGTAGCTTGCCGAACACTTGTGCGAGCGCACCCAGCCGGATATTAGCTTTTCGCCGGACGCAGTTGAAAAAATATAACCGGGGACTTCAACGGCCCAATTAATGAATAAGTACAGGGTCGCCGTGGTGAACTCGAAATCCTTTGGAGCCGGCTCACCCGACCTTATTGAAAAGTTGAGGCAGTACGCCGAGGTGGACTTCCTCGACGTGGGTAAGGCGCTAAGGGGCCGGCAGTTGGCTGAGGCGTTGCGGGGGTATCATTTCGTGGTGGCAAGCGTCACTCCAACATACGACGCGGAGTTCTTCAAGCACCAGCGGGAGCTGCTCTTAATAGCCAGGCACGGGATAGGCGTGGACAACATATGCATCGAGGCGGCGACGGTGGAGGGGGTGATGGTCGCCAGGGTTCCGGGTTTCAAGGAGAGGGACGCCGTAGCCGAGCTCGCTGTTGCGCTAGCTTTAGCCGTGATTAGGAAGGTCAGCCTCTCGCACCAGCTCGTGAAAGCCGGGAAGTGGAGCGAGCGGGGGAGGATCATCGGCTTCAACGTGGCCGGCAAGAAGGTGGGTGTGATCGGTCTCGGGAACATCGGGAGCAGGGTCGCTGAGATATACTCGAGGGGTTTCAATGCTCAAGTGCTCGCGTACGACCCCTACGTTAAACCTGAGGACGCCGCTAGGTGCGGCGCGCGCCTTGTCGACCTTGACACCCTCCTGAGGGAGTCCGACATAATTACCATACACGTGCCGCTCACGGAGAGCACATACCATATGATAGGTGAACGAGAGTTTTCCAAGATGAAGGACGGCGTCGTTATCGTTAACACAGCTCGGGGCGAGGTCATAGATACGCAAGCCCTTACCAAGGCTCTGGAGAGCGGGAAGGTCTCCGGAGCCGGCCTCGACGTTGTCGAGGGGGAGCCTATAGGCTCCGAGCACCCCCTACTAGCCTTCGAGAACGTTGTGATCACCCCCCATATCGGGGCTAACACCAGGGAGGGGCTGCGCGGGATGGCCGAATCGAACGTCGACGCCATAATCCGCGTAATCCGGGGTGAGCCCCCCTCAGAGTACCTTGTAAACCCGGAGGTGCTCGAAAGGGGGACTAGAGCGAAGCTCACCGCCCCGAGCGGTAAGCACCCGCCGCCCGGCTAGCGGCGGAAAGCTTATCCGCCCGCGCTCGCCGTGGAGGCGTGTGCGACACGATTGTAGCCCTGCCTGCTGCTACCGGGGTTGGGGCGACAATTTTCGCCAAGAACAGTGACAGGGAGCCGAACGAGGCCCAGCTCCTGGAGTACGTGCCCCGCATGGAGCACGACGAGGATGAGGTGCAGTGCACGTACATCAAGGTGGCGAGCGTGAAGCAAACCTACGCCGTGCTCCTCTCCCGCCCTTACTGGATGTGGGGGGCGGAGATGGGGGTTAACGAGTTCGGCGTAGCCATCGGCAACGAAGCTGTGTTCACGAAGCTTCCCAGAGAGAGGGTCGGGTTAACGGGCATGGACATGCTCCGCCTAGCTTTAGAGCGCTCGAGAAGCGCCAGTGAGGCTCTCCGCTGGATAATCAGCCTGCTGGAGGAGTACGGCCAGGGGGGCAACTGCAGCGCTACGGGTAAGCTGTACTACCACAACTCCTTTATCATCGCCGACCCCCACGAAGCCTGGGTTCTCGAGACAGCGGGTAGATTCTGGGTTGCAGAAAAGGTGGAGGAAGTGCGCAGCATCTCGAACGCTTTAAGCATCGAGAGGAGCTGGCAGATGGCGAGCAAGGGGGTTGTAGAGTACGCGGTCGAGCGCGGCTGGTGCAAAGACGAGCGCGACTTCAGTTTCGCCAAATGCTACTCGGATAGGTTTTACACGGCTGTGGCTAAAGGCCGCTACAGGCAGAGGTTCACCCAAAGCGCGCTCGAGCGCAGGAGAGGGGGGATCGACTTCTCCGCAGCTGCCAGCATCATGAGGTCGCACAGCTTCGAGGAGGGCTACTCGCCCGCTAAGGGTTCAATGAAGGACGTGTGCATGCACGCAGGCGGGTTGACGAGGCCCAGCCAGACCGCGGGGTCCATGATCGCGGTTCTCTACGAGCGGTGCCCCATCGTCTGGGTTACAGGGACCTCCAGCCCCTGCATCTCCCTCTACAAGCCGTTCTTCTTCGAAGCTGGGCTCCCCGACCTCGGGCCTAAGCCGGGTGGGCGGTATGACCATGAGAGCTACTGGTGGCGCCACGAGAAGCTGCAGAGGTTGCTTCTACACAGCTACCCAAGATACGCGCCGCGCATTCGCTCCGAAATAAGCGCAGCCGAGGCGGACCTAGTTAAAAGGGCGGAGCAGCTGCGCTTAAGCTACCTGGACGGCGAGGCGGACGCTGGCGAGCTGGCTTCGCTTACAAAGCAGGCCTTCGAGATGGGGGCCTCAATCGACGGGAAATGGCTGTCGTCCGCCAAACCCGAAAGGGGCTTCAACCCAGCCTACGCTGTTTACTGGTTCAGGGTGAACCGGGCTGCAGGCCTGTAGCGCGAAGCAAAGTTAGGCGCCCGCCGGGAGCCGTTACGCTTGCAGGAGCACGAGCGCCAAAGCTATAGCTACCTGCGGGGCTACCGCACAGACGAACGCTTTCAACCCCTCCCTGAACACCTTGGGTTCAAGCTCCCTTCCCCCGACGGTGGAGGCAGCCACCGCGATCTTCGCTGGCGAGATCATGCCGCCTAAACCTCCCCCCACGTTCTGCAGCGCTAAAACATTCACGGGATCCAGCCCCACCGCCTCCGCGTACCCCCTTTGGAGCGTGGAGAAAACCATGTTGCTCGTGGTCGCGCTGCCCGTGGCGTAAGCCCCTAAACCGCCCACTACCGGGACGAGGAGGAGATAGGAGGGGCCCGTAGCCGCAGCGGCCAGCTCTGCGAGGCTGCGCATGTATCCGCCCCTGCTGACGAGCTCAGCTACAATAGCGAAGAGGATCACCGAGAGTATCGAACGGGCGGTCATGGACACCGTGCGCCTAACCGCGCCCTTAACCACCCGCCTCTCCAGAATTTGCACCACGGCCGCGGCCGCCAGGACTGTGAGAGAGGTGTAGCGGAGCCCGCCGAATCCCAGGGCGCTGGCTACGAGCAGGAGCGAGACTAGGAGGAGGTAGTACCTTAGCACCCTGCACGCCTCCAAAACACCATTAACGCCTCTGGATAGGAGTAGGCCGGCCATAACCCCGGCTAAGCCGAAAACAGCCGCCGAGTAGGTGCCGACGAGCGGGGAGGAGGCGGCCAAGAGCGCGGCTAGCGCCAGCCCGACGGCGAGCGGCTTTGCGCCCGCTTGGACGTACTTCACAGAAAGGGTAGCTACTATTGCGGCTAAGGATAGGGAAACGAAAGCGGCGGTTGCTTCAGCCAGCCGCTCCGAGCTTACGCCGGTCATGCTGGCTAAAACTGCGGTCGGTATACCTATGCTAGCGAAAGGTACTGCCCACGTGTGCCCGATCGTCGCTCCCGCGACCGCGGCTGCCGGCTCTAAGCCCGCGCTCAAGAGCAGCGGCGCTGTAACGGCTGGGGACACCCCGTACCCGGACACGCTCTCGATAAAGCCTGAGAAGAAGGTGGCTATGAACAGGCTCGACTGCCCGGAGCCGCCGAGGACGAGCTTTAAGCGGTCCTCCAGCCCCAGCTCTCTTTGAATGTTGTAAAAGTATATTGTGGTGAATATTATCGAGGATATCTGCAGGCCTGTCACCAAGCCGCTCAGCACGGCTTCTCCGGCGGGACCGGTTCCGTTAGCGAGGGTGAAAACCACCAAGGTGTACGCCAGAGTTAGAATCGATGCGTGGAGCACCCCCTTCTTCAGGACGGCTATGATGATAAGCGGGAGCGATACCACGATCAGGCCTTGCGCAGCTAGCCACGCCACAGTCCCCGCTTGATGGAGGGCTTATTTGGATTGTTGCCCGGCATTAAGCATTTTACGTAGTGTTCCCCGTAGCCCCGTGGTAGGCTTCAAGATTGGCGTCGCGATATGGTCCCTAGGCGCTACGAGGGATTGGAGGAGCTTTGAGGACCAGCTTGCCAAGGTAAAGGAGGTGGGAGCCGAAGGGGTGCAGCTCTGGGCTGTGGACTACAGCCCGCGCGAGGCGTGTCTCCTCGACCCGGATCGCTGCGGCCGCAGCTGCAGGGAGCGCGTAACCGAACTCCTGGACTCGTACGGGCTCGAGCTATCGGCCCTTTGCGCCCAGCTAAGCAGTCCGCGGAGGTTCGGCGGGTTCGACGACCCGGAGGGGCTTGAGGACCGGATAGCGAAGACCTGCAAGGTGCTGGAGATGGCGTCCGAGCTGGGTGCGCCGATCGTTACGACGCACCCGGGAAGGATCCCCGAGGACCGCGGCGACCCAGCCTACGCCCTAATCAGAAGCTCGCTGCTAAGGGTGGCCAAGTTCGCTGAAGACGTGGGCGCGTACTTCTGCATTGAAACCGGCATGGAGCCGGCTAGCGTGCTGCGCGACTTCCTCATCGACTTGAGTAGCCCAGCGGTCAAGGTGAACTTCGACCCGGCAAACCTCCTCATGGGCTACGGCAGGGAGGAGGTTGTCAGAGGGGTTAGGCTGCTGGGGCCGTGGATTGTCCACACGCACGCTAAGGACCACAACCCGAGGACCGGGCGTGCAACGGTCGGCGAGGGGCTTGTGCCGTGGCGCGAGTACCTGTTGGAGCTTAAGGCGGCCGGCTTCAGCGGCTGGCTGGCCCTTGAGGACGAGACTGGGCGCGACGTAGTCGAGTCCCTGAGGCGGGGTGGGGCGTTCCTCCGGAAGCTGGTGGAGGAGCTGGGCCTGGGTTAGCCGGAGCTCCGGGCACTGTGCTTCGAGCCCTAGGGGTACTCCATCTGCCGCGGGCTCCTGGAAACCTTGAAACTCCCGCGCTCGCAGAATTCCGAAAAATTTTAGGCTGTTTAGACGGTTCTCTATACCATGTTAGAAGATGTTCAAGTGCTCAGGGAGAAGCTCCGGGAAATCCAGAGTAAGCTCACGGACGCAGAAATAGAGGCTGAGGAGCTAAAGTCGAAGAGGGACGCGCTAAACGCCGAGGCGAGGAAGCTGGGTGAGGAGATTAAGCGCCTAATGAGGGGGTACGAGGAGCTACAGAAGGAGAGGGGGGCGGTAGAGCCGACCGGCTACCTGGAAACCATTAGGGAGCTTTCGGAGGAGAAGGCTCGGAAGTCGCGGGAGGTCGAGGAGCTGCGCAGGCAGATCCGCGAGCTTCTTGCAAAGGCCGAGAAAGGCGCAACTCAGCGCGAGAGGGAGGAGCTGAGGGAGAAGCTTAGAGCCTATGCGAAGCTGGAGGGGGAGCTTAAAACGCTCAGCGCGCGCATCGAGGAGGCGGTGAGCAGGCACTTATCGGCGAAAAGCGCAGCGGAGATGGGGAAGGCCCGGGCTACCCAGCTCAAGGAGGAAATGAAAAAGCTGGTAAAGCAGAGGGCGTTCGCGAGAAGAAAGGCGGATGAGTACCATTCGCTTTACCTGGAGAAGATGAAGGAGGTTAAGAGGCTCAGGGAGGAACTCGAGAGGGTTAGAATCATGCTGAAGGCAGCTAGGATCGCGGAGGAGCTTAGGAGGAGGGAGGGGCGTAAGGGAAGTTAAGCCTCAAAGGCTAGGGGGCTCTTCCTCAGTTAACCTGCCGCGGGGAGGCCGCTTCGCCCAAGCGGCATTCCCCCGGCCCTGCTTCAAAGGCAAAAGGGGACTCGCGAGCTCCCTGCGAACCGATTAGGCGCTCAAGGGCCGCGGGAACCCTTATGCATCTAAACTCGGGGTGGCAAGCAAACCTCGAGATAACTCCGGTATCAACCTCTCCGCAGGTTGCCGGGCCCGGGGAAACTTCTCCAGCTGTGCCAGGTAGCTGCCCTCGATTACGAGCCTCAAGGCGTCGCGCAACTCGAGCCCCCTGGAGCGCAGGTAGAAGAGAACATCGTCGCTTACCGGGGCATGCGAGGCCGAGTGCGCAGCTTCAACCACCTCGTTAGAGGTCACTTCGAGCGTGGGCATCGCGTAGACTTTCGAGGTTGGGGTCAGCGGGGTTAGGCGCGACCTAACCACAAGCGAGGAACCCCAAGCCCCCTTCTCCACCCTAGCCAAGCCCTTGTGTGCCAGGACCCCGCTGGCCGCAAATCCGAGAACGTCAACAGACACGCGCGACTTGGGCTCGCTCTGTTTCGTATTCGTAACCAACGTAGCCCTGGAGCCGGGGCCTGCCGCAAGAAGCCCGCAAACGCTCACTGAACTCCCTTCACCGGCCGCTGCATGGTTCTCAACGTGGGACATGGAGCCCCTGGCAACCACGATCAAGCTGGATAAGCTGGCGCCCCGCGGAACGTCGGAGTGCAGCACGAGGAAACCCGGAGCTTGAAGCGAGTCGAAAACAAAAACAGCGAGGGAGGCCTGGGAACCCGGCTTTAGCTTGACGTCGACCGTGAGCGTGTGGAGACCGCCGGCCCGCTCGGGGGAGAGCAGGAGGAGGTTGAAGTGCGATTGATCCAGGAGCTCAACCTCCAGGTGGGACGACTTTACACCATCTAGGGGTTTCTCAACGAGGAGCGTGTACTCGCCCGCTACCCTCAGCTCCCTGGCTAAACTCAAATTCCTCCTGTGCAGCTCCAGCAGCCTCAATCCATCCGCCTCTAGGCCCTCCAGGCCCGCTACGCCGCCCCGCTCCGCCACCCCCAGGACGGCGTCGGCGCTCAACCCCAGGAGGGACAGCAGTTTTTTGTCGACAACCCCCCGCGTAGGTTGCCTCGGCTTTTCAAGGTAGGGTTGGAAGGCCCTCCAATCCGTGTAGTACTTTACGGTGGGTGAGTCGGCTAGCCTCTGGTAGGGGATCGAGCTAAGCGCCATCAACCGTAGCCACCCATCTCCTCGAACTCCGTTTCGAGAACCCTTTTCAGAACGGCATAGTACTCCAAGAACAGGCCGCTCATCGAGTCCTTCAGCCGGTCAATAAAGTCGCCCACGTACCCCAAAACAACCAGCTTCCTGGCGTCCGGCTCGCGAAGCCCGCGCGACCTCAAGTAGAAGAGCACGTCGTCGCTCAATCTACCTACGCTGGCCTCGTGTACTACGGTCGCCTCCGCCTCTTCAACCTCGTTACGCGGGTACGTATAGGCGCGCGATTCCCTATCCAGCACCAGGCTCTCGCACTTGACCGAGGCTATCGACCCCTTAGCACCCTCAGCCACTCTCACGAGACCCCTGTACACGCTAACTCCCCCCTCCACGCTGACGCTCTTGCTGACAACTTCGCTGCTGGTCCTAGGGGCCAGGTGTAGAACCTTCGCTCCGGTATCCTTCCAATCGCCCGCCCTCGCGAAAGTCAGGCTGTAGATCGAGGCTTTCGCCCCCTCCCCACGCAGGATGACAGACGGGTAGGTGTAGGTTACCTTGCTGCCTAGAGCGATCTCGACCCACTCGATGCTGCCGCCTCTTTCCAGGAGAGCCCGCTTGTTGTTAAAGTTGATGATGTTTCTACTCCAGTTCTGCAGCGTAGTGAACTTAGCCCTCGCCCCCTCCCCCACGTAGACCTCGACCATTCCGTCGTGGAAGCTGTACCTCCTAAGCATAGGCGCTGCGCAGCCCTCGATGAAGTGCACGCTGCTGCGGTCCCCCGCCACAATAATCGAGTGCTCGAACTGGCTAAGCAGGTCGCTGGCTACGAAGAAAAAGGCCTCAATCGGGGCCTCGAGCTCGACCCCCTCTGGAACGTAGAGGAAAACCCCTCCGCTCCAAAGCGCGCCGTGAAGCGCGGCAAACTTGTGGTCGCTCGGCGGGAACAGCCTCATAAAGTACCTCTTCACCAGATCTGGGTACCTCTGGACCGCCTCCCCCATATCCATTAGGATAACCCCCCTCCCCTCTAGGTACTTCCGGAAGGAAAGGTAGACAGTCTCGCTCTCCAGCTGAGCCGCTAGCCCGGCGAGCGCTTTCCTCTCAGCCTCCGGCAACCCGAGCTTCTCGTAGACCGCCCTGATGGGCTCCGGTAGGTCCTCCCAAGATGCTGCTCTCTCGAAATCCGGGTGCACGTAGTGGGCCAGCTCCTCCAAGTCCAGCTCCTCCACGCCGGTGAGCCAGCTGGGCGTCGGAAGCTTCTCGAAAAGCTCCAAGCTCCTCAACCGCAGGCGCAGCATCCACTCAGGCTCCCCCTTAGCCCTGGAGATCTCCTCGACGAGGCTCCTCGAGATCCTTCCCTTCAGCTCCAGCTTGGGCTTTATAGGGGGCGCCTCTACAGCAACTTCGCCCGGTATCGGCCTCCAGCTCAACCCGCGACCACCTCGTAGCCCCTTTCGCCGATCTCGCGGACCAGCTCCAACCCTCCCTCAGCCACGATTCTCCCCGACACCAGCACGGCAACCCTATCGGGCGCCAAGATCTCCGCGGTCCTTGGGTTGTGCGTTATAACTAGCACGGCTGCACCCGATTCGGCCAACCCCGCAACTTCTGACGCGAGCAGCTTAACCCCTTCGACGTCCAAGCCGGAATCGGGCTCGTCCATCACGACGAACCGAGGCTTGAGAATCAAGGCCTGGGCCAGCTCCAACCTTTTTCTTTCGCCGCCCGAAAAGCCGTCGTGCACCCCGCGGGGGAGGTAGCTGCGATTCAAGCCCACCCTCTCCAGTAGGGCGATTGCCTCGGACTCGCTGAAGGGAAACCCCCTGCGGGCTAAAGCTTCCCGGATAAGGGTTCCAACCCTTACGCTCTCCACCGTAGGCGGGGATTGAAAGGCTAGAAAGAGGCCCCTAAGAGCCCGCTCCTCGGGTTTCAGGCCGGTAACGTCGTCACCGTCGAGCAGGATCCTACCCTTCTCAACGCGGTAGCGGGGGTGCCCCATTACAGCGTACGCTAGCGTGCTCTTACCGCTCCCGTTCGGCCCCATCAGCACGACAACGCTCGAGTTCGGAACCCTCAGGGTGACACCCTTCAGTACCAGCTCCTCGTTTACTCTGACGTGGATTCCCTCTACCTCTAAACCGCTCACAGATTCCTATGTCATATACCATATATAAGCTTTACAGGGGCTGCAATGGCCGCCGCGCACGCGCTCTAACGCGCAAAGAATATTAAAGGAGCTGCGGCTTCTGTGGATAAATGCCTTCGCCGATGCCGGCCGTCATCGTCGCCGCTGGCGTAGCCAGCAGGCTCCGCCCCTACTCGAGCGGGCTGCCGAAGACCTTGATGGAGCTTGAGCCGCGCCTCCCGCTGGCGAAGTTCATCCTCGATAGGCTGCGCAGAGCCGGGCTGAGACCCATATACTTGGTTACCAGGAGGGAGTTCGCCGAGAAGCTCGCCGAGGAACTCGGCGGTAGCGCCCGGATACTGCTCGTGGATGAAAAGGAGTTTGGCAACCTTTACACTGTTTACACAGCGCTAAAGTTCGTTAAACCCCCGTTCCTCGTTGCGATGTCAGACCACATCTTCGAGTACGCGATGCTCGAGCGCCTGCTAAAGCACCCGTCCGGCAAGGCCTTCACGCTCTGCCTCGACCGGGAGCCCCCGGCGCTGGACACATGGGAAGGCCTCAAGGTGAGAATAGAGGGCGGTAGGATCGTCGCCGTGGGGAAGGCGCTGGAGTCGAGGTTCGGGATCGATACGGGCCTCATCGTAGTGAGGGAAGGCGCGCTCCGCTACATAGAGAAGGTTATCGAGGAGAGAGGGCCCCAAGCAACGATCGGGGAGGCGCTCGACCTAGCGGCGAAGCAGGGGGACCTGGACTTCGTGGACGTAACCGGGCTACTGTGGAAGGATGTCGACACACCGGAGGACCTGCTCGAAGCTAGGCGGCTCTACCCCATTATCGCGATTAGGGAGCTGGATAAGGCTAGCGTGGAACCGGTAACGAGCTTGCTAGTCAGGCCAATCAGCCGGATCATAGCGCTTAGGGTAAACGCGCAGTCAAGGGTTGAAGCCGCCGTAAAGCTGGCTTTCGCCGAGGTCGCGCTAGCCGCGCTCACCTTCGCGCTCGCCGCCCTCAACGCCGTCGCGCCCCTACTACCAGCGCTCTCGTACGCCGCCCTGCTTCTGGCAGACACCCGGGAGCTGCTGGTGTCGCTGCATGGCGACAGCGGGTCGTTGAAGGCTCTATCCCTGGCCGCGTCTGTCTTCTATAACGCGGCGCTGCTGGCAACCGTAGCTTGGCTCGGGCAAGGCTGGTTCCAGGGTCCGGCTCAACTCCTAGCCCTGCTGGGGCTTGCCAGCGCCACCGTGTCGGAGGCCACGAAGCGGCTTGCGGCTGCCCAGAGTCCGCTAGCGGCAATCGCGGACCGTCCTCTGCTGCTCCTCTCGGCGGTTTTCGCCCCGCTTATTGGGCAGTGGCCCCTCTTCCTCTTGCTCTGGCTCGCATCCGGCATCGCCTCGGCAGCCAGCCTGTTCACTACCCTGCCGCAAGCCAGCGTGCGCAAGGTGCCGCCGACTCCGCGCGTTGAAAAGCAGCCTAGCCCAGTTGAACGATGCGTGGAGATCGTGGTGGTCAACAGCCTCAAGCTAGCCATCGCTCTAACGTTGCTGTGGCTCGCCCAGCACGCGCTGAGGGGGCTGCCCCTCAGCTTTGGGGCTCTCGCCCTTACAACGGACGACCTCTTCTCTATGTGTTGGCTTGTCCTAGTCATCTACTACGGGTACCGCATCCTGGTCGGAGTTCGGGGCCTCGTCGACGTCCTCTCCGCTAAGCTGTCTTCCCTCCTCAGAGTTACCGAGAGCTCCGCCAGGGGTATTGCGACAAACCTCCTGTACTTGGCAATCAGCGTCCTAGCGCTTCTCTACATACCTCCGGCGCTGCGTAGTGCGCCTTCGTTCGGCGCCTTCCTCTCAACGGCTGCCGCGCTAACGCTTCTCGCATTAACCTCGCTCCTGCTCTACAGCTTCATCAAGGAGCTGCGCAGGACGTTCAAGGGGTTACTCAGGCTGCTCGCCAGCAGAGTGGCCTCGGTGGTCGAGCATGGCAGCTAGAGCCTACATTCTCGCGGGTAGCGAGTCCCTGCTGAGGCACTACCGGACACCACTGCTCCTCCGGTGGATCCTGCTTGTGAGGGAGTTCGGCGCGGGCGAGATACGCATCGTGGCCGAGCGCGAAGCCTTGCAGGGCGTCAAGGAGCTGCTGTCGATGCTCAACAACCTGCCCGTGTCCGTCACTGAGTGCGACGGCGTACTCAACCTCGAACCCCCCGAGGTCGTTCTCGTGGACTCATCCTTCCTCGTAGCGCCCGAAGCCGTGCGGCGCATCCTAGAGGCTGAAACCGGCGCTGTGGGGGTGCACAGGGGACGCACCGTTATCGCGAAGATCCCAGTTAGCGAGTCCACCGCGGTTAGGCTGGACGAGCTAGACGCGCTGAAGCGCGCCGCTCCCTCGGTGGAGCTGGACGAGGTGGTCGAGCCCAGGCACAGGCCAGCCTGCGTTCCAGCGCGCGAGCCCGGAGCCGAGGCGGCGCTGCTAAAGTGGGCCCAGAAGGGCGTCCACCTCACCTCCCTCATTAACGCACCGGTGGAGAACGCCATCGTCAGGCTGGTCGCCCGAAGCAGGCTCGTGACGCCGAATAGGGTTACAATCCTCGTCAACCTCCTCGCCATCCCGGCGATCCTCATGTTCCTCGGTGGTAGGTTTCTCGAGGCCGCTGCCTTCTCCTACTTCATAGGCGTGCTAGACGGCGTCGATGGGAAGCTCGCCAGGGTCCGGGGGATCGCAACGAGGCTGGGCGGCCTCGAGCACTCCTTTGACGCGCTCTACGAGCAGGCGCTCTACGCCTCCTTCGCGGTGGGTCTAGCCCTCCGCGGCTGGGGGTTCGGCGCGCTAACCCTGGGTCTCCTCTTCCTCGTCATCGACTCGTTCGTGCGCCACATCTACAACCAGTTCGCCCTTATTACAGGGATCCCGCTGAAGAGGTACTCCCGCTTCGACAGGACGTTCGCCCTGGTCGACGGGAGGAGGAACACGTACCTGATCTACGCGGTAGCGTTCTCGGCGCTGAACCGGCCGTTCTACGCGCTGACCACGGCGCTGGCGCACGCGCTCCTCACGGCAGCGGTGTACGCGGTGAGAGCCTACCAGCACCTCTCCCAGCTTGATAGGGAGAGTGGGGCGAGGGACGCGCTGGAATACATCCTCAGCGCACCCCGCTCGAGCCGGTAGGGTTGAGGCCCCGCGGCACGTGGAGGGTGAGCCCTCACGGAGTTCACTTCCGAGTTCGGGTTAACATAATAATCGGTTCAACAATCTTACAGAACCGTTCGTGAGAGTTATCCCGAAAGTCGGGGGGAGGGCGTGGCCATCCTGCCGAAGGCGCTGCGCCAAGCGGCAGGGATAGGCGAGTTCTGGCCGAGGCGGCCCCGGCTTCGTGGTCCTAAAGCCCCTGAGGCCGAGAGAGGTTGACGTGGACCCGAGCCTGGTCGAGCAGCTGCTCCGGGTACGTGGTGGACACGAACGTAGTAGTTGAGCGCATACTCCCCAACTCCCCGTTCAAGGGGGGTCGAGCAGCTCTTCGGGAATGCGCGCAAAGGCGGCGTGTCCCTTTACGTCACGCTTCCGACTCTGAGCGAAGTGCTCTACGTAGCCTCCAAGATCTACGCCCTCGCGGGCGTCGGGGATCCCAACGGGGAAGCTCTCCTCCTGGCTCTCTGGCTGACTGCCAGGGCGAGCGTTGCCCAGCTAGCGGAGGGGTGGCGCTGAGAGCGGGCGGGTTGAAGAAGACCTTGGGGTTGGCGATCGTCGATTGCTACGTGATAGCGGCGGCTGGGGTGCAGGGCTCTCTCCCTTAAACCCGAGAGGGAAAGGCTGAGGAAGAGGGAGCTAATCAAGCGGCTCCCCCTAGAGTTCCCGGCGGGGATCGAGGGGGCGGCTTGAGGAGCAGCGGCGAGCACCCGGTTGGAAACCGCTACCTCCCCGGGCAGTTGGAGGGTCTCCGCCGCCTTGGCGCCCGGAGGCCTTACAGCTGCGGCGCACGCTAAGGTTTAAAGGCGCCGCAGGGGAGGGGTCACCGGCGCCTGCCGCAGGGGTACACGGGTGAAGGTCAAGGTCGTTCTCGGAACCGGTAGGGATGGGCGCAAGTCTGAACTCGTAGCGAGGTTTGTTATGGAGGGTCTCAGGGAGCTGGGCATCGACGCCGACCTCATTGACGTCAGGGATTACCCGCTTTGCTTCACACGTAGGGGCGACGGCGATGCCCTCGTGGAGAGGTTTAGGAAGGAGGTAATCGAGGCTGAAGCCCTCGTGATAGTTTCACCGGAGTACAACCGAAGCTACTCCGGCGAGCTGAAAATGCTCCTCGACACGTTGTACGAAGAGTACGCGGAACTACCGGTGGGGTTTGTAACCGTGTCGGCCGGCTGGGGTGGTTTCGGCGTCCTAAGCGAGCTTAGGCAGCTATGCTCAAACCTCGGTATGCTGCCGGTGGGGCACTTTGCGGTTCAGAACGTTAACCAGTTTGCATCCGTAGAAGATCTTTCGAAAGCCCACGCGGCTAGCTTGAGGGAGCTCGCCCAGCGCTTAAACCGGTACGCGAGGAAGCGCTAGCTCCGAGCTCGTTCCCGCAAACGCCTTCCCGGGCATCGCAGCCTCCGCTAGCGGGATTGGAGTCCACCGAGCCGCCGGCTGCCACGCGTTTCCGGCGCCGCTGTACCGCATTGGGCGTGCATCAGCTAGCCCACCAGCCGCAGAGGAGGTCGACAAGCGTTACGTAGAGCTGGGGTTTCGCGCAAGAGATCGCGCTGCGGCTACTCCCCCCAGGCGTTCAGCGGCGGCTTATGGTCGGGTGGTATCGGCGGCTTGTACGTGCGGCCAGCAAGCCTCTCCCTGTGCTCCCTCTTTGCCCTCTCCAGGATTTCAGGTTGAGCGAGCAAGTCCAGAACCGCCGCTGCCAGGACTTTCGATGCGAAAATGAGCGATTTATGCCCGATGCCGGCGGCTGATTGAGCCGTGCTCTGCCACGAGTGCCCGGGGGTTCCGAGAACCCAGGCGGCCGTGCTGAACTCGAGGGTCGGGGCTTGCCAGCTGACGTCCGCTACGTCTGTAGAGCCGTGGCTAACCTCGCCCTCGCCCCACGGATCCGGCACCTCGTCGTCGATCAGCTTATCGATAAGCTTCTCCCAGCCGGGTCTCCCGGATTTCCTCAACTGGTTGATTTTCGCCTCCCGGGGAATCGTCTTGGCTACCTCTTCGGCGAACCTGAGATCCTCCTCGCTGTACTCGGGAAGCCCCACCTCTCGCATGTTCTTCACCACCAGCTCGGCCAGAACCCTGTTGGGGATGAGGTTGTAGATCCCCTCCACGAACTCGACTTTGAGGAGCGTTTGCGTCATTAGAGCGGCGCCCTTAGCGATGTCCACCACCCAGCCGTATATCTGCTCCACCTGCTCCCTCTCGGGGGCTCGCACGTAGTACCAGCAGCGGGCATACTCAGGGACAACGTTCGGCTGCTCGCCGCCCCTCTCTATAACGTAGTGGATCCTGGCGTCCTGCGAGATGTGCTCGCGCATGAACTCCACGCCGATGTTCATCAGCTCGACGGCATCCAGGGCGCTCCTGCCCTCCTCGGGCGAAGCCCCGGCGTGGGACGCTCTCCCGTAGAAGTGGAACTTAGCCGAGTTTATCGCAAGGCTGCTCTTGAGCGTAGCGGCGTTCATAGTACCCGGATGGTGGCTCAGCACAGCGTCCACGCCGTCAAACACCCCGTCGCGAACCATGAACACCTTGCCGCTGAAGTTCTCCTCGGCTGGGCAGCCGAAGAACTTCACCGTGCCACTTACCCCGCTCTTCTCCATCGCAATTTTCACCGCGATAGCCGCGGCCATCCCGGAGGTGCCGTGGATGTTGTGCCCGCAGCCGTGACCGGGGGCACCCGGCTTGAGTGGCTCCCTCCGCGGAGAGACCTTCTGGGAGAGCCCCGGCAGGGCATCGTACTCCCCCATGATCCCGATGACGGGCTTCCCGCCGCCCCAGGTGGCTACTAAGGCGGTCGGCATACCGGCGACCCCGCGCTCCACCCTGAAGCCGTGCCTCTCAAGCTCGTCGGCGAGGAGCTCCGACGACTTGTACTCCATTAAGCCGAGCTCCGCGTACTCCCAAATCGCATCGGAGATCTGGATGAGCCTGTTCCCGTTCCTCTCGATCCACTCGAAAGCGTACTCCTTCGCCACAGCCCGCTCAGGCCTGCCGGGTCATTTATCTCTGCCGCCCCTCACCCCGCCTCGGTTTCAAAGTCCCCGCTCCCAGAGCTTGCGGCGCGGGCGCCCCTTGGGTTGGTATTTTGCGCAGTTTAGCCTCCCCTAAACTGCATAAAATAGACAGCCGGCTTGAGCGCCCGCCGCGCAGCTACTCCCCGAGGTCCACCTCGACGTCGACTACGTCCACCCCCTCGGGCGGGAATGGCACGACGTCGCCGGAGACCGGCTCGCCGTTGACCTTCAGCGAAACCTTGCTCCCCCTGCCCACCCTCCTAACAGTGATCCGGTAGGTTACGCCACGGAAAACTCGCACGGCTCTGAAGCCGCTCCAGCTTTCGGGGATGCAGGGCGCTACCTTCAAGCCGTTGAACGTTGGCCTAATACCCAGGATCCACTGCGTGACGGCGACGTACGCCCAGGAGGCGGTCCCGGTGAGCCAGGAGTTCCGCGCCAACCCGTACTGCGGGTGCTCGGGGGCGGCCACGTTCTGGGAGTAGACGTAGGGCTCAGCCTTCAGCGTGTCCTGGTCCCTCCTGGCGAGGGGTAGCATCTGGCGGTAGAGCCTGTAGGCGAGGTCGGCCAACCCGAGCTTGGCCGCGGCCACCACAGCCCACGCGTTGGCGTGGTTGAAGATGCCCCCGTTCTCCTTGAGGCCGGGCGGGTAGGTGGCGGTCCCGCCGTAGCGGTCCAGGCTCTCGTAATCGATCTCCTCCACGCTAGCCTTCTTGCTGTTGATCGCGTCCCTCATGAGCCTCAACCCCAGGGGCGTGTTCAGGTGCGCTACCGCTCTCTCCAGCGCTTCCCTGGCCCTCTCGCGGTTGCCGAGGTCCGCGATGGCGGCCCACGCCTGGGGGATCAGGCTTATCCAGTGGTACTTCTCACCCTTCACGCCGACGGGCCTACCCTTGTCGTCGAAAGCCCTCGCGTACCACTCGCCGTCCCAGGCGACCCTGTTTATGGCCTCGGCCATCTCCCTGTGGAGCTGCTCAAACCGCGCTGCGCCCGCCTGGTCCCCGCGGGCCCTGCAGAGGTCGGCGAGGTCCAGCATCACCCTGCAGAACAGCATGCCTGTCCAGACGCTCTCGGCGGTCTCCGAGCCGTGGTCCAGGTTCATCGTGTCGTCCCAGTCAGCGAAGCCCAGCAGGGGTAGGCCGTGGGAGCCGCGCTTCCTCAGAGTGAATTCCACGGCCCTCTGCATGTGCTCCCAGATGGCCTCCTCCCCCTTATCGTCCTGGTAGGGCACCCTCTCGCTGAGGAAGTCGAAGTCGCCCGTTTCGCGTACGTAGTTGCAGGTGGCGTACACGAGCCACAGGTGGTCGTCGCTGAACCACTGCGGCCTCCACGGCATCTCGGCTGCGTGCCCGGGCCCGCCCTCGCCCGTCAGCGGGAAGACTAGGTGCCAGGTGTGCCCGTCCTTGAACTGCAGCCCCCAGAGCATCTTCAGCACCCTTCTCACGCGCTCGGGCTCCGCGTGCACCGTGCCGAGTGTGTCCTGGGCCGAGTCCCTCGTCCCGAACCCCCTGCTCAACCCCGTGTCATAGAGGGATACGAACCTGGACCAGTAGAGGTTGGCGCGGCACTGGATCGCGTTCCAGTAGTTCACCATCGCGTTCACCTCCTCGTCCGGGGTTTCAACCCGCAGCTTGCCCAGGTACTCCTCCCAGTTCCTCCTCAGGTCCTCGAACGCCTTCTCCACGTTCCTGTAGTCGCGGTAGTACTCCACGGTTTTCTCTATCAAGCTCTGGTTATCCGTGATCCCGAGGATGTAGACTATCCTCCTCCCCTCCCCCGGCTTCAGCTCCACGTAGTGGCTCAGCGAGGCGATGTTGTTCCCCCGCGAGGCCAGGCTGCGGCACGACCTACCGTTCACGACAACCTGGGGCTTGGAGAGGTCGCCGTACACCCCGACGAAGGCTTCGCGGTCGGTGTCGTAGCCGTCCGGTGGTTCGCTGCTCGCGAAGAAGGTCCGGGTGGGGCGGAACTGGACCCCCGTCACGATGATGCCGTCCTTCACGTAGCTCGAGACGATCTGCTGGGCCCAGTCGAGGTTCGTCTGGTCCATGAGCGCGTCCCAGTAGCAGAGCTCCTCGTAAGTCCAGAGCCTGAGCTTTTTGACGCTCCCGCTCTCGTTCCTCAGCTCTAGAACGTGCAGCTCGACTGGGCACTCGCCGAAGGGCGGGTTTGGGGGGACGAAGTAGAGGATGGAAGCCCTAACGCCCTTGTACAGGCTGCTGATCCTCGTGTAGCCGGGCCCGTGCCTGCACTCGTACCAGTCGAGCTCCTTCTTCACCGGCTGCCAGGTGGGGCTCCAGAAGTCGCCTGTGAGCTCGTCCCTGATGTACACGTAGCGCCCTGGTTGGTCGGCTGGGATCGCGTTGTACCGGTACCTGGTGACCCTGCGGTTGCGGGGATCCCGGTCGAAGGAGTAGCCCCCGCCCGTGTTCGACACTATCCCCCCGTAGTCCCCCTGGCCGATGTAGTTTATCCACGGCGTAGGCGTCTCGGGGTTTGTTATGACGAACTCGCCTGTGGCTTTGTCGAAGTACCCGTATGGTTGGAGAGTCAAGGGGCACTCGTGGAAGATTTGGTTGAAGATCCTGTTGGCCCTGCGGGCTTCCTGAGGCGGCAGGGTGAATATAACCTCTACACCCATGAGCCTTTTTGCCACGGCTGAGAGCGAGTTGTAGTGGTGCCAGTTCAGCACCTCGATCTTCCCTAGCGCGGCCGGGGCGCCCTCTGTGGGTCCATCAGCCGGCTCTACCCTGGCAATATTCCCCTCCCCGTCCCGCACTACGTAAACCTCTACGGTGTTAACGACCCTCCCCTCTTTGAGGAAGCTTAGCCTCAAGCGCGTGCGCCCGGCCCCCTCCTCGGCCACGGCTACGGTATCCTGGGCAAAATCCGGTGCGACAAGCTGCAGAAACGTGCGGGCTTTCAGCAGCTCTTCGCCGCTCCAAACGCAGCCTTCCAGCACGCCACAATATTACACAGGAATAATATATAACTGAATCGCCGCTTAGCGCCAGGGAGCGCGCGACCGTGGAGCCGGCGCCTCCCCGCGGTAAGCAGGTATATTACCGACCATCTGACCTCTGCCAGGGGTGCTTTGAGATGGTTCCTCGGGACTACTTCCGGGACCCCATCGTCGCCGCCTACGTTTTCGTGCCGAGAAGAGAGGAGGGAGCTAGGAGCGAGGTCGATAGGATCCTCAGCGCTGTGAAGGAGGCGGGCGCCACGTCCATCTGGCTGCTGATATCCGACGCCGGGAACGACGTACTGGGCTACATGCTCGACAGGGCTTATTCCCTAGGGTTAAGGGTAACGCCGGTGCTGAACCCTTACGTGTCGATCGAGGAACACCCGGAGGTGAAGATCGTCAACTACGACGGTACCACGTCGGACGACCCGAGGTACTGGAACATCGGATGCTTTAACCACCCCTTCCTGATGGAGGCAGCCAAAAAGCTGGTGAGGGAGTTCCTGGAGAGGTTCGGGAGCCACCCCGCCCTGTACAGGATCGGCGGGCTGCCGCTCATCAGTTTCGTCCACGAGGCCTACTACAGGAACGACGTGCCCGAGTTCGGCGGGGGCCCGCTGAAGCCCTGCTGCTACTGCAAGCACTGCACCGAGAAGTTCAGGGAAGCTATGAAGAGGAAGTACGGCTCCATCGAGCGGTTCAACGCCAGGCACGGGACCGGCTACGCGAGCTGGGAGGAGCTCGAGCCCCCGAGAAGCGATGAGAGGCCCAGCCTGTGGAAGGAGTGGCTCGACTACCACGCGGAGGTGATCCCGAGCTTCCTCGACGAGCTGATAAGGTATGCGAAAAGCATCGCGCCGCTCCTGGCTACGCACGAGCTGAACGACTTCTACCCCTGCACTTACCAGTGCGTGTACTCGGGCAACGACATATTCCGGATGGCCAGGGTCATAGACGTCGGGCACGAGGACATGTACCCGCTCGAGTTCGACCACCGGTACGTGATCTACGTCTACGAGTACATCAAGGACCTGGTTAGGTCTGCGATGGGCTTCGATAAGCTCTACACCGCGAACGGACAGGCCTTCAACTCGTGGATGGGGTACAGGATCCCGCCCGGCAGCACGGTTGAGCAGGTTTACTCGTGCCTCATACACGGCTCCCTCGGCATAGTCTGGTGGGTTGACTGGAGGGCCCTCGACCTCTGGTACTCCACGAAGGAGGCGAACGAGATCTACAAGGCTCTCGTGAGGGAGCTGGAGGGGTACGAGATGCAGAGGGCCGAGGTCGCCCTGCTATACTCCTGGACGAGCATGGAGATGAAGAGGAACGACCTCTACTACATGAACAACCTGCTGTTCTACACCCTGCTGGCGCGGAGCAGCGTGCCAGTCGACGTAATCTCGGAGCAGCAGGTCCTAGATGGCATCCTCGAGAGGCGCGGGTACAAAGTGCTCTGCGCGGTCGGCTGCCCGGCGCTCCCGCCCGACGTGTCGGGCAAAATCCGCGAGTTCGTCGAGGGGGGCGGTACCCTGATCCTCGACTACGCGGGGGAGGGCACCGGCGAATTCCAGCAGGTGTACCCCGAGCTGGTTTCCAGCCCGGCTGCCGAGCACGTAGCCTACACCGTTAGCTCGGCCGTCCCCTGGCTGAGCGACTTGAGCGGGAAGGTCATCCCGGTCGGAGTCAGCGGTATGTGCGAGAACCTCAGCGCGGCCGGAGGCGCCGTCGCCGCGAGGTTCGAGGACGGGGAGCCCGCGGTCGTGGTATCCAAGAGGGGTAGAGGGATGGTTGTGAAAGCCGCCACAATGCTCGGCTACGACTACGCCAACTACCCGGGCTACTACGACCTGGCCGTGATGTTCCCCTTCGTAGTCCGCTGGAACGAGGCGGTTCGAGAGATGGTCATGAGCGCGCTTAGGGAAGCCGGTGTGCGCCCGCCGGCGACCTCCAGCAACCCGGCGGTCGAGGTGGGCGTCTGGAGGAGGCCCGATGGAGGGCGGCTAATGCTGCTGGCGGTCAACCACCTCAGGGAGCCGGCTGAGTCCACAGTAACCGTTCGCGTCAACTCAGAGGGCGAGTACGCGGTCAAGGACTTCTTCAGCGGCGAGCAGCTGGGCGCACCCCTGGGCGGAGGGGAGTTATCCCTGAAAGTTAGGCTGGACCCATTCCAGGGGAAGGCGTTCGTTATCGAGAAAGAGCGCTAGGCAAGAATCTTTTTACTTCCCGACTAGGGAGTCTATCACCTGGATTGTTTTCACCATGGCCCTCCCGTTGTGGTACGCGGACTTCCATATGTGCGCCTTGGAGCCAGCCGGCCTCCCATCCGGCAGGACGACTTCGAACCAGTCCCCGTTGCTCCAATCCACCTGGTACCTCTCTACCCAGTGGAGCTGCTTTTCAAGGTCCTGGAGAAACCGCTTTTCGCGCGTAATTTTGTAGAGGTAGGCCATCGCGACCAGCGACTCGGCCTGAACCCACCAGATCTTCTCCAGCTTATCCGCAGGCCGGTTCAGCGGCCCGCTGTCATAAACCCCGCCCTTTTCGTGGTCGAAGCCGAATCTCACGCAGTAGTCGTAGACCGTTTCGAAGTAGTTGAGCAGCAGCCCCACCGGTACGCCTATGAAGCCGCAGGCCTCGGCCACCAGCCAGAGCGCCTCCAGGTTGTGTCCGTACGAAACCCTGAGCTCGTCCCCGGAGGGCAGGGGCCTCCACCTCGAGTCGTGCAGGTCTATGCAGGCGCCGGAGCGCATGTCGACCACCGTGCTGGCCATTATCAGGATCATCTCCGCGAGCCGTTGCCTAGCGAGCTCGTCCCCTGTCAGCTCGTAAAACGCCGTGTAGGCCTCCATCAGGTGCAGGTGCGTGTTCATCATCTTCGCGCCCGCGGGCCCCACGGGGCTTCCCGCCTGCTGCGGCTGGCTCCAATCGCGGTTGAAGAACTCGCGGTACCCCCCGTACTCGCCATCGTGCGCCCGCTCGATAACCTCGAAAACCTCTCTCGCGAAGTCCGCCGCCTCCCTCTTGCCGCTGGCCAGCGCGTACTCGGATAAACCGTAGAGGCCGAACGCCTGCCCGTACATGTGCTTGAAGTCCCGAATAACGTTGCCCTTCGCGTCGACTTCCCAGTAGAAACCCCCGTGCTCCTCATCCCACATTTTCTCCCTGAGGAACGACACCCCGTGCTCCGCGGCCTCCAGGGCTTCCTTCCCGGCCCACCCGCTGCGGTACAGCATCGAGAAGTACCAAACCATCCTCGCCTGGGTCACGACCATCTTAGTGCCCCCGCCGAGCGACCTCCCCGCAATGTCGTGGTTCAGGATGTAGCCGCCGCCCTCCCTGTCGATCGTCCTGTACCAGAACGGGATTATGTTGTCGCGGAGGATCCTCTCAAGCCTTCCCCTAAGCCCAAGCAGGTGTTCAATTTCGCTTCCCTCCACGTGCCGCAGTAGAAAGACGCCCATAAAACGTTGCCGCCAGCGCCCCGCTGGGACAAAAACGCTTATACCCGCCGAACCCCCTTCCCCTGTGGCGGACGCCCTAGTTAAGGTCGAGTCGTTCATCCTGGAGAAGATGTCGGCCACCCGCATACCGGGTTTGAGCCTGGCGCTCACCAAGGGGGAGGAGATCGCGTACGCGAGGGGTTTCGGCTTCAGGGACTTGGAGAAGGGGCTCCCGGCCACGGCTGGGACCGTTTACGGGATCGGCTCCGTGACGAAGTCATTCACGGCCCTGGCGGTAATGATGCTGGCTGAGGAGGGGCGGCTCTCGCTCGACGACCCGGTTTCCAAGCACGTGCCGGCTGACCTGAGGGTGAGGGGTAAGCCGGTGACGATCCACCACCTTTTAACCCACACGAGCGGCATCCCCGCGCTCGCCTACGCCGAGGGCCTCATAAGGGGCTCCCTGGGGCTCGACGCGGTCTGGACACCGGTAGCGTCGCCCGAGGACGTGCTCTCCTACATGTCGGGCTACGAGGAGTGGGTTGCCGCGGAGCCCGGCTCCCGGTTCTTCTACCTGAACGAGGGGTACGCTTTGGTGGGGATGGTGGTCTCCAGGGCGAGCGGGATGCGCTACGAGGACTTCGTTCGGGAGAGGATCCTCAAGCCGCTCAAGATGAATCGGAGCTACTTCAGCGAGAGCGAGGTGGCGAGCGACCCCGACGCCGCGGCGCCGTACATCCTGAGTCGCGAGGGGAAGCACGTTAGGAGTAGGTTCCCCTACGGGCCTACGGCGGACGGCGGCCTGCTGAGCAACTGCCTCGACATGTCCAGGTACGTGGCGTTGCTCGCGAACAGGGGGGAGCTGGAGGGGGCGCGCCTGGTCTCGCGCGAGTCCGTGGAGCTGATGGAGGCGAGGCACGCGAGCTTCCCGGGAGGGTTCTTCGGAGACGAGGGCTACGGGTACGGCCTCATCGTCACGGACCGGTTCTGGGATACGCGCCTGGTGTACCACGGCGGCTCGGTGCTTGTCCACACGGCGTTCATGGGCTACGCGCCGAGGGAGCGCGCCGGCGTAGTCGTCCTAGCCAACTCGTCGGGGTACCCGCTCTCGATTATCGGGGTGTACGCGCTCTCGGCGCTGCTGGGCAGGGACCCGGAGCAGCTCCCGCTGATAAAGGTGGATAGGGTGCTCGACAAGCTCCAGGGCACTTACGAGTCCTTCCGGGGCTCCTACCGCCTCCAGGTGAGGAGGCGCGGGGACTTCCTGATGCTCGAGTACAGGGACCTCCTAACCGAGAGCTCCACACCGCTGGCGCCCGTGAAGGTTGGGGAGGACTACGCGCTGTTCTACACGGTCTCGTACGGGAGGAGGGTGGAGGCGGAGTTCTTCATAGAGGGCGACAAGGTGACGATGCTGTACGAGAGGTACAAGATGGTGAAGAAGTAGGCCCGGCTCAGGCTGCGGCGAGGCCAGCTTTATATCGCGCCGCCGCACTCCCCACCGTGGCCAAGCTCAGGGACCTGGGGAACCTCTACTGGTCTTCGTGCCCGGAGACAGAGCTTCTCTCAGCGCTCGCGCGCAGGGGGGTGAAGCTGGTTGTAGACTTAACGGAGGGCGAGTGCAGCTACGAGCTCCCGCCGGGCGTGGAGAAGCTGGAGTACCCAATCCCCGACTTCTCCTACAGGGCTTTCGAGGGGGTGCTGGCGGACGTCGTGCTGCCCGTTCTGAAGCGCCTCAGGGCTGGCGACGGCGTGCTCGTGCACTGCCGAGGGGGTATAGGGAGGAGCGGGGTCACTGTAGCCATGCTCCTGTGCCTGAGGGACGGCCTACCGGACGGGGAGGTGGTCAGCCGCGTGCGCAGGCTGGGCTTCGTGGGCGAAACCCCGTCCCAGGCTCTGGCTCTGCGCTGGTTCCTCAGGGCTCGAAGGCTAGCCGGCGCTCAGTGGATTGGCCGGGTTGTCGAGCGCTTAAAGAGGGTGGGGGTTGGAGCGCTCAGGTACTGGGCTGCCTACGGCGACCACGCCTCAACGGTGGCTGGGGTGGCCCTCGACGCGCTCGAGGCCGTGGGGGACGCGTTCAAACTGAGCGCCGGCGACCTCCGGGACGCCTACGCCGCCGGGCTGCTGCACGACGTGGGCAGAGCGCTCGGCTGGGAGGAGCGGCACCACGAGGTTGGAGCCGCGTTCGCCCTGAACCTGGAGGAGGTGAGGGAGTGCTGCAACCCGGAGGTCGTGGCCAAGGCCGTGCTCCACCACGGGAGGCAGACGGACCTGCTCGGCGATAAAAGCCTGCGCGAGCTGGGGGAGGCTGCGCAGCTCGTCGCCGCGGCGATCCGGCTGGGCGACACCTTCGGGAACGCCTACGAGGGGGAGGGTGTCTACGTGGGCTCCGAGAAGAGGGGTTCGAAACTCGTCCTGCTCGTAAACGGCGCCGAGCGCGGCCTCGTAGACCAAGCCCGCCTCGCCGCTAAGGCCGAGGCTTTCGCTAAGCTCACGGGGCTGGAAGTGCGTGTCGAGCTTGTCTAACCCGGCGCCTCCCGCCGAAGCCCGGTTAAGCTGCCCGCAACGCTTTTCACCCACCCGCTGCAGCTGGAGTTGTGCGGGTAGCCCTGCAGCTCTACACAGTGAGGGACCAGGTCGCCGCCCAGTGGCAGCGCGCGCTCAGGCGGGTGGCTGAAGCCGGCTACGGGGCCGTTGAGTTCGCGGGGCACCCTTTCATGAACATGGGCGCAATGGAGCTCAAGGGTTTCCTCGAGCAAGTTGGCTTGCAGCCGGTCTCGGCGCACATCGCGTACCGGAGCCTGCGTGAAAACCCGGACGGCGTCCTCCGCTACTCAAGCGAGCTCGGCTTGGAGTTCGTGGTGACCGAGCCGGATACCAGGAGCATTTCGAGCGAGGGCGAGCTAGACGGCCTGGCGGCTGAGATGGACCGGCTGGGGATGGAGGCCGCCGAGCGCGGCCTGCGGCTGGCGATGCACAACCACTCCGTCCAGTTCGAGCGCAGCATCGGGGGCAAGCCCATTTACTGGCACCTGGTTGAGAAGACGGATCCGCGCTACGTCTTCTTCCAGCCGGACGTCTACTGGGTCAAGTACGCCGGTTTCGACCCGGTCGCCGTGATCAGCTCGCTTAGGGGTAGGTGCCCGCTCCTGCACCTCAAGGATATGAAGGACGAGCGGACAAGGGAGATGGCGGAGGTGGGGCAGGGGGTAATCGACTTCGAAGCGGTGATTTCAGCGGCGGAGAAGTCCGGCGCCGAGTGGTACATCGTCGAGCACGATCACCCACCCGGCGACTCCATCGAGAGCGCCAGGAGGATGCTCGAGTACCTTAAGGCTAGGTTCGGCGGCTCACTCCAGCAGGGGCTCCGGCGCGCCTGATGGGTACGAGCCTCGGGCGGCAGCACCCGGTTACCGCCACTCCGCCTGCATGCGAGCTAAGGCAGCGCCGGCTTCCCCGGGCGATCGCGTTAAGTACCTCCGTCCTATGTATTGGCAGGGGTGAGGCGTGCGCCGTAGAACCGCTTGGCCATTGGGGGCGGTAATCCTGCTGCTCGCCGCTGCTTCCGCAGTTGTTTTTTACCAGAGGCGCGCGGTAAGGGCGGTGGGAGGCACGGCGGAAATTATCGTCTTCCCCGCGAGGCCTCTGGAGAGGGTGTACAAGGACACACCCCCGTCGAGAGTTGGCGAAGCGCTCAGGCTATCCGCTGTGAGGAACGAGTACGTCGGCAGCATGTTCGGTGTCTGGAGCAGCCAGAACCTGAAGGGGTTGCGGCTCGAGGTAACCGACCTTAAGTCGGAGAAGGGGGTCATCGGTGCCGGCAACGTGAAGGCGCTCTTCGTCGGCTCAATACCCCTCACCTTCAACTCGCCCGCGCCGCCGGAGGAGCTGGAGAGGAGGGCTCCCAGCGAGGTCCCCGACCCCATCCTCGAGGAGACGGAGGAGGTGGACCTCGAGGCGGGTGTAACTCAGCCGTGCTACCTGCGCATCTACGTCCCGCGGGACGCGGAGCCGGGCGAGTATAGGGGCTACGTGGTGGCCAGGGCCGGGGAGCTTGAAGCGAGGATGGAGGTGGCCCTGCTCGTCCACCCCGTTACGCTGCCGAGCGAGAGGAGCCTGTACGTTACGAATTGGTTCAGCGTCTGGAACATCGCCAAGATCCACGGCGTGGAGCTCTGGAGCGAGGGGTTCTGGAGCCCCTTCGAGCGCTGGGTGAAGTTCATGGTCGAGTACCGGCAGAACGTGTTCTGGGTCCCGCTCGAGACGATAAAGGTCTACAGGGGCGGCGACGGCTACAGGTTCGACTTCTCGGTCTTCGACAGGTACGTGGAGATCCTCCTCAGGAGCGGGGCTGAGCTCATCGAGATCACCCACGTCGCCGGCTTCAAGCAGTGGGGCGGGCGCGAGATCGAGTTGAGGAGCTTCCAAGTGGTTTACGGGCCCGGCGATACCAGGACGGAGCCCGGAGAGCTCGTGCTACCCCACCTGCTGAGGGCTTTGGAGGAGCACCTCAAGGAGAGGGGCTGGCTCGACAGGGCCCTCATCCACGTCGCTGACGAGCCGACGGAGGACGGCATCGAGGAGTGGAGGAGGGTTTCGAGAATGGTCAAGGAGTTCGCCCCCGGCCTCCGCAGGATCGACGCCATCGAGACCGTCGGCTTCGGCGGGGATCTGGAGATCTGGGTACCAACGCTCCACCACTACGAGCAGTGGATGGACGAATACGAGGCGGCGAGGGGGGAGGGGAGGGAGCTGTGGTTTTACACGTGCCTCAACCCGCAGGGTAGGTACCCGAACCGCTTCATCGACTTCCCGCTGCTGAAGACCCGCATTCTCCACTGGATTAACTACGCCTACGACCTGAGGGGTTTCCTCCACTGGGGCTACAACTGGTGGCACGGCGACCCCTTCAGGGAGCTCAACCCCCAGCTGCCGCCGGGCGACACACACATAGTTTACCCCGGCAAGCGGGGACCCCTGCCGAGCCTGCGGCTGGAGGCTATGAGGGACGGGCTGGAGGACTACGAGCTTCTCAAGCTGCTCGAGAGGGAGATCGCGGCTGCGAAGAGGGAGCTGGGCGGGAAAGCCCTCGAGCTGCCTTTCGAGAGGAGGGCGCTCGAGCTGTGTCGCAAGGCGCTCCCATCGATCACCGGCTACGTTAGGGATCCCGCCAAGCTCCTGGAGGTACGGGAGGAAATAGTCAGGGAGATACTGAGGGTGAGGGAGAGGCCGCTAGCCCTTGTGCTAACCGAGCCCCCGGAGTGGAGGCCGATTGCCTGGGGGCCGCTGATGGTCATAGTGAGGGGCGTCTGCGAGGAGGGCGCGGAGGTAGAGGTGAACGGCAAGCCCGTGCAGGTGCGGATGGGATACTTCGCTACGTACACGTCTCCAAACCGGTGGGGCGAGGTTGTCGTAAGGGTTCGGAAAGACGGCCGCGAAAAGGTAATCGTGCGGAGGTTCACGATAACTGAGTAGGAGGGCCGCCGAGAGAAAGCTTTCCTCCCCACGCTAAGTGCAAGCAGTGCCTACTCCAGGTACGCTGTGAAAAGCGCGGGAAACCCCGCATGGCGGGGCACCGAGTAGGCGGTGCGGCGGCATTCACCGGCACGCAATCGATGGCGAGGCCTGTGCGGAGCGGCCCCGTCTTGAAAGTCGCTAAACCCATGCTGATCGCCTGGCCGCAGCGGCAGTGGTAGATTGGGGCGGCGGCTCGAGCAGCTCGGCTGCGAGGCCGGGGGTTTAGCCGGAAGCGTACGGGTTGATCACTTGGACGCCGTGTTTGGCGGCTTGAGCCAGAAGCTGCTTATCGAAGCTGAGTAAAGGCACCCTGAGCCTTCTCGCAACCGCCAGCACGACCTTGTCGTTGTACCTGCTTAGCGACAATTCCTCGCTTTCGATCTCAGCTATAGCCCACCGAA